>CBFHYV010000021.1:0-19920 GCA_965660085.1 uncultured Paracoccaceae bacterium
GAAGATTTCCTCGACGAAGGTTTCATGTTCGACGGCTCCTCCATCGCAGGGTGGAAGTCCATCGAAGCCTCCGACATGAAGCTGATGCCCGACACCGAGAGCGCCTATATCGACCCGTTCTACGCCGAAAAGACGCTGTGCCTGCACTGCTCCGTCGTGGAGCCTGACACGGGCGAGCCCTATGAGCGTGACCCGCGCGGCACCGCGCAGAAGGCCGAGGCCTATCTGAAGTCCTCCGGCATCGGCGATGTATCCTACTGGGGCCCCGAGGCGGAATTCTTCCTGTTTGACAATGTCCGCTACTCCAACACCATGAACAAGGTGTCCTATGAGGTTGATGCGCTGGACGCCTCCTGGAACACGGACACTGAATATGAGATGGGCAACATGGGCCACCGCCCCGGCATCAAGGGCGGCTATTTCCCCGTGAACCCCGTCGATGATGGTCAGGACATCCGCGGCGAGATGCTGTCCACCATGAAGCGCATCGGCATGAAGGTGGACAAGCACCACCACGAAGTGGCGTCCTGCCAGCACGAGCTGGGCCTGATCTTCGGCAGCCTGACCAAGCAGGCCGACGAGCTGCAGAAATACAAGTATGTCATCCACAACGTGGCCGCGGCCTATGGCAAGTCGGCGACCTTCATGCCGAAGCCGATCTATGGCGACAACGGCACCGGCATGCACTGCAACATGTCCATCTGGAAAGACGGCAAGCCGCTGTTTGCCGGCGACCAGTATGCCGACCTTTCCGAAGAGGCGCTGTTCTTCATCGGCGGCATCCTGAAGCACGCCAAGACGCTGAACGCCTTCACCAACCCGTCCACGAACTCTTACAAGCGCCTTATCCCCGGCTTTGAAGCCCCGGTTCTGCGCGCCTATTCCGCCCGCAACCGCTCCGGCTGCGTGCGTATTCCGTGGACCGAAAGCCCGAAGGCCAAGCGCGTCGAGGCCCGCTTCCCCGACCCGTCCGCCAACCCCTATCTGTGCTTCGCAGCCCTGCTGATGGCGGGCCTGGACGGGATCAAGAACAAGATCCACCCCGGCGAGGCGATGGACAAGAACCTGTATGACCTGCCCGCCGAAGAACTGGCCGGCATCCCCACGGTCTGCGGGTCCCTGCGCGAGGCGATCGATTGCCTGAAGGCCGATCATGACTTCCTGCTGGCCGGTGACGTGTTCACCAAGGACCAGATCGAAGGCTATATCGAGCTGAAGATGGAAGAGATCGAACTGTTCGAGCACACGCCGCACCCTGTCGAATTCGGCATGTATTACAGCTGCTGATCCAGGGATCGGCACAAAGGCTTGAAGGGCGCCCCGCGGGGCGCCCTTTTTCATGGGCCCCTGCCCCGCATCGAGAGAATCACCCAGGCCCGGCCGCCCGAAAACACCGGACAAACAGCCCGAACTTTAGGGAACTGCACCGCCACGCCATGCGTTGGATCAATAACTCGGCTCGAAAACACCGCAACCGGCGCGGATTGGAGCAAATTGTTGGTAAAATTCTGTCCAAAGCATGGCATAAACCGCCCTCAGATAGATCTTGTCACATCTGAAGGGGCCGCGCCTGCTGCAAAGGTTGTGAAAAGCCCCGATTGGACGTATGCTGAACCTGTTTTGTACTTGTTGTGTTGAGTTATGAGTGAGATCTGGCTGGATCGCGGACTGTTGTCGCTGCGGGCTTATTTTTATGGCCCCGACCAATCCCAGCGGCACGGGATACGCCGGTGTGACTGGTCCCGAAGTCGGTATGGATTACCAGACTATCGGGCAGTTCCTCTTAAATATCATCATGTTCGTGCAAATTAGACAAGTTTTCGCCCGATTCACCATCTAACTCAGAAGATGTCACAGCACCGAAGGATCTAGGCAATGGACGTCAAGGCTACGCTTCTCTATCGCTCTCTGCGTTCGGTAGACTATGGTTCTCTCCTTGCCTCGTTGAACGCATGGCTTGCTTCCGAAGATCTTGAGCTGAAGCTCAGTCCTTCGGGGGGCGAGGCGCATGTGTTGTTTTCCAATCCCAAATTCCACGCCATCCTCTCTTTCGTGAAGGATCGCGTGCCGGATGAGGCGCTGCAGGCGGCCCTGTCGGCACCGACCCTGGCGGTCAAGGATTTCGACTACAAGGACGCCATCGCGGCGCATCGCATGCATGTGCGCATCACCGTCGGTGACGGCCCGATGCATGTGTCCGAAGAGATCCGCGAATGGATGAGCCGCATGGGCAAGCATCAGTCGGTGCCCAGCTTCCCGCTGGACCGCAAGCTGCATGTGCTCAACGGCATCGTGCAGCAGCTGATGCATCATGACGTGCCGGAACTGGTGCATTGGGAACAGTCCGATATGCTCTTCTCCCCGGAAGAAGTGCAGGAAGCGCGTGACATGTCCTTTCCCCTTCCGCTGGTGGTACGACCCGTCCCGGTGACGGGCACGCCCAATGCCGAAGGCGCGGAACAGATCGGCGTGCGCCTGGAAGGCTCTGACCAGTTTGTGGGCCGCACTGTGGTGATGGAACCCAGCGTTCTGCCCTTTGCCGAAAGCATGGGCTTCGCCATGTGGCTGACCGCGCAGAAGATCGCCGGCAAGCGGAACCTGGACCACGGAAGTTCGCTTGAGACGCCGGGCTTCCCGACGCTGTATCTGCGTCATGAAGTGCCGGACATGCAGGACCCGCATGGCCGCATCGTGGTGACCCGCAGCCGCCCGGACCTGTATTCCCTGCTGCAGGGCCACCCCCAGGCGACGCATCCGCTGACCTCCACGGCGCTGCCGCATGCCGCACCGACGGCACCGGCCCCTGTGGTGAACGCGCCAGTCACCTTCACCCCCGCGCAGCACAGCCCGGCCCCGGCAATGACGCCGATGCCGCAGACCCATCATGCAGCGCAGCCGCATTTCGCACCGCAGGCTCCGGCCCAGGCACCCGCGCAGGCCCCTGCCCCGCAGCCGGCCCCCGCAGCTGTGGCCTATCAGCCCCAGTTTGCAGCGCAGGCCTCCTATGCCGCGGCCCAGCCCGCGATGATGCAGATGCCGCAGCAATTCGCCGTTGCCGCCCAGCCGCATGTTGAGCCGCAGTATCAACCGCAGCCTGAGGTTGCCGCGCAGCCCGCGCCTGTGGAACAGCCGCAGCCTGTGGCCCCCCAGCGCAGTTTTGCCGCCGCGGTGGCAAAGGCGCAGCCTGCCACACGGGCATTGGTGCAGCCGCAGTTCACGGCGCAGGAAACCGCACCGGAGATGCCCGCGAACCAGGCTGAACTGACCAAAGCCGCCGAACAGGCCGCCGAAGCCGCGCGCGAGGCAGAGCAGAAGGCTGCAGAGGCCGCGCGCGCCGCCGAGCACAAGGTGGTTCAGCTGACCGCGGCGCCGCAAACGGCAGATGCGCCGGCACCCGCGCCGCATCAGCGTCCGCTGCAGGGCGCAGGCTGGGCGAATTCCGCCAAGCGGCCGCAGGCTGGTCCTATGCTGTCCGCCCCGCAGCGCAGCGCCACCGGCGAACAGCCCGCCTCCCCCATGGGTGGGGCGAAATCCACGCTGGATGCAAACATCCCCGCCCATCACACGGTGGACGTGGCCTCCAACCTGCTGAAGCAGCAGGGGCAGAAGCCTCAGGCGAAGGAAGAGGAAAAGTCCAGCGGCATGCCGATCCGCGCGATCAGCGGTGCAGTGGCCATCGTGCTGGCCATGGCCGCGGGCGTCGCCCTGGCCCCGTCGATCAAGGGCAATGACGCCGACGTGGTCAACCGCCCGAGCATGAGCGTGATGACAAACCCGGCGGCCACCCCGCAGAACTGAGTGCAAGCACATTGACTGCTGCCAAACGCCCGGCCCCTGGCCGGGCGTTTTACTTTGCGGCGGCATCCTTTGGATCCGGCGTGCCCTGAACGGCCGCTCAGGCCTGATGCGCGGCAGTGTCAGGCAGAACGAAGCTGTGGATGGAAAACACCACCGCCCCGCTGCGGGGCAACCGCAGGATCACCTGCCGTTCCAGCCGCAAGAACCGGGGCGCCGCGGCCTCTGCCGCCGGGTGCGGCATGTCCTCGGCCCGCGGTTGATACAGCGCCGGGTCCGCATGCCTGGCCAAGTTGAAGCGCCACAGCGGGCGGCCGGGCTGAACGCCATCGAACAATCGCTGCACCCGGCGGGCGATATTGTCATCATAGACAGCCACGGGGCGATGGATCCGATGCAGCGGGCGGCCGATCTTTTGCGCCAGCGTCCAGCCTGAGGGGAAACACAGCGTGGCCGCGGCAAGGTGATGTTCACCCGCGCCGGGCGCCTTCATCATCAGGCAGAAATCTTCCTGGAACAGGCGCGTCAGTTGCACAAGCGGCGGCAAGGCCCGGTCGATGATCTGCCCATCGGGCCGCTCCACCGTGCGGGGCGAGAGGTGATAGCCCTCTGGCGCATGGGCCAGCGCGAGCTCCAGCATTTCTTGCACGGCGTCCTGTGTGCCGGGCAGCGCGGCGCAGACATCCCCGGGCCGGTCCCGCAGCAGCGCATCGCGCAGGGCCATTTGCGCCGCATGCACCTCGGTGCGCAGCAACCAGGGCGCATCCCCCAGCGGCAGGATCCCCGGCAACGCCCGCAGCTGCGACGGATCAAATGGCAAGGTTCGGTTCAGGATCATGGCACCCCTTTCGCCCACATCGGCCTGAAAACGACATGACCGGATGTCGCCCCCGGATGCGCCACGGCGCGGCGTCCGGCGGAGGCTGACATTGGGAGGCCCGGCCATGAACACACATTTCAGAGATACCCGCAAGATCGACCCCACCAAGGGCGACATGCTGCCTGACAACACGCCCAATGATGCCAACAGGATCGAGATCGGCCCAACACTGCTGGCGTTTGAGGAATGGGCCGCCGCGGGGCTGATCCTGCCGGATCTGCAGGCCGTGCGGCACTATCGCTGGCGGCGACTGGTGGATGCGGTTGTGGCGCGCGGCTATGCCGGTGTGCTGATGTTTGACCCGATGAACATCCGCTATGCCACGGACAGCACCAATATGCAGCTGTGGAACACGCATAACCCGTTCCGTGCGGTGCTGGTCTGTGCCGATGGCTATATGGTGATCTGGGATTACAAGAACGCGCCGTTCCTGTCCTCTTTCAACCCGCTGGTGCGCGAGGCCCGGTCCGGCGCGGATCTGTTCTATTTTGACCGGGGCGACAAGGTGGATGTCGCGGCCGATGCCTTCAGCCGAGAGGTTGACGCGCTGCTGCGCGACCATGCGCCGGGTGAGAGGCGGCTGGCAGTGGACAAGCCCATGCTGCATGGCCTCCGCGCGTTGGAGGCGCAGGGCCTGACCGTGATGGAGGGCGAGGAGCTGACCGAAAAGGCCAGATCCGTCAAGGGACCGGATGAGATCCTGGCCATGCGCTGCGCCAGCCACGCCTGCGAAACCGCCGTAGCCAAGATGGAGCAGTTTGCCCGCGCGCAAGTGCCGCTGGGCCAGACATCAGAGGATGACATCTGGGCGGTTCTGCATGCCGAAAACATCCGCCGTGGGGGCGAATGGATTGAAACCCGCCTGCTGGCCTCTGGCCCACGCACGAACCCGTGGTTTCAGGAATGCGGGCCGCGCATCGTGCAGAACAATGAAATCGTCGCCTTCGACACCGATCTGATCGGCAGCTACGGCATTTGCGTGGATATCTCTCGCACCTGGTGGGTGGGGGACCGTGCCCCGCGCCCGGATATGGTGGATGCGATGCGCCACGCGCATGACCATATCATGACCAATATGCAGATGCTGAAACCTGGCGTGTCGATCCCGGAACTCAGTGCCAATACCCATGTGCTTGCGCCGCAGTATCAGGCGCAGAAATACGGCTGCCTGATGCATGGCGTGGGCCTGTGTGATGAATGGCCGCTGGTCGCCTACCCGGATCACGCCGTGGCGGGGGCCTTCGACTATGTGCTGGAACCGGGGATGGTCCTGTGTGTGGAGGCGCTGGTGTCGCCCGAGGGCGGCGATTTCTCGATCAAGCTGGAGGATCAGGTGCTGATCACTGAGACCGGCTTTGAAAACCTCACCCGCTACCCGTTTGATCCGGCGCTGATGGGCGCGTGACGCCGGGCGAAAACGCAAAACGGGCGCAGCCTTGCCGCTGCGCCCGTTTCTTGTCCCGAATGTAGTGTGGGATCAGCCGCGCAGGCCGTTCAGCACCTTCCACAGCGCGGGCAGGATCATCGCCGCCAGGGCCAGCTTCACCGCATCGCCCAGCAGGAAAGGTGTCAGACCCCACTGCAGGATCGGCTTGTCCCAGCCATACAGCGTGCCCAGCCACAGCAGGCCCGGCACATAGATCAGCGCGTTGCCCAGCAGCATGGCAGCCCCCATGCGCGCCACGCTGCGGTCCCAGCCTGCGCGGGCCAGCATGCCCAGGGCGACAGTCGCCAGCACATAGCCCACCAGGTAGCCACCCGTGCCGCCCATCATATAGGTCAGGCCAGTCGCGCCCGCGGCAGAGCCTGCGAATACGTCAAAGCCAAGCGCACCCACCAGCATATAACCTAGGATGGTGACAAACCCCAGCCGCGCCCCATAAGCGGCGCCGATTGTCAGCACGGCAAAGGTGCCCATGGTCATGGGAACAGGCCACATCGGCAGCTTGATCTTTGCGGCGGCGGCCAGCACCAGGATGCCGACGATCACCAGCACGGCCTGTTTCAGGCGCAGCGCGGTGCCTTCGGACGCGCCCAGCATATCGGCCAGGACAGGGCGGGAGGTTGCGGTGGTCATGGAATGTCCCCTTGTGGTCATTTTCCGTTCTTTGACAAACCTTGTGCCCCAAGGCCACGGTCCGCGCAAGCCTTACCCACCGCGCAGATCAGCGCATTGACGAAAGGCGCCTTTTTCGTTATGTCACGCACGCAAGACCGGCGGGCCACGCGGCCCTCGGGGCCGTCTCTGGCCTGACCGAACGAAGATGTGCGGGCCAGTCACGTGTCCGCGAAAAACGGATACATATGACCCAATTTTCTGAGCTGAACCTCAACCCGAAGGTTCTTCGCGCCGTCGAAGACGCCGGCTATACCACCCCCACCCCCATCCAGGCCGGGGCCATCCCCGCCGCGCTGGAAGGCAAGGATGTGCTGGGCATCGCGCAAACGGGCACTGGCAAGACGGCCAGCTTTACCCTGCCAATGATCACCCTGCTGGCCCGCGGCCGGGCCCGCGCCCGGATGCCGCGCAGCCTTGTGCTGTGCCCCACCCGTGAACTGGCCGCCCAGGTGGCGGAAAACTTCGACACCTACGCCAAACATGTCAAGCTGACCAAGGCGCTGCTGATCGGCGGCGTCAGCTTCAAGGAGCAGGACCAGCTGATCGACAAGGGCGTGGACGTGCTGATTGCAACGCCGGGCCGCCTGCTGGACCATTTTGAACGCGGCAAGCTGTTGCTGACCGGCGTGCAGATCATGGTGGTGGATGAGGCTGACCGGATGCTGGACATGGGGTTCATCCCCGATATCGAGCGCATCTTCTCGCTGACGCCCTTCACCCGGCAAACGCTGTTCTTCTCCGCCACCATGGCGCCGGAGATCGAGCGCATCACCAACACCTTCCTCTCCGCCCCCGAACGGGTGGAGGTTGCGCGCCAGGCCACGGCCTCGGAAACGATCACGCAGATCGCGGTGCGCTTCAAACCCTCACGCAAGGACCGCGAAGGCAGCGAAAAACGCCGCGCCCTGCGTGACCTGATCGACGCCGAAGGCGACGCCTGCACCAACGCCATCATCTTCTGCAACCGCAAGACCGATGTGGACGCTTGTGCCAAATCGCTGAAGAAATACGGCTATGACGCCGCGCCGATCCACGGCGACCTGGATCAGGCACAGCGCACGCGCACCCTGGACGGGTTCCGCGATGGCAGCCTGCGCCTGCTGGTGGCCTCTGACGTGGCCGCGCGGGGGCTGGACATTCCCAGCGTCAGCCATGTGTTCAACTTCGACGTGCCCAGCCATGCCGAAGACTACGTGCACCGCATCGGCCGCACCGGCCGCGCGGGCCGGTCCGGCAAGGCCGTCACCATCTGCTCGCCCCGCGATGAGAAATACTTTGACGCGGTTGAGGCCCTGATCCAGGGCAAGATCGAGCTGATCGACCTGCCGGGCAAGCCCGCAAAAGCGGTCGATCCAGCCCCCGAGCCACAGGCCAAGACCGAACCGGCCGCCGAAGCAACGCCCCCCCGCAAGCGCGAGACGGCCGAGACTCCCCCGGCCAAAGCACAGACGCCCAAGGTGCAACAGCCCAAGCCGGAGCGCCGCGATGGCCAACGCCGTAGCGGCCGCAACCGCGATGGCGGGCGGGATCAGGTTGTGGTGGGCATGGGCGATCACCTGCCCAGCTTCATCGCGCTCAGCTTTGAAGAGCGCAAGGCGAGCTGAGCCTGAATACCTGTGACAGAGACATCGCCGCCGGGCCGCAAGCTCGGCGGTTACTTTTTTTTGTGGATCTGCTTGAATGTGCAACCACCAGTCCATTCCAGGCGCGTTCTGGGCAACAGCACAGCAGACCCAAGCTGAGCGGCGAGCGTATCACTGATGCGCAGGGAAACTCGACCCGCTCAAAAGGGTGGCTAGCATAGGGGAAATCAGAAACTGCGACTTCGAGAACTGCCATCATTTCACCCGACATGTTCCGCGTAGTGCACTACATCACCGATCGGCCCTAGGTGTTTGATCCCACGGTTTGATGGTGTGCTCCTTTCGTTGGAATGGAAGGAAGCACTGCGGTACAAGAACGTCACGGCAGCGCCACGACCACACACTGTCAGAGCAGCAATACAGCGACCGCAAGCTGTAGAAGATTTCACCAATCAACAGCTCGTCGCGGAACCCAGCGTTGAAGCTTTCGCAAGGGCCCAACCAAAGATGGTCGCTGGACTTCGTTTCTGACTGCCTCTCAGACGGGCGCCGATTCCGGGTGCTGTGCGTCATCGACGACTTCAGCCGGGAATGCCTGGCCGCGGTCGTGGACACCTCGCTGTCAGGCCAGCGGGTTGCCCGTGAGCTCGATAATATCGCACGAAGGCGTGGCTATCCCTGCATGGTGGTCAGCGATAATGGGACGGAGCTGACCTCGAATTCCATTCTGAAATGGCAGGAGGACCGCAAGGTCGAGTGGCATTACATCGCGCCAGGAAAGCCCATGCAGAACGGCTTCGTCGAGAGCTTCAATGGCCGCCTGCGCGATGAGTGCCTCAACGAGCACTTGTTCGCCAACCTGCGCCATGCTCGGGAGCTGATCGCCGAATGGCGCAACGACTACAATCACCACCGCCCCCACACGAGCCTCGACGGGCTCACCCCGTGGGAGTATCACCAACGGTCAGTAGAGGACCAAACCCTGAACAGAGCGAACTAAGAAACGCGGACTCCATGGGGAGCAGGTCAAGCGGCATGCCCAAACGAACCTCTCTGGAGGACGCAAAGCAGGTGGAAACCGCCGATGACCTGGATGACGTGGTCAAGGACAAGCGCGAGGGCTGGCGCGCAACGGCGGCCAAGGCGCGGCGCCGTCAGCGCCGCTATACCAAACGCATGACGGACGAGATCGCGCGGCTGTCCCGGCACAATGGCCTTGACGTGGATGACATGGACCTCTGGGCGGAATAGAGCATGAACAGCACAATCGAACTCAAGGCCCTGGAGCTTCGGCCCTCCCTGGGGACATACGGGCCCGGCGATGTGGTTCCCGATGTCCACCTTCTGGATCTGACGCTTGCCATCGATCCAAAGCTGGTCCTGATCGACAGCGACGGGATGGACCGGGTCTTTGACTATGATCCGCTGATCGCCCAGATCGACGGCCTGGCGCGTGACGGGCATTATCACACGCAAGAGCGCCTGATGACGCGGATCGTCGAGGCCTGCGCCGCCCATGCAGCGATCGAGGCGGTGGAAATTTGCCTCAGCAAGCGGCCGGTCCTGCGGGAGAGCGGCATGCTCGGCATGCGCCTGGCCCTGGGGCCAGAGGACCTGGCAAGGCTGCGCGCGGGGATGCGCGGCTGACAGGCCGAGCAGAGCGCATTCCGACCGCCACGCGGAAAATCCCCCCTCGCCGGGGTAGACCCGTGGATTTCAGTGCTACCTGCCCCCAATGGAAACTGAACGCAGCACAGCATTCTCACGGCTCCTGTCGCTGGTCCTGGGGCTTCTGGACATGCCACCGGGCCGCAGGCGGATCGCGGTGGCCTTTGCCTATGGGATGGCCTGCCACATCCTGTTCGCGCTCGCCGTTGGGGCCATGATCCTGGCCATGTTCTTTGGCATGAGCGAAAGCTTCGGGCGCGTGCCGGCGCCGTGGTCTCTTGTGGCGAATGCGATGCTGGTTGCACAGTTCCCGATCATGCATTCCGTGCTGCTGTCGGCGCGGGGCGGCCGATTGCTGAACTGGCTCGCACCGGCGGACTACGCCGGAACGCTGCGCACCACGACCTACGCCCTGGTCGCCTCGCTCCAGCTGCTGATGCTCTTTGCCTTGTGGACGCCAAGCGGGATCATCTGGTGGCGGGCAGAGGGCCTTGCCCTCTATGCCTTGTGCAGCCTCTACGCCATGTCCTGGCTGCTGTTGATCAAGGCCAGCTACGACGCCGGCGCAGAGGTGCAATCAGGCGCGCTTGGCTGGATGTCCCTGGCGCAGGACAAGGCGCCCGTGTTCCCGGACATGCCAACCACGGGGCTGTTCCGGATCATCCGGCAGCCCATTTACGTGTCCTTCGCCCTGACGCTTTGGACAGTGCCCGTCTGGACACCTGATCAACTGGCCCTTGCGGTGAGCCTGTCCGCCTATTGCCTGGCCGCGCCGAGGCTGAAGGAAGCGCGCTTTGCCAAACGCTATGGCGCCCGGTTTCACGCCTATCGGCGGCGCGTGCCCTATGCGGTGCCCAATCTGAGAGGACCGATCCCCCATGACCAACATCCCCCGAAATGACCTCAGCATCTATGACAGTGTTGCCGATCAATGGTGGTCCGATGAGGTGGCCTGGGTCCGCACCCTGAAAAACCTGGTGCCCGGCCGCCTGAAATGGTTTGACCGCCATATCGACTGGGCGGGCAAACGGGTTCTGGACCTCGGCTGCGCCGGTGGTTTCATGGCCGAGGCGCTGACCGAAAAGGGCGCGCGCGTCACGGGCATTGACCCCGCCGCGGACGCGATCCAGGCCGCCAAGCGCCGCGCCTGCGATATCGGCCAGGACATCCGATACGATGTGGGCGTGGGTGAGGCCTTGCCCTACCCCGATGCCGCGTTTGATGCGGTTGTCTGCGTGGATGTGCTGGAACATGTCAGCGATCTGGCCCAGGTCACGGCAGAAGTCTGCCGGGTTCTGCGGCCCGGTGGCCTGTTCCTGTATGACACGATCAACCGCAACCCCATTGCCCGGATGGCGACCATCACGGTGGCCGAAGACATCCTGCGGCTGTTGCCAAAGAACACGCATGACCCGGACATGTTCATCAAGCCGCAGGAATTGACCACCACGCTGACCAAGGCCGGACTGGTTGCGGGGCCGCAGACGGGGCTGGGCCCGCGCGGTGTCAATCGGCGGGGGGATTTTGTCTTCGGGCCGCTGCCGCTGAAATCCGTCATCTACATGGGCATCGCCAGAAAGCCCGAACTCACGCCCTGAACGGCGCGCCACGGCCCGCTTGTCCTTCGGGGACGCGCAGTTTAGCACTGCGGCAAGGGGCTGCGCGCGTCCTTGCCGGCGCGTCCCTGGGGGAAATGCGCCACCCACCGCCCGCGCGGCAGCCTGCGAAACAGAACTGTCACAGCCTCAGCGCAGAGTGACACCAACACGCCGTGCAGGAGCCCGCCTTGGCCGATACAGACATTACAGCACCGTCCGCAATGGGCCGGTTTGAACGCTGGCTCAGCCTTTGGGTGGCATTGGCCATGGTGGCGGGCATTGCCATCGGGCAGATCGCGCCCGGCCTTGTCCAGGGCATCGCGGCGGCGGAAGTTGCGCAGATCAACCTGGTTGTCGCCGTGCTGATCTGGGCCATGGTCTACCCCATGATGGTCGGCGTCGATTTTGGCGCCGTGTCCGGCGTGGCGCGGCAGCCCAAGGGCCTGCTGGTCACGCTGGCGGTGAACTGGCTGATCAAGCCCTTCACTATGGCGGGCCTTGCGGTGCTGTTCTTTGAGGTCATCTTCGCGCCCTTCATCGCGCCGGCGGATGCGGCGGAATATATCGCGGGGCTGATCCTTCTGGGCGCGGCGCCCTGCACGGCCATGGTTTTTGTCTGGTCACAGCTGACGCGGGGCGATGAGACCTACACGCTCGTGCAGGTCTCGGTGAATGACATCATCATGGTGGTCGCCTTCGCGCCCATCGTGGCCTTTCTTCTTGGCGTGACGGAAATCCAGGTGCCGTGGCAGACGTTGGTTCTGGCCACGGTCCTGTATGTGGTTCTGCCGCTGGTCGCGGGCCTTCTGACGCGGCGGGCCCTGGGCAGTGCCGCGCGGATCGATGCCTTCACTGCGCGGGTCAAGCCGGCCTCTATCATCGGGCTGATTGCCACGGTGGCTATCCTGTTTGGGCTGCAAGGCAGCGTCATCCTGGACCGGCCGCTGGTCATCGGGCTGATCGCAGTGCCGATCCTGATCCAGAGCTATGGCATCTTCGCCCTAGCCTATGGCGCGGCCTGGTGGCTACGCGTGCCGCACAAGATCGCCGCACCTTGCGCGATGATCGGCACGTCCAATTTCTTTGAACTGGCTGTCGCCGTGGCGATCAGCCTGTTCGGGCTGAACTCCGGTGCGGCGCTGGCCACGGTTGTCGGCGTGCTAGTGGAGGTGCCTGTGATGCTGTCGCTCGTGGCATTTGCAAACCGGACGCGCGCGCGCTTTCCCGTGGAATGACCCCAGCGGGGCTGTGCGAACCACGGCACGCGGCGTTCCACTCGGTCAGCCCATGCCGCACGAGCAAGAGCCGCATCACAGGTGCCCAAGTGCGCCCTCTGGCCCGAGGCCGGAGATGTCCGCGCTGAGGGGCCCGCGATACACACCATGGCGGGACAAACACACGATGTCCCGGACCGGGCGCGCCAGCAGCCCCGCGGCAGGGGCGGCCCCGATCGTGGCGGCGGGCAAGGTGATGGCCATGCGCAGGGCGCGTTCCAGCGGCAGGCCCACCGGCCCGACCAGCCGCGCCACCCCTTCCGCCATGGTCGTATGCGCCCCGGCCAGCGAACCTTCGGCATTGATCAGCCGCCCGTCCTGCACAGTGATCGTCTGGCCATAGAGCGTGAAGCGGTCCGGCCCGCCCACCGTGGGCATGGCGTCAGAGACAAGGAACATCTGATCCTGCCCCGGGCACGCGCGGCAGGCCAACCCCACCATCGCGTCACTGACATGCACGCCATCACAGATGATTCCGATCTTCGCCTGTGAATTCAGCGCGGCGCCAACCACGCCGGGCGCGCGCCCGGTCATCTGTGACATGGCGTTGAAAAGATGGGTGAAACAACCCGCTCCGGCGTCGAGCAGTTCGCCCACCTGCTCTGCCGTGGCGTCGCTGTGCCCGATGGAGATGACAGCGCCAAGCCGTGCAAGTGCGGCCACATCCTCTGGCGTGGCCGCCTCTGGCGCAAGCGTCACCATCACGGCCAGATCCGCTGCGCGCAGCCGCGCCACCACATCCAGCGTGCGGCTGTCAAAGGGCCGGATATACGCGCCGCTATGCGTGCCGCGGCGGGCCAGGCTGATATGCGGGCCTTCGATATGCAGCCCCAACAGGCCCGGCAGATCCCACGCCTGCAATACGGCCTCTGCCGCCGCCTCCAACACATCGGGTGCGTCGGTAATCACCGTGGGCAGGACAGCCACGGTGCCGAACCGCCGATGCGCCGCAAGGAGCGTGGCAATCCCTTCCCGCGTGGGGGTCTGGTTCAGCAGGACACCGCCGCCGCCATTGACCTGCAGATCAACAAACCCCGGCGCGATGACGCCATCAAGGCGGGTCAGGGCCTGCCCAGGCGGCAGGCTGGACACGGGGGCCAGCTCCGCCACATGCCCGCCCTGCAGCCGGATGGCGTGGTCCGGCAAAAGGCGCGCACCGTCAAACACGCCCCAAGCGGCGATCCAGAGGGGTGCTTCAGGCGACATGTTGGGCCTCTAGCGGTTGTTCGGCAAAGAAATATGCGCGCGGCGCGTCCAGGATGCTGGCCAGTAGCAGCTGGGCGCGCGGCCCCGGCTCAGGGCCAGCAACAGCGGATGCGGTTGGACCGGGCAAAATGCCATTGTTTGGCAAGCGCCCGTGCATCGCCGTGATAGCGGCGCTGCCGGTGCCGGGGATCATCGCGGCCTGCCCGGCGCGGTTGCGGGCGATCACATCCCTCAGACCCCCTGTCATGCCGCCCCCCCGTGTTCCAGCGCATGCAGCGCGGCGCCCCGCGCCCCCGTGGCATCCCCGCCTTCGGCGTAGGTGATCCCGGGCAGGGGCAATCCGTGAAAGCGCTGACGCGCCAGCACCGAGGAGATATCGCCCGCAACGCCCGTGATCCGGGACAGCCCCCCGGCCAGCACGATGACCTGCGGATCAATCGTCGGGATCAGCGCAAAGATCAGATCCGCGGCCAGATCGCACCAGGTGGACCACACCCTCGCCAGCCCGGCATCGCTGCCGCGGCGGGCGCCAATCTCTTCCGGCGGGACGGCCCGGCCAACACTCCGCTGCGCCAGCCGTGTCAGGCCAGGCCCGGACAGCAGCGTTTCATAACAGCCCATGCGTCCACAGTTGCAGCGCAGCATGGGCAGCCCATGTTCCGCCGCAAGCGGCGCCGAGATGGGCAGATGACCGAACTCTCCGGCCAGGCCGGCATGGCCGGTCATCACCTTCCCGTCCAGCACCACCCCGCCGCCCACGCCCGTGCCAAGGATCAGCCCGACCACCCGCCCATACCCGCGCCCCGCGCCAAGGCGGGCCTCTGACAGGGTCAGGGCATGACAATCATTGAGGAAAGCGACCCGCCCCCCGATCCGCGCGGACAGGTCCGCCTGCAAGGGACGCCCCGTGGCAGGCAGGTTCGCGGTGATCGCGCGCCCCGTTTTCGGATCGGTGACACCTGCCAGGCTGACCCCCACCGGGGCCTGTGCGCCGGCCTCTTGCCGCGCCCATGCCGCCACCGCGGCGACGGTTTGCACCAGCCCGTCATACCCGGACGGGGTGGCCACGCGCTGACGCTGCAACAGGGTCCAGTCACGGTCAAAGACCTGCGCCTCGATCTTGGTACCGCCGATATCAATGCCGACGACGCTCATGGCGCCACGTCATAAAGGCGGACCCCGGACACCACGCGCGTCAGAGTGCCGGCCCCGGCAAAGGGATTGTCAACATTCACGCCCAGGGCCGCAGCCCAGTGCACCGCCAGCACCTGCGCCAGCGCCACGAAGAGCGGCGCCCGCCAGACATCGGCGAAACGCGCCGACACGGCAATCTCTCCCGGCGCGCCAAGGATCAGAAGCCGGCTGTGCGGGAATTGCCGCCGCAGTTCCTCGGCCAGATCATCGTCATAGCGCGCGGCGTGCGGATCGGCCGAGCGGAACAGAACGATCATCGTGTCATCGGTGACGAAGCTTTTGGGCCCGTGACGAAACCCCAGAGAGGTTTCCGCCAGAACGGCAACCTGCCCCGCGGTCAGTTCCAGCACTTTCAGCGCCGCCTCACGGGCCGCACCGCCCAGCGGACCGGCGCCCAGGAACACAACCCGGCCCGGGATGGGTTCAGCCGCGGCAAGGTCTGCATAGGCCGGCAGCAGCGCATCCAGGTCATCGGCCATGTCCGCCAAACGGCGGGCGCTGCCGGCCGGGTCAAACACTGCAAGCGCGCTGAGCAACATGGTGGAAAAGCTGGCCGTCATGGCAAAGCCGCTGTCATGGCAGGCTTCGGGCAGGCGCAGCACATGCGACGGCCCCGGCAGCGGCCGGGTCGCCAGGGCACCGTCAGGGTTGCAGGTGATGTTGAGGCAGGGGGCCTGCGGCGCCAGCGCCGACAGGGCATCCAGCACGCCAAGGGTTTCGGCGCTGTCACCCGATCGGCCGAAATTGACGATCAGCGGCCGACGACCCGCCAGATACGCCTGCGGCCGGCTGACGATATCGGTGGAGGGCACGGCGCGCAGCGGCCGCCCGCCCTGCCCTTCCAGCCCGGCCACAAGGATATCCCCGATGAAGGCCGAGGTGCCGGCACCGGAAAACCACCACTCCTCTGCGGCTTGCGCCTCAACCCAGTCACGCACCGCCGCGGCGTCAAACGCGGCGGCCCAGTCGCGCCAGATCCCGGGCTGCGCGGCGATCTCCCGCGCCGTGGCCCATGCGGAAAGTGCGCTGACTGTCATGTCCTGATCCCCTGCAGTTTCTGGTGCGGCCGTGTCATTGCGCAGCCCCCGTCCGGCGCAGGCCATAGCCATCCAGCTGGGCCCATGTTTCAGTCAGATCCACCATCCCGCCGCTGCGCCGCACATCATCGATGGCCAGCGCGACCACGCCCGCCTACATCGCATCCAGCGCCGAGACCGGCAGTTCGCCTGTTGCCTCGCGCAGATAGGCGGTCAGCAGCCGGACCATGCGCATCGAGCATTTCGGCAAGAGGATCGTCAAGCACCTTCGCGGCGCGATAGCCCAACCGGCAACCGCGATTTTTGTGCATGTGTCTCTTTCATTCGCGTCAGTGCGGCATCGCCTCTTCGATCCACCCGACATGCGCCTTCCCGCGATGGCCTTCTTTACATGCGCGCAGCGTCCGATACGATTATCGCGAGGCTCGGGCTTTCCTTGTTCATCTGCGGTTTGGGTGCGGGCCAACGGGGGCGATATGCGATCGTTCTCCAAAAAATGAACACCACTGGGAGAGACTTATGCTTAAATCCACATCCTCCGGCCTTGCGCTTGGACTGGCACTTGGACTGGCCGCCACTGCCGCGTTTGCCGACTGCGAGAAGGTCACTTTCTCGGATGTCGGCTGGACCGACATCACCGCCACGACCGCCGCAACCACAGTCGTCCTCGAGGCCTTGGGCTATGAGACGGACATCAAGATCTTGTCCGTTCCCGTGACCTATACGTCCCTCGCCAGCGGAGACATCGACGTCTTCCTGGGGAACTGGATGCCGACCATGGAAGCCGATATCGCACCATATCGTGAGGCCGGAACAGTCGATACGGTCCGGGCCAATCTCGAAGGCGCGAAATACACGCTGACGGTCAACAAGACTGCGGCTGACCTAGGCATCCGCAGTTTCGCCGATATCGCGGCACAGTCCGATGCTCTGGAAGGAAAGATCTACGGGATCGAGCCGGGCAACGATGGCAACCGCCTGATCATGGACATGATTGCGGCTGATGCGTTCGGCCTGTCCGGATTCGAAATTGTCGAAAGCTCGGAGCAAGGGATGCTTGCACAGGTCGCGCGTGCCGACCGGCGTGGCGAACCTGTCGTGTTCCTCGGCTGGGAGCCGCATCCAATGAATGCCAATTTCGATCTGACCTATCTCGAAGGGGGAGATGACTGGTTCGGTCCGAACTTCGGCGGCGCAACTGTCTTCACCAATACGTCGGCCGGATACGCCGACAGCTGTCCAAACCTGGGCACATTCCTTGGCAACCTCTCGTTCACGCTTGCCATGGAAAACGAAATCATGGGCGCGATCCTGAATGACGGCGAAGACCCCGCCGATGCCGCCAAGGCTTGGCTGACGTCTAATCCCGCGACGCTCGATGGCTGGCTGGCAGGCGTCACAACCAAAGACGGCGCCGAAGGGCTTGCTGCCGTAAAAGGCGCCCTCGGGCTCTAGGCGCTCGGCGGCGGGGTGTATGTCGATACTCGCCCCGCCACACCGATGCACACGCAATCGAGGTTTAGGTGGGGGACCGGGACACGATGGAATGGCTAACTGAACGCAAGATCCCGGTCGGGCGCACCGCGGCGGACCTGTTCGACTGGTTGCAGGTCAATGGCGCATGGTTTTTCGACGGGCTCTCGGACGTCATGGAGGCCCTGATCGATGCGATGCTCTGGGTCCTCCAGACGCCGCATCCGCTTATCGTTTCGGCGGTCTTTGTCGGGCTGACCTGGTTGCTGCAGCGTTCGTGGAAGACCTGCGTGTTCATTGCGCTTGGGTTCCTGTTCATCCTCAACCAAGGCTACTGGGAAGAAACCACTGAGAGTCTGACTCTGGTGCTTTCGGCTTGCGTCGTCTGCATGGGAATCGGCGTGCCGATCGGGATCGCCGCCGCTCACCGGCCTGGGCTCTATCGCGGCATGCGACCCGTGCTGGACCTGATGCAGACACTGCCGACATTCGTCTATCTGATCCCGGCCATTGTATTCTTCGGGATCGGCATGGTGCCAGGCTTGATCGCGACGGTCATCTTCGTTCTGCCCGCACCGATCCGGTTGACGCATCTCGGTGTCACGTCCACTCCCAAGCCGCTTATCGAGGCCGCACAGGCCTTCGGGGCGACACCGACACAGACCCTCCTCAAGGTCGAACTGCCCTATGCATTCCCTCAGATCATGGCCGGGCTCAACCAGACGATCATGCTGTCATTGTCGATGGTTGTCATTGCAGCGCTCGTCGGCGCTGACGGTCTGGGTGTGCCGGTCGTTCGGGCGCTGAACCAGGTAAATACTTCACTCGGGTTCGAAAGCGGTTTCATCATCGTGGTCGTCGCCATCATGCTCGATCGAATCCTCAAGGTTGACCGGTCATGACGGCCGTCGTGTTCGACTCAGTCTCCATTGTCTTTGGGAACCGGCCGGAGGTGGCGCTGCCGCTTATGGATGAAGGCCAAAGCCGAAGCGAGATACAAGAGGCGACAGGGCAGATCCTTGGCGTCCATGATTGTACGCTTACCGTGGAGGAGGGAGAGATTGTCGTTCTGATGGGTCTCTCCGGCTCGGGGAAATCGACGCTGCTTCGCGCGGTCAACGGGCTGAACCCCGTGCTTCGAGGCGATGTGCAGGTGAGTACCGGAACGGGAATGGTGTCGGTGACACGGGCCAGCGGCCCTCAGTTGCGCAGCATACGGACGTCCCGCGTGGCAATGGTCTTCCAGCAATTCGGCCTTCTTCCCTGGCGCACCGTGCGCGAAAATGTGGGCCTTGGGCTTGAACTCGGTGGAATGGCACGACCACAGCGCCACGCCAAAGTCGAAGAACAGTTGTCCCTCGTTGGTCTTTCCGACTGGGCAGATCGCAAGGTCGGCGAGTTGTCGGGTGGTATGCAGCAACGTGTCGGCCTCGCGCGGGCATTTGCAACGGATGCCCCCATCCTACTGATGGATGAGCCGTTCTCGGCGCTCGATCCGCTCATCCGGAACAGGCTGCAGGACGAATTGCTCGATCTTCAAGAGCGGCTCAAGCGCACGATTATCTTCGTCAGCCACGACCTTGATGAGGCGTTCAAGATCGGCAACCGCATCGCGATCATGGAAGGTGGCCGCATCGTGCAATGCGGCACGCCGCGCGAGATCTTCTCGGCTCCAGCGTCCGAGTATGTCGCCGATTTCGTCGCCGAGATGAACCCACTCGCGGTTCTCTGCGCGCTGGACGCAATGGAACCCCTGCAAGGGGACACAAGCGGGAGCGTCGAGTCGGACCTGAACATCAAGCACGTCATGCAGACACTGGAGGCATCCTCGCTTCCCTTGGCTGTCACACACAGGGGCAAAACGATCGGTCAGGTAACCACGAACAGCATCCTGGCGAAGCTCGTCAATCCACGCGGGTCAGGTCTGGAAGACGCATAGGGATCGGTTGATCCGTGCAAGCGAGGATGGGACATGCCCTTGCTTCCGTCTTCCCCTTGATGGCGCGGCGGGCCGCATGGCCATCGCAGTCAGCCAAGCTTTCGGCATGCGGGAGAGGCCCGCATGAACGAGACTTGGGTGCCGTTCCTGAACA
>CBFHYV010000022.1:0-19516 GCA_965660085.1 uncultured Paracoccaceae bacterium
GCCTTATGTCGTGGCGCGCATGGGGGCGGTGCGCGCGGCCGAAGTCTTCATGAACGCGCGCCTGTTCGAGGTGGAGGAGGCCGTGCGCCTGGGCATCCTGACCCGCGCTGTGGACCCCGAGGACCTGGACGCGGCGCTTGAGACGGAAATCACCCCCTACCTGACCTGCGCGCCCGGCGCCGTGCGCGATGCCAAGCGGCTGTTGCGGCAGTTGACGCCCGGCGTTTCGGCGCGGCAGGTGGACATGGCCATCGACGCGCTGGCCGACCGCTGGGAAACCGCCGAGGCGCAGCAGGGCATCGCGGCCTTTCTGGAAAAGCGCAGCCCGCCCTGGGCAGGCTGACCCGGTGCGGGTGGGCGTGGGGCCGGTTCGGGGTGTGTCGTGCGTGGCACCTCGTCGCATCCCTTGGCAGAGTCGGGGCGGTCTGTATGCAATAGTCCACCGACTTTATGCCGCATCTGGCACGGTTTCGCGGCCATTTGGGCGGTATGCGCCTGAAAATAAGAGATTTTCAAGAAATTGAATGTCTGCCCAGCCGTGTTGACCAACCTCGGGCACGGGACTAACAGTCTACGCGACGCGCGGCGGCCTGCGCTGCCGCCCCACACGCCCTGAGAAAAGGAGCCTCGTCGTGGAAGAGTTGTTGCGGGAATACCTTCCCATCCTCGTGTTTCTGGCGGTTGCCGTCGGCCTTGGACTGGTGCTGATGCTGTCGGCAGTGGTCATCGCGGTGCGCAACCCCGACCCGGAGAAGGTGTCCGCCTATGAATGCGGCTTCAACGCCTTTGACGATGCGCGGATGAAGTTCGATGTGCGGTTCTACCTGGTGTCGATCCTGTTTATCATCTTTGACCTGGAAATCGCGTTCCTGTTCCCCTGGGCGGTGGCGTTCAAGGACATCTCGATGGTCGGGTTCTGGTCCATGATGGCCTTCCTGGCCGTACTGACCGTGGGCTTTGCCTATGAATGGAAGAAGGGGGCCCTGGAATGGGAGTGATGACCGGAGCCAACACCGCCGGGGGCGACAAGGACGTTGCCACCCAGGCGCTGAACGCGGAACTGGCGGACAAGGGCTTTCTGCTGACCTCGACCGAGGACATCATCAACTGGGCGCGCACCGGGTCGCTGCACTGGATGACCTTTGGCCTGGCCTGCTGCGCGGTGGAGATGATGCACACCTCCATGCCCCGCTATGACGCGGAACGCTTCGGGATCGCGCCGCGGGCGTCACCGCGCCAGTCGGACCTGATGATCGTCGCCGGAACGCTGACCAACAAGATGGCCCCGGCGCTGCGCAAGGTTTATGACCAGATGCCAGAGCCACGCTACGTCATCTCCATGGGCTCTTGCGCCAATGGCGGCGGCTACTACCACTACAGCTATTCTGTGGTGCGCGGCTGTGACCGGATCGTGCCGGTGGACGTCTATGTGCCGGGCTGCCCGCCCACGGCAGAGGCGCTGCTGTATGGTCTGATGGCGCTGCAGCGCAAGATCCGCCGCACCGGCACGCTGGTGCGATGACCCCCCGTTGCCGCATAGCGGCAGCTGACGAAGTTACCTTGCTGGAGGCAGCCACATGACCGAGGCCCTCAACGAACTGGGCGCCTATATCGAGGCCAAACGCCCCGACTGCGTGCTGGGGTGGGACGTCACCCATGACGAGCTGAACATCGACGTGGCCCCGGCCAATATCCGCGGGCTAGTGGAGTTTCTGGGCAAGGATGCGCGCTGCCGCTTTACCAGCCTGGTGGACATCACGGCGGTGGATTATCCGCAGCGCACGCGGCGCTTCACGGTCGTCTATCACCTGCTGTCGATGTGGCAGAACCACCGCATCCGCCTGCGCGCCGCCGTGCGCGAGACCGAGGCGATCCCGTCCATCACCGCGGTCACGCCCGCGGCCAACTGGTTTGAACGCGAAGTGTTCGACATGTTCGGCATCCTGTTCACCGGCCACCCGGATCTGCGCCGCCTGCTGACGGATTACGGCTTTCGCGGCTATCCGCTGCGCAAGGATTTCCCCACCACCGGCTATACCGAGGTCCGCTATGACGAGGAGCAGAAGCGCGTCGTCTATGAGCCGGTAAGCCTGGTGCAGGAATACCGCCAGTTCGATTTCATGTCTCCCTGGGAAGGCGCGGAATATGTGCTGCCCGGCGATGAGAAGACCGACAAAGAGGCCAAGGCATGAGCCACGCCGGCCGATGCCTGTGCGGCGCCTGCCGCTTCACCGCCCATGCGGCGGATGAGGCGGGCGTGTGCCATTGCGGCATCTGCCGAAAGTGGACGGGTGGCATCAACATGTCGGTCGGCTGCACCGATGTGGTCTGGAACAGCGATGCGCCCATCCGGGTCTACCAGTCCAGCGCCCATGCGGAGCGTGCCTTTTGCGGCATCTGTGGCAGCAATCTGTATTGGCGCGCGCTTGACGCGCCGCAGTCGGATCAGGTGGTTGCCCTGATGGCCTTTGACGCGCCGGAGGCCTTTGCCGTGACCACCCAGATCTTCATTGACGAAAAGCTCGACACCTACGCGCTTGCCAACATCAGCCAGACCATGACCGGCGCCGAGGCGATGGCCCGCTACGCGCCCAGTTCGGAGGGGAACACATGATGGACGGTTCCAAAGGTTTTGACGACGCCCTGACGGGCGAACAGAAAATCCGCAATTTCAACATCAACTTCGGTCCGCAGCACCCCGCGGCCCACGGTGTGTTGCGCCTGGTCCTGGAGCTTGACGGCGAGATCGTCGAGCGTTGCGATCCGCATATCGGCCTGCTGCATCGCGGCACCGAAAAGCTGATGGAAAGCCGCACCTACCTGCAGAACCTGCCCTATTTCGACCGTCTGGATTACGTGGCGCCGATGAACCAGGAACATGCCTGGTGCCTGGCCATCGAAAAGCTGACGGGCGTGGAGGTGCCGCGCCGCGCCTCTCTGATCCGGGTGCTGTATTCGGAAATCGGCCGCGTGCTGAACCACCTGCTGAACGTGACCACGCAGGCCATGGATGTGGGCGCGCTGACCCCGCCGCTGTGGGGCTTTGAAGAGCGTGAGAAGCTGATGATCTTCTACGAGCGGGCCTGCGGCGCGCGCCTGCACGCGGCCTATTTCCGGCCCGGCGGCGTGCATCAGGATCTGCCGCCCGCGCTGCTGGACGATATCGAGACCTGGGCCCATGAATTCCCCCGCGTGCTGGATGACATTGACGGGCTGCTGACGGAAAACCGCATTTTCAAGCAGCGCAACTGTGACATCGGCGTGGTCAGCCAGGACGATCTGCAGGACTGGGGCTATTCCGGGGTGATGGTGCGCGGCTCTGGCCTGGCCTGGGATCTGCGCCGTGCGCAGCCCTATGAATGCTATGACGAGTTCGAGTTCCAGATCCCCGTGGGCAAGAACGGCGATTGCTATGACCGCTATCTGGTCCGCATGGAGGAGATGCGCCAATCCGTCAGCATCATCTTGCAAGCCATTGAAAAACTGCGCGCGCCCGAAGGGCAGGGGGACATCCTGGCCCGCGGCAAGATCACCCCGCCCAAGCGGGGCGAGATGAAGACATCGATGGAAGCGCTGATCCATCACTTCAAGCTCTATACCGAAGGCTTCCACGTGCCCAAGGGCGAAGTCTATGCCGCCGTGGAGGCGCCCAAGGGCGAATTCGGCGTCTATCTGGTGGCCGATGGCACCAACCGGCCCTATCGCGCCAAGCTGCGCGCGCCAGGCTATCTGCACCTGCAGTCGATGGACTATATCTCCAAGGGCCACCAGCTGGCCGATGTGGCGGCGATCATCGGCACCATGGACATCGTCTTTGGCGAGGTTGATCGGTGATGCTGCGCCGGGGCGGATTGGTCCTGCTGATGGCTGCGGGCGTGGCGGGCTGTGCCCTGCCGCCCGATGGCGTCACGCGTGAGGATCTGGACGCCTACAACGCGGCTGTCGCCTCTGTCGGCTGCACGATGGAGACGGAGTCGCAGTTTCTGCCTGTGGAGCTGCAGACAGGCTTCAGCCGGGATCTGCTGCTGGAGATCGGCCGCTATCGCCTGAAGCGAGAGCAGGCCGAGGTGCTGGAAAACGGCGGGTGGCGCCTGTTGGATGGGGCGTGTGCATCATGATGCGGCGGGTTTTGACCGGGCTGGGGGCGCTGGCGCTTGGCGGCGCCGCACTTGCGGAAACCGGGCGGTCGGACTTCGTGTTCCTGTCTGACCTGCTGCTGCGCGGCTTCACGCCTGTGCCCGTGGCCTCGGCCGGAAATGCCAGCCTTGCCGTCATGCAGGGCACGGACCTGTATTTGTGTTTCATTGCCGATGACGCGACGAACGCCGCCGCGCGGCAAAAGACGATCATCGCGGAACTGAACGGAGAGACCCCCGACCGGGAGGTGGCCAACATCCCCGTCGTGTGTGTTCTGACCCAATAGGAAGACCCATGCTAAGACGCCTGCACCCCGAACAACCCGAAAGCTTCGCCTTCACCCCCGCCAACCTGGCCTGGGCCGAGGCGCAGATTTCCAAATATCCCGAAGGCCGGCAGGCCAGCGCCATCATCCCGCTGTTGTGGCGCGCGCAGGAACAGGAAGGCTGGCTGAGCCGCCCGGCGATCGAGACCGTGGCTGACATGCTGGGCCTTGCCCATATTCGTGCACTTGAGGTCGCGACCTTCTACTTCATGTTCCAACTGGCCCCAGTGGGCAGCGTGGCCCATGTGCAGGTCTGCGGCACGCTGTCTTGCATGATCTGCGGGGCGGAGGATCTGATTGCGGTCTGCCGCGACAAGATCGCGCCCAAGCCGCACCAGATCTCTGCCGATGGCAAGCTGAGCTGGGAAGAGGTGGAATGCCTGGGCGCCTGTTCCAACGCGCCCATGGCCCAGATCGGCAAGGATTACTATGAGGATCTGACAGCCGAGGGCTTTGCGCAGATCCTGGATGACCTGGTGGCCGGCAAGGTGCCCGCGCCGGGCCCGCAGAACGGCCGCTATGCCGCTGAACCGCTGGGCGGCGCAACCACCCTGACGGACCATGTGGCCGGGCGTGCGGCGGGCAATGCCTCTGTCGCGCGGGCCGTGGCGCTGGGGGACACCGTCAAGCGCATCGACGGCAGCGAGGAGCCGCTGTGCACGCCCTGGCGGATGCCGGCGGATGCCGTGGCCGATCCGCAGCCCGCCCCGCAGCCCGAGGCCGATGAAGCCCCCGAGAATGCCGAGCTGGTGCCCGCAGAGGATGAGGCCGGTGAAAAGCCCGCGATGCTGAATGCGCCGCTGGGCGGGCAGGCGGATGATCTGAAGATGATCAAGGGCATCGGCCCCAAGCTGGAGGACATGCTGAAGGAGATCGGCGTGTTCCACTTTGCCCAGATCGCCAGCTGGTCCGCGGCGGAGCTGGCCTGGATTGACACGCATCTGGTGGGCTTCAAGGGCCGCGCCTCGCGGGATGACTGGGTCGGCCAGGCCAAGACGCTGGCCGAAGGCGGCGTGACGGAATTTGCCGAACGCGCCCGCGCCGAAGGGCTGTATGCCGACAAGGACTGAGACCGCCGGTTCGCGCCTGTGCCGCGCGGGCTGACAATGACGAAGGAACATTCATGGCCGAGCGCCCCGACACCAACCGCGAAAGACGCGGCATTGCCATCCTGGTGGCGGGTGTGGGGCTTGGCTGGATCCTGGTGACCGCCATCGGGGCCGAATACGGCTGGAGCCAGCGCCTGAGGGCGCTGTTCGATCTGGCCGCGCTGGCCGGGTTCGGGGTGGCGATCTGGAAAATCATCGGGCAACTGCGCGCCCGCCGCGACGAGAAGGAATGAACGATGCTGCAAGATCAGGACCGTATCTTCACCAATATCTACGGGATGCATGACCGCACGCTCGCCGGGGCGCAGGCGCGGGGCCATTGGGATGGCACCGCCGGCCTGATTGAAAAGGGCCGCCAGTGGATCATAGACGAGATGAAGGCCTCCGGCCTGCGGGGCCGTGGTGGCGCGGGCTTTCCCACCGGGCTGAAGTGGTCCTTCATGCCCAAGGAATCCGATGGCCGGCCGTCCTACCTGGTGGTCAATGCTGACGAATCCGAGCCGGGCACCTGCAAGGACCGCGAGATCATGCGCCATGATCCGCACACGCTGATCGAAGGCTGCCTGATTGCCAGCTTCGCCATGAACGCGCATACCTGCTACATCTACATCCGCGGGGAATATATCCGCGAGCGTGAGGCGCTGCAGGCCGCGATTGACGAGGCCTATGATGCCGGTCTGCTGGGCCGCAACGCTGCTGGCTCGGGCTGGGATTTTGACCTGTTCCTGCATCACGGCGCCGGCGCCTATATCTGCGGTGAGGAAACCGCCCTGCTGGAAAGCCTGGAAGGCAAGAAGGGCATGCCCCGGATGAAGCCGCCTTTCCCGGCGGGGGCGGGGCTGTACGGCTGCCCGACCACGGTCAACAACGTGGAATCCATCGCCGTGGTGCCCACGATCCTGCGCCGCGGGGCGTCCTGGTTCGCGGGCTTCGGCCGCAAGAACAACGCCGGCACCAAGCTGTTCGCGATCTCCGGCCATGTGAACCGGCCCTGCGTCGTGGAGGAGGAGATGAGCATCTCCTTCGAGGAGCTGATCGAGAAGCACTGCGGCGGCATTCGCGGCGGGTGGGACAACCTCAAGGCGGTGATCCCCGGCGGCTCCTCGGTGCCGTGTGTGCGCGGCGAGAAGATGCGCGACGCGGTGATGGATTTTGACTATCTGCGCGGCGAGCTTGGGTCCGGCCTTGGCACGGCGGCGGTGATCGTGATGGACAACTCCGTGGACATCATCAAGGCGATCTGGCGGCTTTCCAAGTTCTACAAGCATGAAAGCTGTGGCCAATGCACCCCCTGCCGCGAGGGCACGGGCTGGATGATGCGCGTGATGGACCGCCTTGTGCGCGGCGAGGCCGATGTCGAGGAAATCGACATGCTGTTCTCCGTCACGAAGCAGGTTGAGGGGCACACCATCTGCGCCTTGGGCGATGCCGCGGCCTGGCCGATCCAGGGCCTGATCCGCAACTTCCGCGACGAGATCGAGGACCGCATCAAGGCGCAGAAAACCGGGCGCGTCAGCGCGGTGGCGGCAGAGTAACAAGGCGCAAAGCCAAGCACAGCGAGGGATGGTAGCAATGACCGGATGGATGAACAAAGGGGTCGCGCTGGCGGCGATGATGGCGCTGGCGGGCTGTGGCGAGGGCGGCGGTTTCCCTGAAAACCTGCTGCCGCGCAATCTGCTGGGCGGCAACTTCCTTGGCCTGTTCGGCGGCGCCACCGAAGAGACCGCACCAGAGGCCGCGAGCGCAGCGCCTGCCGATGCCGTGGCCATTGACCCCAGCCAACTGCCCGAAGAGGTGCCGGAGTGGCTGTTCCAGACCGGCATGAATTCGCAAATCGCCCGCCAGATCGCGGCGGCATGCCCCGAGTTCGACTATAACAGCGAAGAAGAGCGCCGCACCCGTGCCGCCGCGCGGGAGCGTCTGGCCGCGCAGGGCTATCCCGAAGGCACGATGGAGGCGCTGTTGGCGCAGGTGTCCATCAACCGGGTGCAATCGGCCTTCCTGGATTACGCAATGCGCACGGGCTTCCGCCCCGGTGACGCCGCCAGCGCCTGCGCCGCCGGCCGGGCCGAGGGCGCGTCGGCCTCTGAAATCGCGCTCTATCTGACGCAGGCAGGGTGATCATGCTGCAACCCGCCGGCCATAACATCGCAGAGCTGAACATCGGCCGCCTTCTGGCGCCGGTAGGCGACCCGCGCGTGGCCGGGTTCATCGATGCGATTGACCGGGTGAATGGCCTGGGCAAGCGGATGGATGGGTTTGTCTGGATGATGGAAGGCTCGGGCGAGGTGAACGCGGGCAATACCGAAGCCTGCGTTGACGGCGATCCGCAGATGATCACCAACCTGACCGTGTGGCGCGATGTTGCCGCGCTGGAGGCGTTTGTGTGGAACACCGTGCATCGCCAGTTCTGGGAACGGCGGCAGGACTGGTTCGAGATCCTCGGCGCGCAGCATTTCGTGATGTGGTGGGTGCCGCAGGGCCATCAGCCCACGCTGGACGAGGCGCTGGAGCGGTTGGAGATGCGCCGCACCCAGGGCGACAGCGCGCAGGCCTTTGGCTGGGCCAGCCTGCCGCAGGCCACACTGTGGCGCGCGCATCAGGCGGGGGGCGCGGCATGATGCGGTGGGCGCTGGCATTTGCGGCGGTGGCGGTCGTGGCGGGTTGTGGGGCCAACAACCCCAACCGCATCCCCTTTGAGGGCGTGTATTACCGCGCCTCCGCCGACAGCCTGGACCGCAAGGACCGGGCGGGCTTCACGGTGCAGGTGCGCCCGGTCAGCCGCGGGCTGGAGGGCGCGCGGCAAGCGGCCGAGTTCCGGGCGACGCGCTATTGCCTGCAATATCTGGGCACCTCGGACATCGCCTGGCAAACCACGCCGGATGCGCCGGAGGAGGCCTTGGACATCCGCGATGACAGGCTGACCGTGGCCGGACGGTGCGTGGAATGAGGGCGCGGCTGACATATGCCTGCGCGCTGGCCCTGACGCTGGCCGCCCCTGTGCAGGCCAATCAGGGCGATGCGCTGCCGCCGCTGTCCCAAGTGCCGCAGATCGATGAGGGGCTGCTGGCCGTGGCCTTGGCCGATGAGCTGCGCCGCGTGTGTGACGGGGTGGAGGCGCGCTGGCTTGTGGCCTATGCCACGCTGAACCGTCTGCGCAGCACCGCGCGCGATCTGGGCTATACCGAGGCGCAGATCGACACGCATGTGAACAGCGCCGCGGAACAGGCCCGGATGGAACAGATCGGGCAGGCCTGGCTACGCGCGCGCGGCGTGACACCCGGCGATCACGCGGCCTATTGCCCGCTGGCCCGGGCGGAGATTGAACAGGGCAGCGCCGTCGGGCGGCTGCTGTGGGCGCGGTGACCTGCCGCGTCGCATGGATGAACACTTTTGCCCGCCGCGCGGTCCTGCG
Source organism: uncultured Paracoccaceae bacterium (assembly GCA_965660085.1). GTDB lineage: Bacteria > Pseudomonadota > Alphaproteobacteria > Rhodobacterales > Rhodobacteraceae > CBFHYV01. Next base: position 8,987 of record CBFHYV010000022.1, read on the forward strand.
CGGATGTGGCAGCAACTGAGCGGAAGAAGCACATGAGCGACCTGCGCAAGATCATGATCGATGGCATCGAAGTCGAGGTGGACGGGGCCATGACCCTGATCCAGGCCTGTGAAAGCGCCGGAATCGAGGTGCCGCGGTTCTGCTATCACGAACGTCTGTCCATTGCGGGCAACTGCCGCATGTGCCTTGTGGAGGTCGTCGGCGGCCCGCCGAAGCCCGCGGCCTCTTGCGCGATGCAGGTGCGGGATCTGCGCCCCGGCCCCGAAGGCCAGCCGCCCGTGGTCAAGACGAACTCGCCCATGGTCAAGAAGGCCCGCGAAGGGGTGATGGAATTCCTGCTCATCAACCACCCGCTGGATTGCCCCATCTGCGATCAGGGTGGCGAATGTGACCTGCAGGATCAGGCCATGGCCTATGGCGTGGATTTCTCCCGCTTCCGCGAACCCAAGCGCGCGGTGGATGATCTGGATCTTGGCCCGTTGGTGGAAACGCATATGACGCGCTGCATCTCCTGCACGCGCTGTGTCCGCTTCACCACCGAAGTGGCCGGGATCAGCCAGATGGGCCAGACGGGCCGGGGCGAGGATTCGGAGATCACCAGCTATCTGAATGAGACGCTGGACAGCAACCTGCAGGGCAACATCATTGACCTCTGCCCCGTGGGGGCGCTGACCTCCAAGCCCTATGCCTTCACCGCCCGCCCGTGGGAGCTGACCAAGACCGAGAGCATCGATGTGATGGATGCGTTGGGGTCCAACATCCGGGTGGACACCAAGGGCCGCGAGGTCATGCGTTTCCTGCCGCGCAACAACGACGCGGTGAACGAGGAATGGATTTCCGACAAGACCCGTTTTGTCTGGGACGGCCTGCGCCGCCAGCGGCTGGACCGGCCGTATCTGCGGGAAAACGGCCGCCTGCGCCCGGCCAGCTGGGGCGAGGCGCTGTCCGCCGCTGCCAAGGCGCTGGCATCGGCCAAGGCGCCGGCCGGTCTGGTGGGGGATCTGGCCCCGACCGAGGCCGCCTTTGCGCTGAAGGGGCTGATCGAGGGGCTGGGCGGTGTCGTGGAATGCCGCACGGATGGCGCGAAGCTGCCCGCCGACAATCGCGGCGCCTATGCGGGCACCGCCGCGATCGAGGATATTGACGATGCGGAGATGATCCTGCTGATCGGCACCAACCCGCGGCTGGAGGCGCCTGTGCTGAACGCGCGCATCCGCAAGGCCTGGCTGAACGGGGCCGATGTGGCGCTGGTGGGGCCTGCGGTGGATCTGACCTATGACTATCACCACGCGGGCGATGACCGCGCGGCCCTTCAGGCGCTGATTGACAAGGGCGTCAGCGATGAGACCCGCGACACCCGCAAGACGCTGGTGATCCTGGGCCAGGGCGCGGTGCGAGAGGCCGATGGCGCGGCGGTGCTGGCGGCAGCGCAGCAGATGGCGGAGATTTCCGGCTCTGGCCTGTTGGTGCTGCACACCGCGGCGGGCCGTGTGGGCGCGCTGGATGTGGGTGCGGTGACGGCGCGGGGCATGGATGCCGTGGCCGAGGCCGACGTGATCCTGAACCTTGGCGCCGATGAGATCGAGATCGGCGAGGGCGCCTTCGTGATCTACCAGGGCAGCCACGGCGACCGGGGCGCGCATCGGGCGGATGTGATCCTGCCCGGCGCTGCCTATACGGAGGAAGACGGCCTGTTCGTGAATACCGAAGGCCGCCCGCAACTGGCGCTGCGCGCCGGTTTCGCGCCGGGGGAGGCCAAGGAAAACTGGGCCATCCTGCGCGCGCTGTCGGGCGAGATGGGCCGCCCGCTGCCCTACGATTCGCTGCCGCAGCTGCGCGCGGCCATGGTGCAGGCGGTGCCGCATCTGGGCGAGCCGGACATGCGCCCGGAAAACGAGGCCGTGCCGCTGCCGCAGGGTCCGCTGGGCGATGCCGCCTTCCGCATGGCGATCACGGATTTCTACCTGACCAACCCCATCGCGCGTGCCAGCACGCTGATGGCGGAGCTCAGCGCGCAGGCGAAGGCCCGCGCGGCGCAGGACATGGCGGCAGAATGATGGGGCCGGCTGAAACTCTGCGCCCTGATCTGGCCGCGCGTCATTTGCGCACAAAGGTATACACTGCGGGTGGTCCTGAGGCCGGGAATGCTGCTAACAGCGGGCTGACCGCACCCGCGGGCGGGGCGGGGACACCGCGCTGCCGCAACGAACAACGGAAGGTGTGAGAACCGATGGCCGACTTCTTTACCACCCCATTGGGGATATTCGTCATCCTGCTGGCGCAAAGCCTTGCGGTTGTCGGTTTCGTCATGGTCAGCCTGCTGTTCCTTGTCTACGGCGACCGCAAGATCTGGGCGGCCGTGCAGATGCGCCGCGGTCCGAACGTGGTGGGCGCCTTTGGCCTGCTGCAAACCGTGGCAGACGCGCTGAAATACGTCACCAAAGAGGTCGTGGTGCCGGCGGGCGCGGACAAGACCGTGTTCATGCTTGCGCCGCTGCTCAGCTTTACGCTGGCGGTGATTGCCTGGGCGGTGATCCCGTTCAACACCACCTGGGTGCTGGCGGATCTGAACGTGGCGATCCTCTATGTCTTCGCCATGTCCTCGCTTGAGGTTTATGGCGTGATCATGGGCGGCTGGGCGTCGAACTCCAAATACCCGTTCCTTGGCTCGCTGCGGTCCGCGGCGCAGATGATTTCCTATGAGGTGTCGATCGGCCTGATCATCATCGGCGTGGTGATCTCTGCCGGCAGTCTGAATTTCGGCAATATCGTCGGCGCGCAGGATGGGCCTTATGGCTTCTTCTCCTGGTTCTGGCTGCCGCATCTGCCGATGGTGTTTTTGTTCTTCATCTCCGCCCTGGCGGAAACCAACCGCCCGCCGTTTGACCTGCCGGAGGCGGAATCGGAACTGGTGGCGGGCTATCAGGTGGAATACTCCGCCACGCCCTTCCTGCTGTTCATGGCGGGCGAATATATCGCCATCTTCCTGATGTGCGCGCTGACGTCGCTGTTGTTTTTCGGCGGCTGGCTGTCGCCGATCCCGGGGCTGCCGGACAGCCCGCTGTGGATGATCGGCAAGATGGCGTTCTTCTTCTTCCTCTTCGCGATGGTCAAGGCGATCACGCCGCGCTACCGCTATGACCAGCTGATGCGGCTGGGCTGGAAAGTGTTCCTGCCCTTCAGCCTGGTCTGGGTGGTGTTCGTCGCCTTCGCCGCGAAGTTCGACTGGTTCTGGGGCGGCTACGCCCGCTGGGCAATTGGAGGCTGACATGGCAACGATGGACTACAACCGCGCCGCCAAATACTTCCTTCTGCAGGATTTCTGGGTGGGCATGAAACTGGGGCTGAAGTATTTCTTTGCCCCGAAGGCCACGGTGAACTACCCGCATGAAAAGGGGCCGCTCAGCCCGCGGTTCCGTGGGGAACATGCGCTGCGCCGCTATCCCAATGGCGAGGAACGCTGCATTGCGTGCAAACTGTGCGAGGCTGTCTGCCCCGCGCAGGCCATCACCATTGATGCAGAGCCGCGCGATGACGGCAGCCGCCGCACCACGCGCTATGACATCGACATGACCAAATGCATCTATTGCGGCTTCTGCCAGGAGGCCTGCCCGGTGGATGCCATTGTCGAGGGGCCGAATTTCGAATTCGCCACCGAAACGCGTGAGGAGCTGTTCTATGACAAGGACAAGCTGCTGGCCAATGGCGCCCGCTGGGAAGCCGAGATCGCGCGCAACCTTGAAATTGACGCGCCCTATCGCTGAGCCGCAGACAGAGATGCCCGCTATGACGCAGATCCTCCCCCCCGCAGGCGCCGCACCGCGCGGAAAGGCCAAGGCATGAGCGACCCGAAGACGCCGTTTGAACTGATGATGAGCCAGGCGCAGGAAATGGCCAGGGCCTTCAATCCCGCGCTCAGCGCCTTTGACCCCAAGGGGTTCGAGGCGCTGTGGCCGACCATGCCCAAGGACGCCATGGAGATGTGGTTTGGCAAGGGCGTGTCCAAGGATGGGCTGGACGCCAAGACGCGACTGTTGCTGACGTTGGCAGGGCTGACCATGCAGGGCGCGCAGGCCGACACGCCGCTGCGCATGACGGTGCGTCACGCCATGGAGGCCGGCGCTACCCCCGAGGAGATTGCCGAGACCATCGCGCAGATGGCGATGTTTGCGGGCATTCCGGCCATGACGCGCGCCATGGAGCTGGCCCGTGACGTCATGGAAGAAAACAAGGACGACAAGACATGATGGTGTTTGCCTTTTATCTCTTTGCGCTCAGCGCCATCGCCGGCGGGCTGTTCACCGTGATCAGCCGCAACCCGGTGCATTCGGTTCTGTGGCTGATCCTTGCCTTTCTCTCCTCCGCCGGGCTGTTCGTGCTGTTGGGGGCGGAGTTTGTGGCGATGCTGTTGATCATCGTCTATGTCGGCGCGGTGGCGGTGCTGTTCCTGTTCGTCGTCATGATGCTGGACATCGACTTTGCCGAGCTGCGCGCGGAAATGGCCAAATACATGCCGCTGGCGCTGCTGATCGGGATCGTGATCCTGATGCAGCTTGTCATGGTATTCGGCGCGTGGGACGTGACCAGCGTGGCGCCGGAGCGTCTGGCCCAGCCCGTGCCTGCGGACCGTCACAACACCGAGGCGTTGGGGATGATCCTCTATGATGACTATCTGCTGCTGTTCCAGCTGGCCGGGCTGATCCTGCTGGTGGCGATGATCGGGGCCATCGTGCTGACCCTGCGCCACCGCACCAATGTCAAGCGCCAGGACATCCTTGCCCAGATCTACCGTGATCCGGCCAAGGCGATGGAACTGCGCGACGTGAAACCGGGCCAGGGCCTGAAGTGACACCAAGGCGAAGGGCGGGCCAACCGCCCGCGCCGAACCATAACCAGCATGGACTGGGGGACGATAAATGATTGGACTTGGACATTACCTGACCGTTGCGGCGGTGCTGTTCGTGATCGGGATTTTCGGGCTGTTTCTGAACCGGAAGAACGTGATCATCCTGCTGATGTCGATCGAGCTGATGCTGCTGGCGGTCAACATCAACCTGGTGGCGTTTTCCAGCCATTTGGGTGATCTGGTCGGGCAGGTCTTCACGCTGTTCGTGCTGACGGTGGCCGCGGCCGAGGCCGCGATCGGCCTTGCCATCCTGGTCTGCTTTTTCCGCAACCGCGGCACCATCGCCGTGGAAGACGTCAACGTGATGAAAGGCTGATCATGGAACAGCTTATCCTGTTTTCCCCGCTGGCGGGTGCGCTGATCGCCGGCTTTGGCTGGCGTGTGACCGGCATCCGCGGCGCGCAGTGGATCAGCACGGGGCTGCTGTTCCTGGCGTGCTTCTTCTCCTGGATCGTGTTCCTGACGCATGGGCCGGAAACGCAGCACATCCAGATCATGCGCTGGATTGAATCCGGCACGCTGAGCACGGATTGGTCCATCCGGCTGGATCGCCTGACCTCCATCATGCTGGTGGTCATCACTTCGGTCTCGGCCCTGGTGCACCTCTACAGCTTTGGCTACATGGCGCATGACGACAATTTCCGCGCGGGTGAGGAAAGCTACAAGCCGCGGTTCTTTGCCTATCTGTCCTTCTTCACCTTCTCCATGCTGATGCTGGTGACCAGCGACAACCTGGTGCAGATGTTCTTTGGCTGGGAAGGCGTGGGCGTCGCCTCTTACCTGCTGATCGGCTTCTACTATCGCAAACCCAGTGCCAATGCGGCGGCGATGAAGGCATTCATCGTGAACCGCGTGGGCGATTTCGGCTTTGCACTGGGGATATTCGGGCTGTTCTTCCTGACGGATAGCGTGCGGTTTGACGATATCTTTGCCGCGGCGCCGGCGCTGGCGGAAACGCAGCTGACCTTCCTGTGGCGCGAGTGGAACGCCGCCAACGTGCTGGCGCTGTTGCTGTTCATCGGGGCGATGGGCAAGTCGGCGCAGCTGATCCTGCACACATGGCTGCCGGACGCGATGGAAGGGCCCACGCCGGTGTCCGCGCTGATCCACGCAGCCACGATGGTGACGGCAGGTGTGTTCCTTGTCTGCCGCATGTCGCCGCTGATGGAATATGCCCCGCAGGCCATGGCCTTTGTCACCATTCTGGGTGCAACAACGGCGTTTTTCGCGGCCACGGTCGGCCTTGTGCAGAATGACATCAAGCGCGTGATCGCCTATTCCACCTGTTCGCAGCTGGGCTACATGTTCGTGGCCGCGGGTGTCGGGGTGTATTCGGTGGCGATGTTCCACCTGTTCACCCATGCCTTCTTCAAGGCCATGCTGTTCCTTGGGGCCGGTTCCGTGATCCACGGGATGCATCATGAACAGGACATGCGCAATTATGGCGGGCTGCGGCGCAAGCTGCCCTATACCTTCTGGGCGATGATGATCGGCACGCTGGCCATCACCGGCGTGGGCATCCCGCTGACGCACATCGGTTTTGCGGGCTTCCTGTCCAAGGATGCCGTGATCGAGAGCGCCTGGGCCGGCACGGATGGTGGCTATGCCTTCTGGATGCTGGTGATCGCGGCGCTGTTCACCAGCTTCTATTCTTGGCGGCTGATGTTCCTGACCTTTTTCGGCACGCCGCGCGGCAACCGGCACACGCATGAACATGCGCATGAAAGCCCGGCGGTCATGTTGGTGCCGCTGGGGGTGCTTGGGGTCGGGGCCGTGTTTTCCGGCATGGTCTGGTATGGCAGCTTCTTTGGCGACCATGACCAGGTGAACCGCTTCTTCGGTGTTCCCACCCATCACGCTGAGGCGGATGCGGGCAACGGCGAGGCTCATGGCGACGATCACGCCGCAATGGTGCAAGAGCATCACGGCAGCGAGGCCGCCCATGCCGCGGCGGAGGCCGATCCGGCCCATGCCGCAGTGGCCGCCGTGCATCACGGCACCGCACCGCAAGGCGCGATCTTCACCCACCCCGACAATCACGTGATGGATGAGGCGCACCATGCCCCGACATGGGTCAAGGTCAGCCCCTTCGTGGCGATGGTTCTGGGCTTTGTCGTGGCGTTCTGGTTCTACATCGTGAACCCGGAACTGCCCAAGCGCCTGGCCGAAAACCAGCGCCCGCTGTATCTGTTCCTTCTGAACAAATGGTACGTGGATGAGATTTACGATTTCCTCTTCGTTCAGCCGTCCAAGGCGCTGGGGCGTCTGCTGTGGACGCGCGGTGACCGGGACGTGATCGACGGGTCCATCAACGGGCTGGCCATGGGGCTGATCCCGCTGCTGACGCGGCTCGCTGGTCGGGCGCAGTCCGGCTATATCTTCAGCTATGCCTTCGCCATGGTCTTGGGCATTGCGCTTCTCATCACCTGGATGACGCTTTCCGGAGGCGCACGGTAATGGACAACCTTCTTTCCATCGTCACCTTCCTGCCCGCGCTGGCAGCGGCCATTCTGGCGCTGTTCCTGCGGGGCGAGGATGAGGCCGCGCAGCGTAATGCCAAATGGCTGGCGCTGCTGGCCACAAGCGCGACATTCGTGATCTCCCTGTTCATCCTGTTCCAGTTCGACAGCGCCAATCCTGGCTTCCAGATGGTGGAGCAGGCCGAATGGCTGATGGGCCTGCAATACAAGATGGGCGTGGATGGCATCAGCGTGCTGTTCGTCATGCTGACCACCTTCATGATGCCGCTGGTGATTGCCGCCAGCTGGGATGTGACCACCCGCGTCAAGGAATACATGATCGCGTTCCTGCTGCTGGAAACGCTGATGCTGGGCGTGTTCATGGCGCTGGATCTGGTGCTGTTCTACCTGTTCTTCGAGGCCGGCCTGATCCCGATGTTCCTGATCATCGGCATTTGGGGCGGCAAGAACCGCATCTATGCCAGCTTCAAGTTCTTCCTTTATACCTTCCTTGGCTCCGTGCTGATGCTGGTGGCGATGGTGGCCATGTTCTCTGACGCGGGCACCACGGATATCGTGGCGCTGCTGGCGCATGAATTCCCCTTCGCCGGGTTTGACCTGCTGGGCATTCATGTTGTGGGCGGGATGCAGACGCTGCTGTTCCTGGCCTTCTTCGCCAGTTTCGCGGTCAAGATGCCGATGTGGCCGGTGCACACTTGGCTGCCCGATGCGCACGTTCAGGCCCCTACGGCCGGGTCCGTGGTGCTGGCGGCGATCCTTTTGAAGATGGGCGGCTACGGTTTCCTGCGCTTTTCCCTGCCGATGTTCCCTGTGGGGGCAGAGGTGCTGACCCCGCTGGTGCTGTGGATGAGCGCGATTGCCATTGTCTACACCAGCCTCGTCGCGCTGGTGCAAGAAGACATGAAGAAGCTGATCGCCTATTCGTCCGTGGCGCATATGGGCTATGTCACCATGGGCATCTTTGCCGCCAACCAGCAGGGGATCGATGGCGCGATCTTCCAGATGATCAGCCACGGCTTCATCTCTGGCGCGCTGTTCCTCTGCGTCGGTGTGATCTATGACCGGATGCACACGCGCGAAATCGCGGCCTATGGCGGGCTGGTGAACCGGATGCCCGCCTATGCGCTGGTGTTCATGCTGTTTACCATGGCCAATGTGGGCCTGCCGGGCACGTCCGGGTTCATCGGTGAATTCCTGACGCTGATGGGCGTGTTCCAGGTCAACACCTGGATCGCGGCGGTGGCGACAACGGGTGTGATCCTGTCGGCGGCCTATGCGCTGTGGCTGTATCGCCGCGTTGTGATGGGTGACCTGATCAAGGAAAGCCTGAAGACGATCACCGATATGACCCCGCGGGAACGCGCGATCTTTGCGCCGCTGATCTTCATGACGATCTGGCTGGGCGTCTATCCCGCGCCGGTTCTGGATACCATCGGCCCGTCGGTTGCGGCGCTGGTCGACCAAGTAAACACCGCTGTTGCCGCCGCCGATCTGGGATCGGTGCACGCAACGGCCCTGCACTGACACGGGGGCAACCATGGTTTCGGCCGATCTTTCCATCCTGATGCCGGAAATCCTGCTATCGCTGTTTGCGATGCTGGCGCTGCTGGCGGCGGTCTATACCCGCAAGGACGCTTTGGCCCCCGGGCTGGTGTGGCTGTCCGCGGCGGTGATGGTCGCGGTGGCGCTGTGGCTGGGTATGCATGGCAGCGGCACGCGCGTGGCCTTCGGCGGCATGTTCGTCGATGACGGCTTTGCGCGCTTTGCCAAGATCGTCATCCTGCTGTCCGCGGCGGTGGTCCTGGTAATGAGCCAAGAGTACATGGCGCGCACCGGCATCTTGCGGTTTGAATACCCGGTGCTGGTGGTGCTGGCAGTTGTCGGCATGATGGTCATGGTCTCCGCCGGGGATCTGATGACGCTGTATATGGGGTTGGAGCTTCAATCTCTGGCGCTCTATGTCGTGGCCGCGCTGCGACGCGACAGTGCCAAATCCACCGAAGCGGGCCTGAAATACTTCGTGCTGGGCGCGCTCAGCTCCGGTCTGCTGCTCTATGGTGCGTCGCTGACCTATGGCTATTCTGGCACCACGCTGTTTTCCGGCGTGATCGAGGCCGCCGGCCAGGGTGCTGCGCCGCTGGGGCTGCTGATGGGTTTGGTGTTCGTGGCGGCGGGGTTGGCGTTCAAGGTCTCTGCCGTGCCGTTCCACATGTGGACGCCGGATGTCTATGAAGGCTCCCCCACGCCGGTCACGGCCTTCTTCGCCACGGCGCCCAAGGTTGCGGCCATGGGGCTGTTCGCGCGGGTGATGCATGATGCCTTCGGCGGCGTCGTGGGTGATTGGCAGCAGGTGCTGGCGCTGTTGTCCGTGCTGTCCATGTTCCTGGGCGCGATCGCGGCAATCGGCCAGACCAACATCAAGCGTCTGATGGCCTATTCCTCCATCGCCCATATGGGCTATGCGCTGATGGGTCTGGCGGCGGGCACGGTTCTGGGCGTACAGGCCATGCTGATCTATATGGCCATCTACGTCACCATGAACCTGGGCACCTTCGCCTTCATCCTGACGATGGAGCGGGACGGCCAGCCCGTGACGGACATCGACGCCCTGCGCCAATATGCGCGGCGCGAACCGGCCCGCGCTCTGGCCATGCTGGTGCTGATGTTCAGCCTGGCGGGCGTACCGCCGCTGGTTGGGTTCTTCGGCAAGCTGTATGTGCTGCGCGCGGCCTATGACGCGGGCCTGGCCTGGCTGGCCGTGGCCGGCGTGGTGGCCAGCGTGATCGGCGCGTTCTATTACCTGCGGATCGTGTTCTTCATGTATTTCGGTGAGGAAACTCAGGATACGCTGGAAACCGGGAATTCCACGGTTCTCTATGGCGTGCTCATGGCGTCTGCCGTGGTGATGGTTGCCGGTGTCATCAACCTCTTCGGGATTGAGGGCGTGGCCCAGGCGGCGGCGCTGGCCCTTGTCAATTGACCCTTGGCGGGACATCTGGCCCCCTTCGGACCAGGTGATCCTGCTGGATGAGACTGATAGCACGATGAATGAGGCGGCGCGTCATGCGCCGCCTCTCAATGGTGGTGGGCTATGGATCATGGCGCGCCGCCAGACCGGCGGACGCGGCCGCCTGGGCCGGGCCT
>CBFHYV010000023.1:0-19466 GCA_965660085.1 uncultured Paracoccaceae bacterium
TGACAGAGGGGCGGGTGGAGATCGCCGGCCAGGATGTCACCGCCCTGCCGCCGGCGCGGCGGACTCTGTCCATGGTGTTCCAGAACTACGCCCTGTTTCCGCATCTCAGCGTTGCGGAGAACATGATGTTCGGGCTGCGGGTCGAGCGTCTGCCCCGGCGGGAGCGTGCCGCCCGTCTGGCCGAAGTGGCGGAGTTGCTGGAGCTTTCGCCCTATCTTGACCGCAAGCCCGCGGCCCTGTCCGGCGGGCAGCAGCAGCGCGTGGCGCTGGGGCGCGCGGTGATTTCGCGGCGGCCGGTCTGTCTGATGGATGAGCCGCTGTCGAATCTTGACGCGCGGTTGCGCGACGAAATGCGCCGAGAGATCCGCAGCCTGCAGCGCAGACTGGGCCTGACGATGGTTTATGTCACCCATGACCAGACCGAGGCCATCACCATGGCCGATCAGGTGGTTCTGATGAACGCAGGCCGCATTGAACAGGTCGGCCCGCCGCAGCAGATCTATCGCTTTCCCGCCACCTGCTTTGCCGCGCGTTTCATCGGCACGCCGCCGATGAACCTGTTGCCGCCCGAGGCGCTGGGTGCCGCGGGTGCCGGCCTGCCGGGGGATCTGCGGATCGGGATCAGGCCCGAAACCCTGCAGATCCGTGACAGCGGTGCCATTGCGGGGCAGGTGACCTCTGCCGAGTTTCTGGGCGCCGAGACGCTGGTGGCGCTGGACGCGCAGGGCCACCCGGTGCTGGCCAAATTGCCCGGCACCCGCGCCTTCACCCCCGGCGAGACGCTGCGCCTGGGCGTCCGCGCCGAGGATATCCACCTGTTTGACGCCCGCGCCGACATCCGCATTCAGGATCCTGCGCTGGCTGACAGAATTGCCGGAGGTGCGTCATGACGCCTTCGCGCAGATGCGTTCCCTGCCCCAGGGGCGCTGCCCGCCGGACCTGCCCGGCATTTGTTCATCCTGGAGAAACCCCATGATCCCGAACCTCAAAGCGGCCGTTGCGGCCCTGGCCCTTGCCGCGACGCCCGCGCTGGCCGTTGACCTGGAATTCTATTTCCCGGTGGCCGTCGGTGGCGCCGCCGCCAACACGATCGAAGAGCTGACCGCCCAGTATGTCGCCGAGAATGACGGCGTCTCCATCGAGGCGATCTATGCCGGCTCCTATCAGGACACGGTGGCCAAGGCGCTGACGGCCGCGCGCGGCGGCAACGCCCCGCAGCTGTCCGTGATCCTCGCGGTCGACATGTACACGCTGTATGACGAAGACCTGATCCACGCCTTCGACGACTTCGCCACCACCGAGGACGACAAGGCTTGGCTGCGCAGCTTTTACCCTGCGTTCATGGAAAACTCCATGATCGACGGCAAGACCTATGGCATTCCGTTCCAGCGCTCCACGCCGGTGCTGTATTACAACAAGGAAGCCTTCGCCGAGGCCGGCTTGGACCGCGCGCCTGAAACCTGGGACGAGATGAAGGATTTTGCCGCCCGCCTGGTGCAGAAGGACGATGCCGGCAATGTCACCCGCTGGGGTGTGCGCATCCCGACGTCCGGCTTCCCCTACTGGCTGTTCCAGGGCCTGACCACCTCCAACGGCGCGACCCTGGTGACGGAAAACGGCACCCGCACCCATTTCGATGACCCCAAGGTTGTCGAGGCGCTGGAATACCTGGTCTCGCTGTCGCAGGACGGTGTGATGGCGCCGGGCATCATCGAATGGGGCGCCACGCCCAAGGCCTTCTTCGAAGGTCAGACCGCGATGATGTGGACCACGACCGGCAACCTGACCAATGTGCGCAACAACGCCCCGTTCGAGTTCGGCGTGGCGATGCTGCCGGCCAAGGTCAGCCGCGGCGCGCCGACGGGTGGCGGCAACTTCTACCTGTTCAAAGGCGGCTCTGACGCGGAAACCAAGGCGGCGTTTGACTTCATCAAGTGGATCTCCCAGCCGGAGCAGGCCGCGAAATGGTCCATTGCCACGGGCTACGTCGCCCCGTCGCCCTCTGCCTGGGAAAGCGAGGCGCTGAAGGCCTATGCCGCGGATTTCCCGCCGGCCCTGGTGGCCCGCGATCAGCTGGAATTCGCCGTGGCCGAACTGTCCACCTATGAGAACCAGCGCGTCACGCGCATCTTCAACGATGCGCTGCACGCTGCGATCACCGGCCAGAAATCCGCCGCCGATGCCCTGGCCGAGGCGCAGGCCAAGGCTGACGATGTGCTGAAGGCCTATCGCTGAGCCTATCACGCAAGGCGGGCCCCGGCCCGTCTTGCACCCCCCGTCTTGCCCCCCTGTCTTGCCCCACTGCGCGGAGCCGCCCCATGCAAAGACACTGGATCCACGCCTGGCTGCTGCTGACGCCGGCGTTTGTTTTTCTGGTGGCCTTCACGCATCTTCCCGCGGTCACGACGCTGTGGAACAGCCTGTACACCACGCCCCGCGGACGCCGGCCGGCGCGCTGGGCCGGGTTGGACAACTATGACACCCTGATCGCGGATCCGGTGTTCTGGAAAGTGCTGGGCAACAATCTGTGGTTCGCCCTTGGCACCATCCCCACCTCCATCGCCATTGCGCTGGCCATGGCGCTGTGGGTCAATGAACGGCTTTTGGGGCGCGGATTTGTGCGCATGGCCTATTTCACGCCGACGGTGCTGCCCATGATCGCCGTCGCCAATATCTGGATGTTCTTCTACACCCCCGGCTTTGGCCTGATTGACCAGATCACCGGGCTGTTCGGCATGGGGCAGTCAAACATCCTGGGCCAGCCGGACACCGCGCTGATCGGGGTCATGGTGGTGACGATCTGGAAAGAGGCCGGTTTCTTCATGATCTTTTACCTGGCCGCGCTGCAGACCATTCCACCCAGCCTGATCGAGGCCGCGCGGATCGAGGGGGCCGGCCCCTGGACCATTTTCCGCCGCGTGACCTTTCCGTTGTTGATGCCGACCACGCTGTTCGTGTCGATCAATGCGGTGGTCAATTCCTTCCGCATGGTTGACCATATCTTCGTCCTGACCGGGGGCGGGCCGGACAATGCGTCCTCGCTGTTGCTGTTCTATATCTACGAGGTCGCCTTCCGCTTCTGGGATACGGCCTATGCCGCAACGCTGACGGTTGTCCTGCTGGCCTTGCTGGGCCTGCTGGCCATCGGGCAGTTTTTCTTCTTTGACCGCAAGGTACATTACAAATGACCCGCGCGCTGAATATTGCAGGCGCGTGGATGCTGGCCCTGCTGTGGGTGCTGCCCCTGGCCTATGCCGTCTGGACGGCCTTTCACCCCGCCGCCTATGAGGCGAATTTCGACCTGTTCGCGCCGCTGACGCTGGAAAACTTCGGCAAGGCCTGGGCGGCGGCCCCTTTTGCGCGCTATTTTCTGAATACATTTGTTCTGGTCACGGCCATCCTGACCGGTCAGTTTATCCTGTGCACGCTGGCGGCCTATGCCTTTGCCCGGTATCGGTTTCCGGGGCGGGGGCTGTTGTTTGCGCTGGTGTTGGTGCAGCTGCTTGTCATGCCGGACATCCTGATCGTCGAGAATTACAAGACGATCCGCAGCCTGGGCCTGATTGACACCATTTCCGCGATCGCGATCCCCTATATCGCGTCGGGGTTCGGCATTTTCCTGCTGCGCCAGACCTTCATGTCCGTGCCGAAGGAACTGGAGGAAGCCGCCCAGATCGAGGGCATGTCCGCGCTGGGCATCCTGCTGAGGGTCTATGTGCCGCTCGCCATTCCTACCTATCTTGCCTACGGGCTGGTTTCGGTCAGTCATCACTGGAACAATTTTCTTTGGCCGCTGATCGTGACCAATTCGGTGGAAACACGGCCCGTGACGGTGGGCCTGTCCATCTTCGCGTCCACCGACTCCGGGGTGGAATGGAGCGTGATCAACGCCGCGACCCTGATGACCTCCGGCCCGCTGCTGGTTGCGTTTCTGCTGTTCCAGCGGCAGTTCGTGCAAAGCTTCATGCGCGCGGGGATCAAGTGAGCGCCTCATCCCTCCGCGCAAATCAGGCCGAAGCCCCGTCTTGGTGTGCGTGGTGACGCGGCGCGGCGCGCTTGCGGTTGAACATCGGCGCCCGGCACTGTCTGCTGCGTCCCGGATGCACCGGGGTGAACGCCGTGCGGCGGGGCGCGGGTGCCAATGACACGGAAAGGCCGGAGATCATGGAAAATCGCGATACACTGACGGTGCTGGCCCTGGGGGGGCTGGGGGGTGGCAATGCCTTTGGCGCCGGGGTTCTGACCGCGCTCACCGATCTGGACATTTATCCCGATGTCATCACCTGCACCTCCGGCATGGTGGCGTGGACGGCGCTCTACCTCGCCGGGGCGGATTTGCCCGAAGAGCTGCGCAAGGGCGAGGCCATGCAATCCCTCGATGGCGTGCCAGAGCTGTTCAAGCCCGCCGTCACCGGCGCGCTGGCGCTGAAATTCAACCAGAAGGCCATTCAGGCCAGCCTGCTGAACTGGATGAAGCCCATCACCAGTTTCAACGATTTTGCCGACGCGGCCATGCCGGTGCGCCTGTTTGACCCGTTCCTGACCGATGCCCAGCTGGACGCCTACGCCACTGCCTTGCGCGACAGCGAGGTGGGGGTGATCTTCAACGCCTACGAGCCGACCTCGGGCACCGAGATCCTGTTTGCCAATGACGCGGCGCGCCGGCGCGTTCCTTTGGATAATATGGAAGGCCGCCGTATCGAGGAGATCACCCCTACCGGTGTCGAAAGCGCGCTGTGGCTGTCGCATTACGGCTACACACGCCCCGATGGCCGCCCCCAGATGGCCATTGACGGCGCGTATCGGCGCCAATTCATCCTGCAGGAGGTCATGAACGCCACGCGGCTGTTCGTGGCGCGGCCCGAACACCGCAAATACCTGGGCCGGATGCCGCGCAACCAGCTGGAACAGAAGGTTTTTGAAACCTACCTGTGGTTCTCTGCCGCGTATCGGTCCGAGATGCAGACCATCCGCATGGCCAATGCCTGGACCCGGGAGGGCCGCCTGACCGGCCGCACCATCACCGACATCGTGGAGATCGAGAACGAGATCCCCATGACCTTTGACAGCTATTTCACCGAGAGCGTGGAGACGATGGAACGTGCCCGGGCCTCGACCGTGGCGCGTTTTGATGATGCCTGGCTGGACCCGAAGCTGGTGCTGCGCAAAATCGCGTTCATGCAGGGTTTGCAAACGGCATTCCTGCAGCGGCTTGCGAATTGTCTTGGCCCGCTGCAGCCCGCGCGGGGCGAGGCCGTGGTCAGCCGGGGCGACCGCGGGGATGCCATGTATATCGTGACTGCAGGTCAAGTGATGGTGCAGACGGGGGAGGGGGTCATCCTGAAACCGGGGGAGTTCTTCGGCGAGATGGCCCTGCTGGACGATGCGCCCCGCAACGCCACGGTGATTGCCGGCGATGGCTGCAAGCTGTTCCGCCTGTCGCGCCGTGATTTCCATTTCCTGTGCGAGGTCGAGCCAGCCTTTGAAAAACGGGTGCGCGACACCGCCAACAGCCGCAAGGACGCAGACACCTGACAGGGCGCCACTGCGAGGGCATCCGTGCCGCCGCCCCGCCCGCCACAGCATGTCCGCTGGCCCGTAATTTTGGGGGAAAGGGGCGGTTCGGCGTTGAATTTCAATGGCTTGTCCCGTGGCGGTGTGGATTGAGATTTTTTGCCGGGATGATGAAATTTTCCTCTTGCGCACCCCAATCACATTGCGTAGAACGCCGCTCACACCAAGCGTGGCCCGTTCGTCTATCGGTTAGGACGCCAGGTTTTCAACCTGGAAAGAGGGGTTCGATTCCCCTACGGGCTGCCACTGCTCTCCCAACACAGACACAAAGATAACCGGAAGCGGGTCGAAAGGTTCGTGGATTTTCTTTGGTTCTCTTGTTCACGGAACTGCCGACACATTGTTCGCTTGGGTGCAGCCTGGCTGTTTGGCAGGCCCGGTTCGGGGCGAAGCAGGCACTGTGATTACGCTGTATCTTGCAGTCAGCACTCTTTCAAAAACGCGTTCTCACCAGTCGCCCAGCCAAGGATCAATGGCATGCCTCCCGCCACCGTGATCGTGCTGGGCGAATTGCGTTGCGGATCAGTTCCCAGGAAGGCGCAGTACGCCGCGAAATCGTCATACCAGCGGTGCTCGCGCGAGAATGACTGCACGATCATCGCTGCGGCCTCTGTCCCGAAGCGGCGTGCCTCGATGATGGCCGCAGCCGTGCGGTGGAAGAGTTGATAATACAGGTCATCAGGTGGGGGGCTGCATCCAAGGATGTTACATAGGGCAGACAGGCGTGCACGCTTGCCGTCCGAAGCGTTCCGCAGCCATTCGCCCACGGTCGGCCCAAAGGGCTCGCCAACCTTTGCTTCCACGGCCACCGCAATCCGGCGATTGGGCTCGCGCACTAAGGCAAAGACGTCGCACTGGCTTGCTGCGCCGCGCCCAGGCAATGGCACCTGATGTTCCGGTATCGCCAGCAACAGCTCTGCCTTTGGCGAGAACATGGCGGCGATTTCTGGCGGCAGGCCCTCGGCGGCTTCCCATGATTGCGCTGCGGCCATCGCCGAGTAGCCTGCGCGCCAATGTCTTTCGGGATCAGCTAACAAGGCGCGCCAGTCGAGGGGGGAGCGGGTTGGGGTGTAGATTTTTGCCATGCCAAAGCATCGCATCAGCGGGTAGCGGTTGGCAATGCTGATGGTCGAAGAGCAGCATGACAGTTTGTAAGCCGTCCTGTAAACTGGGCGATTTCCCTCCCTATGTCGGGGTCCAGATTTTCAGAATGCCCAATATCAGGTGGAGGCGAGTACCGGAATCGAACCGGTGTACACGGATTTGCAATCCGCTGCGTCACCACTCCGCCAACTCGCCGCCGATGGTGTGGCTGGCGGTTTAGCCCGCGTTTGGGCGTGGTGCAAGGGCAATTCTGTGGGGGGATGTGGCGGGCGTGTCGCGTCTGCGGGCCTGCGCGCCCGCGTCGGCTTGCGCATATGGGGTGGGTGTGGTGCTGTGTGCGCAGGATTCGAGCCCGCAGGATGACCCAAGACATGACCAATACCTCAGATCTCCGCCGCATCATGGTCGACACACAGGTGCGCCCGTCCGATGTGACCAAGTTTCCCGTGATCGAGGCCATGCTTGCCACCCCGCGTGAGGCCTTCGTGCCGCAAGAGCTGCGCGCCATGGCCTATGTGGGCGATAATGTGGATCTCGGCGGCGGGCGCGTGCTGCTGGAGCCGCGCACGCTGGGCAAGGCGCTGGATGCGATGGACATCGCGCCCAGCGAAATCGTGCTGACCATCGGCGCGGGCTATGGCTATACCGCGGCGCTTCTGGGCTGCCTGGCGGAAACCGTCGTGGCCGTGGAAGACAGCGAAGACCGCGTGACCGAGATGCAGGAACGGCTGTCCGCCAATGGCAGCGACAATGTCGTGGTGCATCAGGCGCCGCTGGCCGAGGGCGCGGCACAGCACGGCCCCTATGACGCGATCCTCGTCGAAGGCGGGGTGGAGGAGCTGCCCGCTGCCATTGCGGCCCAGCTGAAGGAAGGTGGCCGCATTGTCTGCCTGTTCGTGGAAGGCGCAGTGGGCATCGTGCGGATCGGCCACAAGGCGGATGGAGTCATCAACTGGCGCTTTGGCTTCAATGCCGGCGCGCCGGTCCTGCCCGGGTTTGGCCGGGCACCGGCATTCGCGCTGTAACGGCGCATGCGTTCGGCAGCCGGACGAACACAGGTCTTTGGGGGGCAAAGCACGATGGGACTGACCACAGGATTTGGCCGCGCCTGGCGCACGGCCCTTGCCGCTGCCAGCGTCTTGGCGCTGATGGCACCCGCCGCACAGGCGGAAACCTTGGGCGATGCGCTGGTCGCCGCCTATGAAAACAGCGGCCTGATCGAACAGAACCGCGCCCTGCTGCGCGCCGCGGATGAGGATGTGGCCGTGGCGACATCCGCGCTGCGGCCCATTCTGGACTGGTCTGCCGATGCGTCGCGCAGCTTTGGCACCTCGCAAAGCTCTGGTGCTACGGCAGGCTTTGCCAATGATGACATGTCTCTGGGGCTGTCGGCGTCGCTGACGCTGTATGATTTCGGGCGCACGCGCCTGGCGATCGAGGCCGCGAAGGAAACCGTGCTGGCCACAAGAGAGACACTGCGGAGGGTGGAGCAGGACGTGCTGCTGCGCGCGGTCTCCGCCTTTCTGGAGGTCCGCCGGTCGATCGAGTTCGTGGCGCTGCGGGAAAACAACCTGCGTCTGATCGCCGAGGAACTGCGCGCCGCCGAAGACCGCTTTGAGGTTGGCGAAGTGACCCGCACAGACGTCGCCCTGGCCGAGGCGCGGCTGGCGCAGTCCCGTGCCAACCTTGCCATTGCAGAGGGCAACCTGCGGATTGCCCGGGCCGAATACGCGGCCTCCATCGGGCGGGCGCCGGGCAACCTGGTGCCGCCCTCGGCGCTGCCGCAGATCCCGGCACAGTCCACGGCCGTGCAAACGGCGCTGCGCATGAACCCGTCCCTGCGGTCCGTGCAGCATCAGGTGGCCGCGGCAGAGCTGAACATCCAGCGCGCCGCAGCCAACATGCGCCCCACGGTGACGTTGCGGGGCAATTATGGCCTGACCGAAAGCCTGGACAACAGTGACAACACCCGCGGCGGCTCTGTCACGCTGGGCGTGGGTCAGCGCATCTATCAGGGCGGCCGGCTGAGCGCCCTGGAGCGGCAGGCAGTCCACCGGCGCGATTCCACCCGCGCCAACCTGCTGGAGGTTCAGCGCTCTGTCCAACAGTTGGTGACCTCCTCCTTCGCCCGGCTGGAGGTTGCGCGCGCATCGCGTGAGGCCAGCGAGCGTCAGATCCGCGCGGCCCGCGTCGCCTTCCGTGGCGTGCGGGAGGAAGCCACCCTTGGCGCCCGCACCACGCTGGACGTGCTGAACGCGGAACAAGAGCTGCTGGACGCGCAGGCAGCCAATATCTCTGCCGTGATCGATGAATACGTCGCGGCTTATGACGTGCTGGCCTCCATGGGGCTGCTGACGGCGGACAACCTGCGCCTTGACGTGCCGCAGTATGACCCGGCGGAGTATTTCAACCTTGTGCAATCCGCCCCGGCCGCACGGTCGGCCCAAGGCCGGGCCTTGCAGCGGGTTCTGGAATCGCTGGGTCAGCAATAACCCGCTCAGGGTGCAGTTGTGCGGCGATGCCGTCAGGGGTAGACTGGCGAAAACGCAAGGGGCAGGCATGTCTGATCATTCCGAACGCCAGGTCGAAAACGATCTGATTTCCTCCATCCGCCGGCTGGTGGCGGAGGATACGCAGGCCGGGCCCAAGCCCCTGGTCCTGCGGCCGCAGTTTCGGATCAACAAGGCGCCGAAACCCGCCGAGGATGACCCCCACGCCGCGATCAAGGCGCTGGGCCGCCGCCTGTGCGATGCCCCCGACGAAGCCGAAAGCATTGTCGCCGCCTTGCGCGCGGCCCTCGGGCAACAGCCCGAACGGCAGGAGGCGGTTGAGGAAGCCCCCGTGGCGCTGGACGTGCCGCATGAGCATGAGCCCGCCGAGATTGCCCGGCCCTTTGACACCATGCCATCCGTGGCAGCGCCGCCCGCAACGCCGGACAGCATGGAAGCAAAGCTGCTTCGTCTGCGCAACCTGCTGGGCACTCAGCCTGACGACAGCGCCGCAGAAGCCGTACACGCGGATGACGCGCCCGTGTTTGAGCAGAGCGAAGACACCGCGGCCATGAAGCGGCCCGTGCGGCGTCGGGGTGGCCTGCATCTGGTCCATAACGTTGACAGCGTGACCGAAGAGGCACTGCAACCCATTGTCGCGCGCCTGCTGCGCGAAGAGCTGCAAGGCACCGTGGGCAAGCAGATGACCGCCAGCCTGCGCAAGATGGTGCGCCGCGAATTGCAGCGCGCCTTGATGGAACAGGACAACGACTGACACGCTGCGCGGCGGGCCGGCAACGTCAGCCCGTGTGCCGGGGCTCTGCCTGAACATCTCATCAACGGAAAAGAAAAAACCGGCGGGTCACAGGACCGGCCGGTTTTTCTTTGGGCTGCGGTGCAGCGGAGCCGGGCTGGTGCCCGGGCAGGGATCAGGCGGCTTCGGCCTGCTGCGCTGCGTTGCGGCGCTCTGTCTCTTCGCGCGACAGCGCGACGGATGTGCGAACCCCGCGCGACACGAATTCCATCAGGCCGGACACAACGCGCTCGTTCGGGTCGATCCCGGCGCAGGTCAGCACCTCGCGCCCGTCGCGGGACCGTGCCCAGCGTGCGATCTGCTCAGGCCCATTGCCATATTTCTTGTCATCGGCAATCGCGTCATCCAGCGCGGCCAGAACAACGGCGGCGAACAGTTTTCTGGCACGGTTGCCCTGTTCCGCATTGAATGCGGTCCCATCGACGAAGTCTTTCATGAGTCGTCCTTATTGCTCTTGTTATTTGCGGCGTGGCGTGTGTTATGCCGCAACTGCATCGATTCGGATACAGCTGATTTGCATATCCCCCTTGCATTTTTTGCATGACTTGGGGGCCGCATGCGTGCCGGTAGCGGTGCTTGCCTCACCCCGGCCCTCTGGATATAGACACCGCGTGGATATCATCAAGGCGAGGCGCAAGGATCTCTGATGCCCAAGATCAACGGCAATGAAATTCGCCCCGGCAATGTGCTGGAGCATAACGGCGGCCTCTGGGCAGCGGTGAAGGTCGATCATGTGAAGCCCGGCAAGGGCGGGGCCTTTGCCCAGGTCGAAATGCGCAACCTGCGCAACGGCTCCAAGCTGAACGAACGGTTCCGCAGCGCCGACAAGGTGGAGCGTGTGCGCCTGGAACAGCGTGACATGCAGTTCCTGTATGAAACGGACGGCATGCTGGTGTTCATGGACACCGAGACCTACGATCAGGTCGAACTGGCCGCTGATCTTCTGGGGGATCGTCGCCCGTTTCTGCAGGATGGCATGACCATCGTGGTTGAATTCTATGATGCCGAGGCGCTGAACGCCACGCTGCCGCAGAAGGTCACCTGCAAGGTCGTGGAGACCGAGCCGGTGGTGAAGGGCCAGACCGCTGCCAACAGCTTCAAGCCCGCCGTGCTGGACAATGGCGTGCGCATCACCGTGCCGCCCTTCATCGCGCAGGATGAAGACATCGTGGTCAATACCGAAACCATGGAATATTCCGAACGCGCCTGACGGGCGCAGACACGCCCTGTGCGGCCCTTGGCGGGGCAGGCGGAGCCTGCCCCCTTGGACCGGGAGGAGGGTGTCACAGGCCCCGCAGGCGGTCTGCCGGCGTGCCTTGCGCATAGCGACGGGCCATATCTGAAACGCACGATCTGACATGCAAAACGGGCACCCCGTAGGGCGCCCGTTTCTGTTCCTGTCGGAACAGTGGCGGATCCTCCGCCGCAGGTCGCGCCGCCCAAAAGGCGACGCCCCGAAACAATTTACAGCACGTTATACAGATCCAGGCTGAAGTTCAACTGACCCTCATCCACGCCTTCAAAGATATAGGCGTTGTTGATCTGAACATCGTTGATATAGCCCGTCGCCGGCAGGTTGCCGCCGTTGGTGATGTGGTAGTCTTCGTAATCGTAGATCAGCAGGGCCGCGCCATCGCGGCTGGCCACAACACGCACCAGCTCCTCGACATCGGCTTCCGTCGCGCGGACGGTCTGTCCGTTCTGGACCAGCTGAGGCGCGGCATAGAGGATCTCCACCAGATCGCTGGAGGGGTTGAACCCCTCGATCCGGGCATTGCCCACGGCGGCCGTGTCAAAGATGAACGTATCCACGTCAGATCCGGCATAGCGCGTGATCGTATCCTCCGGGTTCAGCCAGGGCGCAGAGCTTGCGGAGCTTTGATACTGGACACCGCTGTTGCTGGCCTCGAATTCGCCACGGCTGACGCCTTGCAGGAAGATCGTGCTGGCATAGTTGCCCACGTTCTCTTCCTCGCCGCCGATATAGCCGACACCCAGCAAAGTGCCCTGCGCCATGTGGACAGCGTGCACCTGCTGTTGGCTGACGCCCAGGTCCAGCGTGTCCTCGCCGCGCGTGTAATCCGTGATGACATTGTCGCCGGGGTTGGCGGCGAACCAGAAGTCGAACTCATCGCTGCCCGCGCCGCCTGTCAGCGTGTCATTGCCAGAGCCAGGCTTGAGCCGGTCATCGCCCTCGCCGCCATACAGCATGTCATCGCCGGAGTCGCCCTCAAGCTCGTCATTGCCTCGGCCGCCAAGCAGCGTGTCATTGCCGCGCCCGCCTTCGACAGTGTCATTGCCGGTGCCGGCGTCAACGAAATCGTTGCCCTGGTCGGCGTCGATCTCATCGCTGCCGCCATAGGCCTGGATCAGGTCATTGCCTTCCTGGCCCACGATTTCATCGGCGTTCAGCGTGCCTGCGCCCACTTGCAGGATGTTGAAGCCCGCGCTGTCCGGGGTGGATGGCTCTGCGCTGGACACGGTGGGGAAGGGGGTGGGGGCGGCTTCGTTGCCGCTGCCGGAATTCGTGGTGCCACCGCCCACGCCAACGGTTGTCGGCCCGCCAGATCCGCCCGTGGAGCCGCCTGTAGAACCACCCGTGCTGCCACCAGTGGAGCCACCCGTGCTGCCACCCGTGGAACCACCCGTGCTGCCGGACAGCTGTGCCGGGCCGGTGTAGCCCACAAGAATATCCGTCAGGTCCAGATCAGACAGCTGGTAATCCTCCAGCAGCAACGAGGTGCCATAGCTGGAGCTCTGCGTTTGCGATCCGCCGTTATAGCCGATGCCGATCAGGACGTGATCGCCCACCTGAACCGTGCGCATGCTGGACACCAGGCTCGACATCGTCTCGCCATTGGCGGCGGAGATGTGCAGGTCGTCATTGTCCAGCTTGTCAAAGTCCTCGATCACATCATGCTGGCCGACGCTGCCGGACCAGGTGATGAAATACTGGTCATAGCCATAGCCGCCTTTCAGCGTGTCATTGCCGGCCTGCCCATACAGGTTGTCGTCACCATACCCGCCCTGGATATAGTCATGGCCATCGTTGCCAAAGACGGTGTCATTGTCATTGCCGCCCTGGATCTGATCATTGCCGGTGCCGCCCTGGACAGTGTCATTGCCCTTGCCACCAGACAGGTAATTGTCCCCGTCGCCGCCTTCGACATAGTCATTGCCATCGCCGCCGAACATGATGTCCGCGCCGTCGCCGCCATAGATGGAATCCGTGCCCGCGCCGCCGGTGACGAAATCATTCCCGTCGCCGCCATAGACAAGGTCCGTGCCCGTGCCGCCATGGGCCGAGTCATTGCCGTCATTGCCATAGACAATGTCATTGCCGCCGCCGCCGGTGACGAAGTCATCGCCATCCTCACCCAGCACGGTGTCATTGCCGTTGCCGCCGTGGGCCTCGTCATTGCCGGCGCCTGCCTCGACAGTGTCATTGCCGGCGCCGCCGGTCAGGCGGTCATCGCCGCCGCCGCCGATCACGGTGTCGGCGTTGTCGCCGGCATCCAGGCGGTCATTGCCGTTGCCGCCCAGCAGCGTGTCATTGCCCTGGCCACCGCTGGCGCGGTTGTTGCCGTTGCCGGTGGTGATGTGGTCATGCCCGTCGCCGCCGTCGATCCGGTCATCGCCGTTGCCGGCGCGCAGAATGTCGGACTCGGTGCCGCCGGCGATGCGGTTGTCGCCCTGGCCGCCGTTGATGGTGTCAGATCCGGTGCCGCCCGCGATCCAGTCATTGCCGCCCAGGCCAGACAGCAGGTCATTACCGGTGCCGCCGGTCAGGCGGTTGGTGCCATCGCCGCCATACACGGTGTCATGGCCTTCGCCGCCATTCATCCAGTCATCGCCGGTGCTGCCGGTCAGGAAGTCATTGTTGTTGCCGCCGTTGATCCGGTCATTGCCGTCGCCGCCGTGCACGGTGTCATTGCCGTCGCCGCCGTTCAGCCAGTCATCCCCCAGGCCACCGGCGATGGAATCGTCGCCCTCGCCGCCATCGCCGCGGTCTTCGCCGTCGCTGCCGATCAGGGTGTCATTGCCTTCGCCGCCTGCCAGGACGTCATCGCCCCCAGCACCCCAGAGCGAGTCATCGCCGTCGCCGCCCGCCATGCGGTCACGCTGGTCGCCGCCGGCGAGCGAGTCATTGCCGGCCCCACCGTTGAGCGTGTTTTCGCCTTCTTCGCCGCGCAGCGTATCGTCGCCTTCCTGGCCGTTCAGCTTGTCATTACCTTCGCCGCCCCGCAGCAGGTCATTGCCCAGATAGCCGTTGATCTGTTCGTTGGCCGCGGTGCCGTTGATTTCCTCGGACTCGTCAGTGCCGTTGATCGTCACCAGACCTGCGCTGGGGGCGTCTTCCTCATCCAAGATTTCCAGCGTCAACTCGCCTACGGTGACGGTCGAAACCGCGTCGTTCAGCGGGGCGCGGATGGTGCGGGAAATTTCATCTTCGAGCGGTGTCAGTTCAATGGTCATGCTCGCATCGCCTTTCTGGCAATGGCTGCAGGCATTCTTGCGCGCAGCCCAAATAATTCGTGGCGTCACACCGGGGCAGCACCCGGCGCGTGAATGGATTGTTTACCCCGAAACAGCGGCCACATTGGCAGCGGGCCGCTTGGTTACAGTCAAACTCC
Source organism: uncultured Paracoccaceae bacterium (assembly GCA_965660085.1). Lineage (GTDB taxonomy): Bacteria > Pseudomonadota > Alphaproteobacteria > Rhodobacterales > Rhodobacteraceae > CBFHYV01. The sequence goes on from CBFHYV010000023.1 coordinate 14,616, forward strand.
GGTTCTGTATAAGGTCAGACTACGGCGCAAATTAGACATAAACACGCCCCCACCTGCCCAATGGCCTGAAACCGGGGGTATTCCTTACCTCTTGCGACGGTTTATCGCCACTTTTGATATGCCAAAAGCCGCCAAAAAGGCTCAGCCGCCACAGTTTTGCAGGAATTCGACGGTCGAATCATCTGTGGTCAGCGGGGCATCGGCGCGGTCGAAGCGCAGATAGGCCAGCGCCAGATCGCCGGCCCGGCTCAGCAGATGGCCCGCCGGGCGATCGCCGGCGCGGATCTCGGCCCCCGGTGCGGCGGGGCCGGCCACGCGGACCTGGGCCAGCCCCTTGCGCAGGGCGGTCTTGTGTTTCATCCGGGCGGTGACTTCCTGGCCGACATAGCAGCCCTTGCGGAAATCCACGCCGTTGAGACGCTCAAACCCCATTTCTAGAATGAAACTGTCGCCCGTCAGATCCACGCCGCCTTCGGGAACGCCAAGCGCGATCTGCAGCGCCGCCCAGTCCACGGCCTCGGGCGCGCGGCCATCATAGGCGCGCCAGCCCAGATCCGGGTGGCGAGGGTCCGCAAAGGCGCCCTCAGGCGGGGCGCCGGTGCCGCGGCTGACCGTGATGTCCGGCGCATCCGTGATCTGCACATCGGCGCGCAGCCGGTACATGTTCAGCCGCTGCCGCAGACCGGCGGCCAGCGGTTCCGCCACGTCCAGCAGGATGCAGCCTTCGGCCGGCACAAGGAAGAAATCCGCCAGATACTTGCCCTGGGGCGTCAGCATCGCGGCATAGACCAGCCCGTTTGCCAGGCCGGCAATGTCATTGGTGACAAGCCCTTGCAGGAAGGTGTCGCGGTCCGATCCGGTGATCTTCAGGATATGGCGCGGGGGCATGGTCATGGCGGTCTCCGTTGGCATGAGCCCAACATAAGCCTCCGCGCGGCAGATACCAGCGGTGCCCGCGCGGCGGTTCCGGGCAACGGGCCTCAACTGTCGGAAAACTGCATCTGATACAGCCGCGCATAGGCCCCGCCTGCGGCCAGCAGGCTGGCGTGCGTGCCTTCCTCGACGACACGGCCGGCGTCCATGACGATGATCTTGTCGGCATTGCGCACGGTGGACAGCCTGTGCGCGATCACAAGCGTCGTGCGCCCGCGGGACAGCTTGTCCAGCGCGTCCTGCACCACGGCCTCTGACTGGGTGTCCAGCGCCGAGGTCGCCTCATCCAGCAGCAGGATCGGCGTGTCCCGCAGCAGGGCGCGGGCAATGGCGATCCGCTGGCGCTGACCCCCGGACAGGTTGGACCCGCGCGGCCCGGCGGGACTGTTCAGGCCATCGGGCAGGCGGTGCAGGAAATCGGTGACATGGGCCGCGCGCAAGACACGCTCCAACGTGGCATCATCGACATTTTCGTGATCCAGCACGATGTTGTCACGCAGCGGCTCATCAAACAGCAGGGCATCTTGCGTCACCACGGAAAACAGCCCGCGCAGATCGGCCAGGGCCATATCGCGCACATCGGTGCCCTCGATGCGCACCGCCCCCTGCGAGACATCCACCAGCCGCGTCAGCGCGTTGAACACCGTGGATTTCCCCGCGCCCGAGGCCCCGACCAGCGCCGTTGTCTTGCCCGCTTCGGCGTGAAAGGCGGCACCGCTCAGCACTGGCTTGTCGCCATAGCTCAGGTGCACGTCCTCAAAGGTGATGCCGGGCACGCCTTGCGGGGCTGGGCGGGGGCTTGCGGGGTCATGCAGGGCGGGCCGGGTTTCCATCAGCGTGCGGATGCGTTCCAGCCCGGCGGCCGCCACCTGCCATGTGCCGCTGACCGCGCCCAGCCGGCGCATGGGCTCAAATGCAAGGCCAATGGCCGTGAAGAAGGCCATGAAATCGCCCACGGTTTTCGTGCCGGCGATGATTTCCGCCCCGCCGTAAAACAGCACGCCCATGAAGCCCAGCCCCGCCATGATGTCGATCAGCCCCGGCACCGCGGCCTCCCCCAGGGAGGTGCGGACCTCTTCCTTGATCCGGCGGCGGGTCAGGGCTGTATAGCGGGCCTTTTGCAGCGCCTCGATCCGGTTGAGCTTGATGGGGACGATGCCGTGAAACACCTCATCCAGCTGGGTGCTCTGGCGGGCGGCGATCTCGCGCGCGGCCCGCGCGCCCATGCGCACCCGGCGCTGCACAAGGATGGCGGGGGCCGTCAGCAGCGGCGCGCCCACCAGCGCCACCAGCGTCCAGCGCCAGTCCACGCTGAAGGCCACGGCAAACAGCGACACGAGCGCGATCACGTCGCGCCCCGCGCCGGTGATGATGGTGCGCCAGACCTTGGACACGGCCTCCGTATCGCCATCGACGCGCTGGATCAGATGCCCCGGCGGGTGTGATTGGTGAAAGCTGCCATCCAGCGACATGATGCGCACCAGCATATCGGTGCGCATCTCGCCCAGAGTCCGCTGGGAGATATGCTGCATCACCACTTTCTGCGCGATGCTGCTGAGCGCCCGCACGCAGAAGATGCCGAAGAACGCAAGCGCCACCCATGTCAGCGCGGTCATGTTGCCGCCGACGAAGACGAAATCGAACATCGGCTTCATCATGTAGCTCAGCGCGCCGAACATCGCGCCTTCGACGGACATCAGCACCATGGCCACGGTCAGCCAGCCCCAATGCTGGCGCAGATAGCTGTGCCAGACCCAGGACAGCAGCGCGCGCGCGGGCCGGGGGGCGGTGGTCATGGCGCGGCCACCTCGGCCGCCGGGCGCCGGGCGGTAAAGCCGTCCTGGATGGCGCGGGGGTCATATTCCTGGCGCAGCCAATCCTCAAATGAAATCGCACCACGGGTCAGGCGCGCCTCATAGACATCCAGGATATAGTCCTGCACGCCGGTCTTGGTGGATTTCAGATGCAGGTATTTCAGCCCCAGCTGGCGGCGGGCCTCCGCCACGGGGCGGCCTTCGAACACCAGCAGATACATCGCCGCCACGAAACCGGCCCTGTCCGCGCCGGATTTGCAGTGAAACATCAGCGGCCTCTCGGCGTGGCGCAGCGCCTCGATCACCTCAAGGATCCGCTCTGCCGCGACAGCGTGGCGCGCGTTCAGCTTGGTGTTCACCAGCGTCAGGCCAAGGCGCTCACAGCTTTCGCGTTCAAACAGGTAATGGGCGCGCTTGTCCTCGCCGCGCAGGTTGATGACCGTGCGGATGCCCATGGCGGCATATCTGCGAAACCGCGCATGGGTGGGCTGGTTGGACCGGTACACCCCCGGCGCGATCTGGTAGAAATTGGTCCAGAAGCTGCGCAGGAAGGCGTGGTCAAACAGGTTGTAATGCAGCGCGGACCAGCGCCGCGCCGAGGGGGTGGAAATATCGGCCCCGAAGGAATAGCGCAGCCGCCGCTCGGCCTGTTCCAGACGTGTCCACAGATCTGACAGCATGCGCGCGCCCTTTGCCTTGTTGGTGGCGGGGTCTAACCGCTTGCCCGTGGTGAGGCAAGCGCCGCCGTTGACGGCACCGCTGGGCCATGTATCTGGGGTGCTGTCCCTGCCTTCGGAGGTTTCGCCCATGTCCCTGTCCCGCGGTCGCCCCTACCTTGCCATTCCCGGCCCCTCCGTCATGCCGGAGGCCGTGTTGCGCGCCATGCACCGCAGCGCGCCCAACATCTATGAGGGCGAACTGGTGGACATGGTGGCCGGCATGATCCCCGATCTGCGCCATGTGGCGGGCAGCACCGCGGCGCATGTTGCCATCTACATCGCCAACGGCCATGGCGCATGGGAGGCCGCGCTGGCCAATACCGTGGCGCCTGGGGAATGCGTGCTGGTCCCCGCCACGGGGCGGTTTGGCCACGGCTGGGCCGAAATGGCGCAGGCCATGGGGATCGAGGTGCAGATCATCGACTTTGGCCGCCGCGCCCCGCTGGACCCGGAGGCCGTGGCGCAGGCGCTGGCCGCCGATGGTGCGGGCCGGATCAAGGCGGTGCTGGCCACCCATGTGGATACGTCAAGCTCCGTGCGCAATGACATCGCCGCATTGCGCCGGGCGATGGACGCGGTGGGCCATCCCGCGCTGCTGATGTCGGACAATGTCGCCTCGCTCGGCTGTGATCCGTTCCAGATGGATGCCTGGGGCGTGGATGTCATGGTCGCGGCCTCGCAAAAGGGGCTGATGGTGCCGCCGGGCCTTGGGTTTGTCTATTTCAACGATCGCGCTGCACAGGTGCGCGCGGCCATGCCCCGCGTCAGCCGCTATTGGGATTGGTCCCCGCGGGCGGACCCGGAGGCGTTCTACCAGTATTTTGGCGGCACGGCGCCCACGCATCACCTGTATGGCCTGCGCGCGGCGCTGGACATGATGCTGGAGGAAGGGATGGAGGCCATCCTTGACCGCCACGCGGCCCTGGCGCGCGCCATCTGGGCGGCCTGTGATGTCTGGGCCGAGGGCGGGGCGCTGTCGCTCAATATCGCGGACCCCGCCTGCCGCAGCCACGCCGTGACCGCGATGCGCCTGGGGCGGCCCCACGGCGCGGCCCTGCGCCGCTGGACGGACAAGACCGCTGGCGTGACGCTGGGCATCGGGCTTGGCATGTCAGAGCCTGACGACCCGGCGGGCGAGGGGTTCTTCCGCTTTGGTCACATGGGCCATGTCAACGCCCATATGATCATGGGCCTGCTGGGCGTGGTCGAGGCCGGCCTGCGCGCCATCGATGCGCCGCATGCGCCCGGTGGGGTGACGGCGGCGGCGCAGGTGCTGGCGGAGGCCGGTCAGCCGCCCCGCTGACGCGCCTGTTGCAGCCGGGTGATCGCGTGGTTCAGCACCGCGCCAAGGATTACCACCGCGCCCAGGCCAAGGGTGTTCCACA
>CBFHYV010000024.1:0-19133 GCA_965660085.1 uncultured Paracoccaceae bacterium
GGCTGGCGCGCTGGATGTCACCTTCGTGGCCGATGCCGATCCGCTGGCCGCGGCCCTGGCGCGGGTGGGTCTGCGGTTTGACCTGCCGGAGCCGCCCCGCGCCGAAGCCGTGGACCGCCCCGCCCCTGGCAGCGACCCGGATGCGCCGCCCATCCTGCGCTGACCCGCGGGCGCATCGGGGCGTTGACGCCTTGACCCAATTCTGGAACCGTCCGCCGCACCAGACGGAGCCAGCCCCATGTCCGACGATCCCCTGTTGCAGCCCTATCAGCTGAAGCATCTGACGCTGCGCAACCGCATCATGACCACCAGCCATGAACCGGCCTATCCCGAAGACGGGATGCCGAAGCAACGCTATGCCGCCTATCACGCGGAACGGGCCCGTGCGGGCGTGGCGCTGACGATGACCGCGGGCTCTGCCACGGTGTCCAAGGACAGCCCGCCGGTGTTCAACAATATCTTGGCCTATCGCGATGAGGTCGTGCCCTGGATCCGGCAGCTGACGGATGCCTGCCATGACCACGGCTGCGCGGTGATGATCCAGCTGACCCACCTGGGCCGCCGCACGGGCTGGAACAAGGGCGCATGGCTGCCCTCCGTGTCCTCCTCGCGCCACCGCGAACCGGCGCACCGGGCCTTCCCGAAGCTGGCCGAGGATTGGGACATCGCGCGCATCATCACCGATTTCGCCGATGCCACGGAACGCATGGTGGCCGGCGGCATGGATGGTGTGGAATTGCAGGTCTATGGCCATTTGCTGGACCAGTTCTGGTCCCCGCTGACCAATGATCTGGATGGCCCCTATGGCGGCCAGACGCTGGACAGCCGGATGCAGCTGCTGATGGATGTGCTGACCGGCATCCGCCAGCGCGTGGGCGACGCGTTCATCATCGGCCTGCGCTATACCGCCGATGAGGCCGAGGCCGGCGGAATCACCGAAGCGGACGGGATCGAGATCTCGCGGCGGCTGGCGGCCTCCGGCATGGTGGATTTCCTCAACGTGGTGCGCGGGCGCATCCACACCGATCCCGCCATGACCGATGTGATCCCGGTGCAGGGGATGAAATCCGCTCCGCATCTGGATTTTGCCGGGCGCGTGCGGCAGGCGACGGGCATGCCCACCTTCCACGCCGCGCGGATCCCGGATGTGGCCACGGCCCGGCATGCGGTCTCGGCCGGGTTGCTGGACATGGTCGGCATGACGCGGGCCCACATGGCCGATCCGCATATCGTGTCCAAGATCATGCAGGGCCGGGAAGATGACATCCGCCCCTGCGTCGGCGCCACCTATTGCCTGGACCGGATCTATCAGGCGGGCGAGGCGCTGTGCATCCACAACCCCGCCACGGGGCGAGAGCTGAGCTTGCCCCATGTCATCACCCCCGCCGCCACGCCAAAACGGGTGGTGATCGTCGGCGCGGGGCCGGCAGGGCTGGAGGCCGCGCGCGTCGCCGCTGAACGTGGCCATACGGTCACCGTGTTCGAGGCGCAGCCCAATCCCGGCGGCCAGATCCGCCTGACCGCGCAAAACCCCCGCCGGCGGGAGATGATCGGCATCATCGACTGGCGCATGGCGCAATGCGCGGCACGCGATGTCGAATTCCGCTTCAACACCTGGGCCGAGCCTGAGGAAGTGACCGCCCTGACCCCCGATGTGGTGATCGTGGCCACGGGGGGCCTGCCCAACACCCAGCTGTTTGAACGCGATGCGCCGCAGGATCTGGTGGTGTCGGCCTGGGATGTGATCTCGGGCGATGCAAAGCCGGGGCAGAGCGTGCTGGTCTATGACGAGAGCGGCGATCACCCCGGCCTGATGGCCGCCGAGGTTGCCGCCAATGCCGGCGCGCAAGTGGAGGTGATGACCCCGGACCGGACCTTCGCCCCCGAGATCATGGGCATGAACCTTGTGCCCTACATGCGCGCGCTGCAGGACAAGGACGTGACCTTCACCGTCGCCCGCCGCCTGCTGGACGTGCAGCGGGACGGCAACCGCCTGCGCGCTGTGATCGGCACGGATTACAGCGCCCATAGGCTTGAAAAGACCTATGATCAGGTGGTGGTGAATTACGGCACCCTGCCGCTGGATGATCTGTATTTCGCGCTGAAGCCGCTTTCTGCAAATGGCGGGGCGGTGGATTACGATGCGCTGATCGAAGGCCGCCCACAGGCGATGCGGCCCAATCCCGGCGGGGCCTTTGTGCTGTATCGCATCGGCGATGCGGTCAGCGCCCGCAACACCCACGCGGCCATCCATGATGCGCTGCGGCTGATGAAGGACATCTGACATCCGCGCGCCGTGGTGCCGGGCCAGACAGGGAGAGGGACGATGCGCATTGGCGTGATTGGCACGGGCACCATCGCGGCGGCGGTGGTGCGGGGCATTGCCGGGCATGGGCACCAGATCATGGTATCCGACCGCGGCGCGCGCCATGCGCAGGCGTTGCGCGCGGACTTTGCCAATGTGACGGTTGCCAACAATCAGGCCGTGATCGACCAAAGCGATGTGATCCTGCTGGGGCTGATGGCGGAGGCGGCGGCGCAGGTTCTGCCCCTGCTCAGCTTTCGGGCCGGGCAGCGGGTGGTGTCCATGATGGCCGGGGCCACGCTTGCGCAGGTGGCGGCCATGGTCGCCCCCGCGGAGGCCGCGGTGATCATGGTGCCCTTCCCGGGCATTGCGCAGGGGGGATCGCCCGTGATCGCGCAAGGCGATGTGGCCCTGGTTGCGGACCTGGTTGGCCCCGCAAACACGGTCTACCCCGTGCGGTCGCAGGCCGAACTCTCCGCCTATCTCAGCGCGCAGGCGGTGCTGTCCCCGGTGGCCCGGCTGGTCAGCGATGCCGCCGACTGGCTTGGCCCCCACACCACTGACCCGGAGGGGGCGGAGGCGTTCTTGCGCCAGCTTGTGTCCTCCAGCCTTGCGAATGCCCGCGCGGATGCGCTGGTGGCGGCGCTGAACACGCCCGGCGGCTACAACCAGCGCCTGCGCCAGCGGATGGAGGCCGCGGGCCTGCGCAGCGCCCTGCAAGAGGGGTTGGAGGATCTGAACCGCGGCTGAGCCATCGCTGCGCCGCCCTCACGGTCCGCTTGACGGCGCAAGCCCCCGAAGGGTCGTTTGTTGTCCGCCCCGCTTCGCAAATCTGCACGAGCGCGCGGGCATGCCGGTGCACCCTGTCCCTGATCGTTGAGGAGACCCGGCATGACTGAGACACTGACCCGACCCCGCGCCCGCTCCGGTGGCCGTGCGGCGCGGCACACGCTGCGCACCACCCGTGATGTCACCATGCTGCCGGGCCTGACCCGGGCGCTGCCCCTGTGCGAGGTCATGGATGGCGCGCAGGTTGAACAGATCGACGCGGCCTCGATGGACATCCTGGAAAACGTGGGCGTCGTCTTTCGTGACCCCATCGCGCTGGAGGACTGGAAGAACGCCGGCGTCAAGGTGGTGGGAGAGCGGGTCTACCTGGACCGTGGCCTGGTGCGCGACCTCATCGCCACGATCCCGGCGGATTTCACCTATTCCGCGCGCAACCCGGCCAAGAACGTCCGCCTGGGCGGGCCGCATTCCATCTTCGTGCCGATGACCGGCGCGCCCTATCTGCGCGACCTGGACGATGTGCGCCGCAACCCGACGCTGGATGACCTGGCGATGTTCCACAAGCTCAGCCACATGCTGCCGGCCCTGCATTCATCGGCGCATCATATCGTGGAGCCATACGACCACCCGATCAGCCAGCGCCACCTGCGCATCACCTATTCCTCCATGAAACATTCCGACAAGACCTTCATGGCGATGACCACCAGCGCCAAGAACGCCGAGGACGTGATGGAGATGTGCGCCATCCTCTTCGGCGAGCAATTCATGGAGGAAAACCCCGTCACCACCGGCAATTGCAACGGCAACTCTCCGCTGGTGTGGGATGAAACCATGCTGGGCGCCATGCGCGCGCTGTGCCGGCGCAACCAGCCGGTGCTGTGCTCACCCTTCGTGCTGGGCGGCGCGAACACGCCCGCCTCCGTCCCCGCCACCGTGGCGCAGCTGAACGCCGAGGCGCTGAGCGCGCTGGCCTATACCCAGGTGATCCGGCGCGGCTGCCCGGCGATCTACGGGCACTATCTTTCCACGGTGTCCATGCGTTCCGGCGCGCCGATGGCGGGCACGCCGGAAATCAGCCTGATGAACTTCATGATCGGCCAGATGGCGCGACATTATGGCGTGCCCTGGCGGACCTCCAACACGCTGGGCGGGGCCAAGACATTCGACGCGCAGGCAGGCTATGAAAGCGCCACAACGCTCAGCGCGGTGCTGCATGCAGGCGCGAATTACATCTGGCACAGCGCCGGCTGGAACGAGGCCGGGATGCATTGTTCCGTGGCCAAGTTCATCGTGGATGCGGAACAATGCGCCATGGGCTACCGCATGGCGCAAGGCCCGCAATGGGGGGATTTCGGCGCCGCCCTGGCCGCGGTGCCCGATGTCGGCCCCGGCGGGCATTACCTGGGCCACCCCCACACGCAGGACAATTTCCAGACAGCCTTCTTCATGCCAGAGCTGTTTGACAACAACTCGATCGAGCAATGGGTGGCCGAAGGGTCAAAGGACATCACCCAACGCGCGCTGGACCACGCCCGCAAGCTGCTGGCGGATTACGAGGAGCCGACGCTGGACCCCGCCAAGGACGAGGCGCTGCTGGACTACATCGCCCGCCGCGAGCGCGAGATCCCTGCGGCGGATGCGCTGAATCAGGAGTATTGAGGGGTTGGGGTTGGGGTCTCTGGAGCGATCTTGAGGAAGGTTTCGGCCCGGAGCGGACATTGAGCGCCTGTTCCCGTTTCTGCGGTCGCAGCCCGCATTGCCGACATTCGCTGCGGTTGGTCGACATCAAAGGCGGTGTGTGTATCGAGGCGGGATGCAGACTGCTGTTGAGAATTGACTTTTGATGACAGCATCCGCTTACGGAGAAGTCCAGCACGAGCTCGTCCAGGTTGGCCGCAACTAGTCATGCGTCACTTAGTTTCTGCCTTCGCGGGTTCCGCCGGACCACTCTTTGATTTCGTCTTCCCGCTTCCAACAACCAAGTCGATGCGCCAGTCCTTTGGCGTTCCGACCTTTTTTAACTCAGCTTCGACCTGTTCTTGGGATAGATATGCTCCTGTAAGGTACACAAGTCCGATGAAGAGCGTGAATTCGCTGGCCGCGTAGCCTTTCATGTCCTCATACAGCTCGCCGATCGCAGACCTCGCCTTCCCCACGTTGTCAGCAAATTTAACCTCGACCGCTGTCGCGATTGAATCGATGCCGAAGTCCGGCATGTAGGTCTTCGTCTGCTTCGGGATGGCGGGTTCGCGGATGATGTCAGGAAACCCTAGCCGCAACGCTGGGAGAAGAGCATCCTGCACGTGCTTCTCTCTTGTGGGCACAGTCTTCGTGGCATCCAGGTAGTGCGCGGTCTGCCGCAGCATCCGTTTAAGCATGCGTCGCTCGATTTCTATGTCCGCAGGAGTCTCGAGAAGCGGCCCGATACGATCGAGGCGACGGTTCACTATGTCTACTACCACGTTGTGCGCACCCAAGTACTCGTCGAAATACTCGACCTTAGTGAAGTCGGCTGCTTGGATCCGTGCGAGCTGTTTGTCGAAGTCGTTTCGTGTCTCGTCGAGGCCGATCAACTCAAGCAGGATTCGTACCGCGTCGATAGCCTTCTGGTTTAATTCCGCCAGATGGGTCGCTAGGTACTCAAGATACTCATCGGCTTCTTGATCGCCGGGATGGTTCTCTTCCGCATCCGCGTATGCATGAACCTGCGCATAGCAATCCTGAACCGTTGCCCGCGCAGCGCCATAGGCTTTGGTCGCGAGTTCGATATCGGTCTGGGTTAGTCGAGCCATATTAGCGCTCCGCTCTATTAATGGGCATTTGTTCCATTGTAAGGAGATCGAGGAATGTGGCCACTTACCAAATAAGTTTCCGCAATCCTCGCTTGTCTATCGTTCTTAATGCGGCTTCGAAGATGGCCAACGGCTTTGGGACTGTAGAACGACTACTGCCCACTACTGACATTCGGGTTTCGCCCTCCATTCTGCATCTGCGAACACGTTTCGTGCCGCGCGTGTAGGAGGCGTGGTAACAGGCGCTTTCACTAGATAGGCGCGGGCTCCAAAGACATAAGGTCACTTCATGCCTTGGCCGCCTTCTTAATCAGCTCCAGTTGTCCCACCGCATAGTGCTCGACAACAACCAACGTTTCCTTGCAGGCGAGCACCAGATCGTCGGGCGGCGGCGTCTCGTCATAGTAGGTACCGTGGCATAGCGAGTTGATCAGGACACTCTTGAGCGTCATTTCCTCCTCTCCTGCAAGATGCTTCACGAAATCTGTCAGGCTGTCGGACTTGTCCGGTCTGCAGAAGCGGCCAATTGCCTCCAGCACCGAGCGGATCGAGTTCGCAGTTCTGTGATCTGGGTCCTTGCCGTTCGCCACTTCGTGGATGTCGATCAGTTGTTCCTGGAAGGGGGCGATGTACTTGTTCAGGCGTGCGAGACTGTGGCTCTTACCGTCGGTGTGGAGTGCGAACGCTGCATTATCATCGACCACGCGGTTCGTAAGCGAGATGTTGAAGAAATAGCTGCTATGCGTCAGCAGGAGTAATTCCGGCCTCCAGCACTTGTTTCCGTCAATCTTTCCAGGATTGATGGAAATCTCGCCCTGATCCGAGATGTTCAGGTTCTTCAGGGTCTGTGCAATTGCGAAAACAAAATCATAAGACATTGACGTGACCGGATCGTCAAAGACGAGAAACAGCTTCTTGTAGTCGCTGCCAGTCGCGACCTTCTTGTGCGCACATGCAATGAAATAGCAGAAAGCAATTGCTGTTTTCTCGCCGTCACTCAATGTCCGATGCGGCCCACGAGCCATTTCCTGTTCGCCGCGCTTCAGTACGAAGCTCGTCTTGTCGAAAACATATTTCTCGGCGAAGAATTCTTTCAGCAGCAATTCAAAGGTCTCGGCGACACGATCCCGCGCTTGTGCCGACGGACTTTCCTTCTCCAGCTCGCTCACAGCGTTCTGCTTAACGACTACATCGGCCTGCAGCCCCCGAAGGTTTTCGATGTCGGGCCAGTTTCCGATAGCGAATTCGCGCTCAAACACCGCGCAGGCCTTGCGTTGCAGTGTCTTGCGCTCTTCATCGGCTTTCTCGACAGCTGAAGTCAACGCTGCCGCTTTCTCATTGTTCTCGCCGATGACCTTGTTGATCGCCGCGACACAGGCGGAAAGGGCCTCGGCAGGAAGCGCAGCCGCCTTTCCCAGTGATGTGGCCTTCTGTTCGATCACCGATCTTGCAGCCGCTATCGCGTCCCGCACGGCCTTCAGCTCATCCGCGCCGTCACTGACTTCTGTATCTTTCTTCGATGGCACATGACGTTTGAGGTCGTCATAGCGGGACTTCTGCCTTGCAAGCTGGGTTTCCGCCTGATCCAATTGCGCTTCCTTTTGTCTGAGCTTTCGAAAGAAGTCCCTCAATTCCGATTTGTGCTTCTCTTCCTCGTCTTCAAAGTACTCGATATAGGCGTCAATCACCGCCCTGGGATCAGGATCGGTGATACCCTGTTCACAGAAGGGGCATTCGGTCCGGTGCTCATCTCGGATAATCTTTGCGCCTTCCTCGTAGAAGCCGTGATGCGCGTCGATCTTCTTCTTGATCGCATCGGAAACACTTGATGGCGAGGTCAAACGCTCAAGCGATGCGGCAAGGGCGTCGAGATCGATGTCATCGGTTGCAATGGCCTCTATTTGCCCAGGATAGGCAGGTTCTGCAGGTATTGCCTTTAGGCTATCGAGGTCCTTGATGATGTCGGCGAGGGATTGCTCCGGCGCTTCGGGCTTCTCTTGAAATGTCTCCAGCAGCTTTTCCAGAGAAAGAGCCTTGTACTCTCTCAGCTGCCTGTTGATGCCTGCCTTCCCGTGCAGCTCGGATTCTTTTGCGGCCGTAAATTTGCGGTCAAGCGTATCGTAGGTTTCGGAGGCTTTCTCCCCCGCTTCTTCCAGTGCCTTCTTCGCATCATCGAGCTTGATGTTTTCGCTATCGACGGCGATCTGGTTTTCAATCTCGCCATCCAGTTCATATTTGCGCTCCCGCAGCTCGTCCTGCACGAAATCCTCGGAGAACACGTGGAAGATTGTGTCATTGATCGTTGCTGTGACCGCATCTCCCGCCTTTTGAAGGGCGAGAGTTCCCATTGCTGACGTTCCGCGAGAAAACGCGAACGATCCGGAGCCATCGGTTGACTCGTCAGACACAAGGTTGAAAGCGGCGTCTGACACATCTTCCTGCTGGCCGTGCAGATCAAGGTATCTGAAGGCCCGTGACAGGAAGGACTTGCCAATGCCATTTCGCGCAAAAACCAGATTCTGGTTATTCTTCGTCAACTCCCCATCAAGATTGAAGACGGGTCCGAGATGTCGGGCTGACAGCGAAAATTTCGGCTTTGGTGCTGTATTCATTTCGCTCTCTCAAACAAGAACGCAAGCTCTTGTATCCATCTCGATTAGCTTTTTCAGCTCAGCCGCCAATGGACTGAAGGTATTCAGTTATTGATGACTACGAGAAGGCGTTCGTCAAGATTATCCCGCACGATGCCGGAGCCGCTGGCCCTAGCTCTACCAAGCCCGGTAGGTGGCCGGTGAGGTGATGCAAACGTCCGCTTTCGTTCTGTAACGTGTTTTGAATTGCAAGCGCAGCGAAAGACCGCTTCCCGCCAATCTCAACCAACGCGGCAGATCTGAACCCGCCGCAAAGCGGCCCGCCGGCCCGCCAGCCCATGTTCGTCCGCGCAGTCAGCCCCTCTCAAGAAAACGTGCGCCGGTGGAATTTGAACGCGCCATCGCCCCGCTACGTTATAGACTGGGACGCCCGCCACATGGCGCGGCCCCACATGCTTTGCAGCGGAACAGGATTTTGACCCATGACCAGACGCTTTCTGACAGCAGCCCTGCCTGCGCTTTTCTTCGCCTTCGGCGCGTCGGCGCATGAGGTCTGGATTGAACCGCTGCAATGGCAGGCCGCGCCATCGGAAACGGTCTCGGCGCATTTGCGCAATGGCGAGTATTTCAAGGGGATCGATCTGATCTGGCACCCGGATCAGACCATCCGCGCCGAAGCCTGGATCAACGGTCAGATCTCACCCATCTCTGGCCGCCTGGGCGACCGCCCGGCGCTGAAAACCGATGCGGCGGCAGAGGGTCTGCTGGTGCTGGTGCACCAGGCCGATTACCGGACCATCACCTATACGGACTTCGCCAAATTCGCGGCCTTCCTTGAGGAAAAGGGATATGCCTCGGTCCTGGATCGGCATGCAGCGCGCAGGCTGCCTGAGACGCAGGTCACCGAGGCCTATGCGCGCTTTTCCAAGAGCCTGGTCGCCATTGGCGAGGGTGCCGGATCGGACGCGTCGCGCGGGCTGGAGCTGGAGCTTGTGGCCCTGACCAACCCCTATACCGCGCCGGCAGAGGCACCCATGACCGTGCAGCTGTTCTATCAGGGCGCGCCCCTGGCGGAAAACAAGGTCACGGTGTTTGAACGCGGGGCCGATGATGCGGTGACAGAGATCTTCCTTCAGACCGATGCGCGTGGCGTGGCGTCCTTTCCCGTGACACCGGGCCGGACCTACCTTGTCGATTCGGTTGTCCTGCGGGAGCCGTCGCGCGAATTGGTCGTCCAGACGCGCGGCGCGGTGTGGGAATCCCTCTGGGCCTCGCTGACCTTTACCTTGCCCGGTGCTCAGTAAAGCCCGTTGATTTCCAGCGGCAGGCGGTTGACCTTGCGTTCCTTCAGAAGGCTGCGCGGCGGGTCCGCGGCATCGGCTTCGCGCAGCCGCTGAAACTGTCTTTGGGCCACGGATTGCGCCTTCTGCTGGCTGTCAATCACCGTGGGGCGCATGAACACGAACAGCGTCCTGCGGGTCTGATCCTCGCTTCGGGACCGGAACAGCCCGCCGATGATGGGGACATCGCCCAGCCCGGGCACCTTGCCGCGGGCGGCGCGGTTGTCATCGGTGATGAGGCCGCCCAGCACCACGGTGCCGCCATCCTGCGCCTGCACCGTTGTTTCAATCACCCGGCGGTTGGTGATAAGGTCCGCCGCCCCTTCGACATTGGCATTCACCAGGCTGGACACCTCTTGCGAGATGTCCAGCCGGACCACCCCGTTGGAGGTGACGCGGGGCAGCACCTGCATGGTGATGCCGACATCCCGGCGTTCGATCGTGGTAAAGGGGGCGGCGGTATTGCCATCCGTTGCAAATGATCCGGTGCGGAAGGGGACGTTCTGCCCAACCACGATGGTGGCGGGCTTGTTGTCCGTTGTGGTGATGGACGGCGTGGACAGCAGGTTGGCCTGGGTCGATTGCGACAGGGCCTGAACCAGGATGCCGAAATTGTCGGCGGTGCCGCCGATGGTCAGCCCGCTGGCCAGCCCCGCCGCCTGGCTGACCCCCAGCGCGACAAGTACATTGCCCAGCGATGTGCCCCCCTGGCCGAAGGAGGTGGCGGCAAAGCTCTGGTTTGCCAGGTTGTCGCCCAGGCCCATCTGCACGCCAAGCCGTTCGGCCACCTCTCCGCTGACCTCGACAATCGCCGCCTCGATCATCACCTGGGCCGGGCGTTGGTCCAGTGCGGCGATCAGGCTGATCGCCTCCTGGATCTGTTGCGAGGTGCCGCGGATCACCACGGCGTTGGTCTGGGTGGAGGCTTGGACGGAGACCTCCGGCGCGGGGCCGGCCGGTGCCGCGGCCTGGCCGTCCACGGCCTCGGCCACCGGGTTCACGATATCCGTCCCGCCCTGCAGCGTGTTGGCCACGATCTCTGCCACCACTTCGGCATCGGCGAATTTCAACTCATACAGATGGGTGCGCTTTTGCACCTGCGGGTTGGCGCGGGGCGCCACGTCCAGGTCCCGCGCCAGCCTGCGGATCTGATCTATGTCGCCTTCGGTCCCGCGCACAAGAAGCAGGTTCGATGCGGGATCAACGGAAATGCGCGCGCCCGTCCCGGAGGATCCGAGCACCTCTGTCATTGCGGCGGCCACGGCGGTGGCTTCGGCAAAGGAAAAGCGGATCACCTCCGTGCGCTGTTCGGCCGGGTAATCGAAGGTCCGCGCGATGGCGATGATCCGGTCCACATTGGCTTGCGTGTCGGTGATGATGATCGCGTTCGGATCTGACAGCGCCTCCAGATAGCCGTTCTGCGCCACCAGCGGGCGCAGAACCCGCACCGCCTCGGCCGAGGGCAGACGATCCAGCGGCACGAGCTTGGTGATGACATCCTGTTCGCCGGCGCGCCCGGTGAGGGGATTGCCGCCGGGTTTGGACAGGGCCTCATCCTCGGGCACGATTTCCCAGATCACACCGGCATCCACGGCCACGAAACCCCGCACGCGCAGCATGGACTGGAACAGTTGCCAGACGCCGGCCTGGGTCAGCGGCTGGGCCGAGATCACCGTGACCTCCCCGCCCAGGGCCGGGTCGATCACCAGCGTGCGCGCCGTGATCTCTGACACCTGCTCGGCCAGCACGGCGATATCGGCATTGCGGAGGTTGATGACAAATTCCGCGTCGCGGTCGTCCAGAACACGGGCCTGCGCGGCCAGCATGGCTGGCATACACAGGGCGATCAGCATCGCAAAGATGGCCGTTCTGCGCATGGTGCTTCCTTCTGTGCCTGACTACCTGAGCGGGAAAGTCAGCAACATGGTCTGACCGTCCCGCATGACTTCGACGCGCGCGATACCTGCAGCGGCCACGTCATCATACAGGATGCGGTCCCGCGCCAGATCCCCAACGGATTGGCCGTTGAGCCGCGTTATCACATCCCCCGGACGCAACCCAGCCAAAGTGACCCCGATGTTCGGATCGGGTTTGATCCTGTATCCGTTTTCCACCAATTCCACGCCAACACGGTCCATCGCGGCCTTGGGGTTGCGGGTGATCCGGTCCCGCCAAGCGGCGATATAGTCCTGCGTGGTCTCGGGCGGCGGCGGGTCCCGCAGGTCGATGGAGCCTTGGCCCGGCACGATGGCGCTGGCCAGCCGGGCGAAGGGATCATCCCGCTGCTCCGTCCCGGAGGGCGCAGCGGGGGTGGATTGCGCTGCGGCGGGGCCGGTCTGCACGCCATCGAACCCGATGATGACAGGCTCCTCGCCCAGCAGGACGGTGATGGTGTCCGTGTTGACCGCGATCAGCTCCGCCGCATCCACCTTTTCGCCGGGGCGATAGACGCCGACGCGGCCCTTGGTCCGGATGAAGGCGCGCGACTGCGCCGGATCCGAATCCACCAGAACGCCACGCAGGGCGATATCCAGCGCGGCGCGGGTGGGGCTTGTCTGTGTGGGGCGGAGGTCTTGCGCCGGCTGGCCAAACGGGGCCAGCGCCGTGATCGCCACCATGTCCCGCGGTGCGGCGGGGGCCGTCCGCACCGGCGGCTGCGTCACCGTCAGCGGCTGAACGCGGGTCTGCCCGGCCATGTGGCGGGCAAGCCCCAGCCCTGACCAGCCGAGCGAGGCCAGAAGCGCCAGGCCGACCAGAGCGACGATGATCCACATGCGCCCCGCGGTCATTGCGCGTCCCCCCGTGCAGGCAGATAGCCGGTCAGGGCAACAAGCGATCCCTCCGCCCCCGCAGCGGCATCGCCCACGCGCACCGTGACCGCGCGCAACCCTGACCCGGCAAGCGGCCGGGTTTCCGTGCGCGCGGCCCAGTCGACCCCAAGCGCGCGCGTCCAGTCATCATCGACCCCCAGATCCAGCGCCGTGGCGGCCAGCACGTTTTCGGCCACCCATCGCGCCACGATCCGGTCCTCCAGCCCGCGCGTTGCCGTCGCGTGCCGTTCCACCCCGGTCAGCAGCGTCATGGCACCCACGGCGAGCACCGTCATCGCCACCAGCGTTTCAATCAGGGTAAACCCGGCCTGCGGATCGCGTGGCGTGGTCATGGTTGCCCCCCCTGCACCCGCGCGGCCAGACCATCAAACAGCACCGTGCGGCGGTTTGCACCGGACGAGAGCGCGATTTCCAGCACGCCCCGCGCCGGCGGCATCAGATCCGGTGTGATCCTGACATGTCCGCGCCGGGACCCGTCCTGATCCGTCAGGGCGGCCTGCAGCGCGGTGGTGTCCTGTCCGGCGAAGGCCGGGTCCGTCAGCGGTTGCCATGCGCCCTCTGCCCATTCCCGGAACCTGTATGCCCCGGGCTCCCATTCAAAGCGGAACTGCCGCCCTTCCACCAGGCTGCGGTCCGCGGCCAGGGTCAGGCGCGCGGCCAGCAGCTCTGCCTGCTGGGCCAGCGATGTCTGCGAGCCGGTGCCGGGCAGCGCAAGCGTCACGACGCCCGCACTGACCGCGATCAGCGTCAGGACGACGAGGATCTCGATCAGTGTCACGCCGCTGTCCGGTGCCCGCCTGTCAGCCATTGGAGGCCTGCGCCGCACCATAGATGATGTCCGCGTTCACTCCGGACCCGCCGGGCTGGCCATCCGCGCCAAGGCTGATGAGGTCGAATCGTCCGGTGCTGCCGGGGAAGCGATAGATGTAATCCGCGCCCCAGGGGTCCTTCGGCATCCCGCCGAGATACCCGCCAGAGGCCCAGTTCACCGGCTCCGGCGGGATCGACGGCCGGGCGACAAGCGCCTCCAGCCCCTGGGCGGTGGTCGGATAGGTGCGGTTGTCCAGCCGGTAGATTTCCAGCGCCCCGGCGATGGATTGCAGGTCACTGCTTGCCACCGTGACCCGCGCCTGGTCGGGGCGGCCGATCACGTTCGGCACGACCATCGCCGCCACGACGGCAATGATGACAAGCACCACCATCATTTCGATCAAGGTCACGCCGGCCTCGGCGTCACGCGCCGTCTGTCTGCGTGCGCAACAGAATCTTTGGAAAACCATGAAACTTTTCTCCCGCTAGGTCCGTGTCTAGGTCATCAGCACCCAAGAGGACGTAAGAGAGAGATACATTTACAATGCGTTGATACATCAAAGCAGAGTGTATGAAAACCGAAAAAATACAATCAATTCATAATCTTGATCCGCATGACCCCCCGGTGTCCATGCCCGCTGAGGCTGTGCTAGCGCCTGATCCGGTCGCGGTCTTTGATCATCTGCTGCCCGACGCCCTGCGCGCGCAATACACTGCGGTGCCGGCTGAACGGGTGACAGTGCATGTTCTGGACCTGCCCGTCCGCACCGCGCGCCAGCGCCGGGACGCGCTGCCATTTGCCCTGGAAGAGGCGGTAGGCCGCCCGCTGGACCAGACACATTTCGCGATCTGTGACACCTTTCCCGACGGGCGGCTGCTGGTTGCGGTGATCGATGCGGCGGTGATGCGCCAGCATGTTGACACCGCGCCCGAGCGTCCGATCATTGCCGAACAGATGCTGCTGCCACCCCCCACGCCGGATGACAGGGGTCAGCCCGGATGGCGCTGCTATCGCGCGGGTGACAGGGTTCTGGTCCGCGCTTCGGATGGCACTGGCTTTGCCGCGCGGGCCGATATGCTGCCACTTCTATGGGCCCTCTCGGGCAAACCGTGGGTTGAGCCCTATGGGGAGGGTCTTGATGCGCAGATCACGCGTCTTTCGCGCCCCGATGGCCCGGTGCCGCCACCGCCTGCCCTGGACAGGCATGACCTGCGCCAAGGCGCGTTCCGCCCCTCCAGGCGCCTTGGCCGGCCCTTGCGCTGGCTGGCCGCCAGCGTGGTGCTGGCGCTGCTGGCGCATCTTGGGATCCTGGCCGCGGACATCCGCGCGCAGCGCGACATTGCCGACAGGTTGCAGACCGCCGCGACCGTGGCGCTGAACCGGCACCTGCCGGGCGCATCATCGGACGCCAACCCGGCCCTTCTGGTCCGGCAGATCGCGGCGGAGGCCGCGGTGCCGGGCGGCTCCGGGTTCCTGCCCCTGATGGATGATGTGTCACAGGCCTGGCTGCGCGATGGCGCGCAGGTGCAGTTGCGTGAGTTGGTCTGGTCTGACGATGTCCTGCGTCTGGTGGTGGAAACGCCGGATCTTGAATCGCTCCAGCGTGCCGAAGCCAGCCTGTCCGCGGCCGGGCTGCGGGTGGGCAGCGGCTCCGCCACGGCGGATGCCGGGTCCGCGCGGGCGGAACTGACGGTGCGGCCATGACCTTGCTGAACCGGCTGGAACCGCGCGAAAGGCTGCTGCTCATCGGGGGCGGCGTCATTCTGCTGGCCCTCGCCGGGTGGCTATATCTCTGGCAACCGTTGATGCACCAGCGGGCCGCGCAGCAAGAGCGGATTGCGCGCTATCTTGCCGTGCTGGACATCACGGACAGGGCCGCCCCGGCAGCAGCGGACAGCCGCCCGACCTGCGCGGACACAACGCCCCTTGGCCCCCGCGTGACCCAAAGCGCCGAGAGCGCCGGGATCCCCCTGACCCGGCTGGACCCGGAGGGCGCGCGCCTGCGCATCACCGTATCGCAGGCCGCCTATGTGGACGCGATGACCTGGATTGCGGCGCTGGAGGCCGGCGCCTGCGTCCGCGCCACATCGGTGGAGATGTCCCGGCTGACGCAGCCGGGCCAGGTCTCGCTGCGGATGACATTGGAGGATGCAAGATGACAGGTCAGCCGCTGGGCTACAGCTTTGCCAAGGCACATGGCGTGCTGCTGGACACCGCAGAGGACACCGCAGGCGCCGCGGCCCCGGAACCGGTCTGCCGGCATCTGCCAGAGGCCACCCTGGCCGCGCTGCTTGAGGCGCAGCGCGTCGCGGGCCGGTTGATCCCGTTCGACGCCGTGGACCCCGCGGCCTTTGACGCCGCCCTGTCCGCCTCCTACCGCGACAGCGCCTCCGAGGCGGCGCAGATGGCCGAGGACAGCCGCGATGACCTCAGCGCGCTGGCGGAAACTGCGGCCTCCGTGGACGACCTGCTGGATCAGAAGGACGATGCGCCCGTGGTGCGCCTGATCAATGCGCTGCTGCTTGAGGCGGTCAAGGACGGGGCATCCGACATCCACATCGAGGTGGAGGAAAAACGCCTTGTGGTGCGCTTCCGCATCGATGGCGTCCTGCGCGAGGTGCTGGAGCCGCGCCGATCCCTGGCCAGCCAGCTGTCCAGCCGCCTGAAGGTGATGGGCAAGCTCGACATCGCGGAAAAACGCCTGCCCCAGGACGGGCGGGTCAGCCTGCGCGTGGGCAGCTATGAACTGGATGTGCGGATCTCCACGCTGCCGTCGCAATTCGGTGAACGGGTGGTGCTGCGCCTGCTGGACCGCGGCCAGACCCAGCTGGGCATCGCGCATCTGGGCCTGTCAGAAAGCGACCGTGAGGCGTTCAACCGGATCATCACCGCGCCCGAAGGGCTGGTGCTGGTCACCGGGCCGACGGGTTCTGGCAAGACCACAACGCTGTATGCGGCGCTGCATGCGCTCAATGACCGTGCCCGCAACATCCTGACGGTTGAGGACCCGATCGAATACTCAATGGATGGCGTGGGCCAGATCCAGGTCAATCCCAAGACGGAGATGACCTTTGCCCGCGGCCTGCGCGCCATCCTGCGCCAGGACCCGGATGTGATCATGGTGGGTGAGATCCGCGATGGTGAAACCGCCCGCATCGCCGTGGAAAGCGCCATGACGGGCCATCTGGTCCTGTCGACGCTGCACACCAACACTGCCATCGGGTCGGTCTCTCGCCTGATCGACATGGGGGTGGAACGGTTCCTGCTTGCCCCCATGGTGCGCGGATTGATGGCGCAGCGCCTGGTGCGCCGGCTCTGCCCGCAGTGCCGCACCCCGCATGAGGTGACGCAGGCGGAGTCTGCCCTGCTGTCCGGCGCGCTGGCGCCGGGCACGCAGGTGCATGCGGCAAAGGGCTGTGACAGTTGCACCAACACCGGCTTTCGCGGGCGGCTGCCGGTCTATGAAATCATCGCCGCCACCACCGCCTTGCAGACAATGATTCACGAAGGCGCGTCAGAGGCGGCGCTGGCCCGCGAGGCGCGCAAATCCTCCCAGAGCATCCTGCAGGACGGGGCAGAGAAGATCCGCGCCGGGCTGACCACGGTTGCCGAAGTCGCCCGCGCCGTGCGCGAAGACGCGCCGGTGGAGGGGGTGTAGCCATGCCCGCCTTTTCCTACCGCGCCGTCGATCCCGAAGGAAAGACAACCCGGGGCCTGCTGGACGCCGCCAGTGCCGCCGCGGTGCGCGCCGACCTGCGCAGGCGCAATCTGCTGCCCCTGTCCGTGGAGGCCACGCGCCGCAAGGGAGAGAAGGCGTCAGGCAATGCGCATCGGCTCAGCCTCAAGAAACAGGTTCTGGTGACGCGGCAACTGGCAACGCTGGTCGGCGCGCAGGTGCGGATCGAGGATGCCATCCGCATTGTCGCCGATCAGCTGGGTGCGGCGCGCGATACCTCATTGCTGCTGGACCTGCGCGGCGCCATCGTGGATGGCCGCAGCTTTGCCGATGCGCTGGACCAGATGCCCGCCGGCTTTGACGAATACTTCCGCGCCTCCGTCCGCGCGGGCGAAAGCGCCGGCAAGCTGGGGCAGGTGCTGGAACACCTTGCCACCCATATCGAGGAGCGGGCGCGCAACCGGCAGACGCTGCAACTGGCGCTGATCTACCCGGCGCTGCTGGCGCTGGTGTCCTTGGGGGTGATTGTCGCGCTGCTGACCTTCGTGATGCCGGACATCGTGCGGGTGTTTACCGCGCGCGGCGCGGACCTGCCCGCCCTGACACGGACGCTGATTGCCACGTCAGACTGGCTGCAGCGCTGGGGCCTTGCAGCAAGCGGCACCGTGGCGGCCGGGGTCCTTGGGGCGCTGGGGCTGTTGCGGCTGCCCGGGATGCGGCTGCGCTGGGACCATGGCCTGACCCGCGCGCCGCTGATCCGCCAGCTGGTGTTGCAGGCAAACGCGGCGCAGTTCACCGGCACCCTGGCCACCC
This sequence comes from uncultured Paracoccaceae bacterium, assembly GCA_965660085.1. Classification (GTDB taxonomy): domain Bacteria; phylum Pseudomonadota; class Alphaproteobacteria; order Rhodobacterales; family Rhodobacteraceae; genus CBFHYV01. Next base: position 17,949 of record CBFHYV010000024.1, read on the forward strand.
TTGTGCAATCCGGCGTGCCACTGGCGGAGGCGCTGCGGGCCGCGTCAGGCACGGTGCCCAACCGTTTCATCCGCAGCCGCGTGGCGGAGATCACCCGCAATGTGCAGGACGGCGCGCCGCTGTCACGCTCGGTTCAGGCGGCGCAGGTGTTCCCCCCGATGCTGGTGGCCATGATCGCAAGCGGTGAGGCCGGCGGCACGCTGGGCGACAGCCTGCACCGGGCGGCGCAGGATCAGGCCGGGTCGCTCAAGGCGATGGTGGCAACCATCGTGGCCTTGGTGGAACCCGCGGTGTTGCTGGTCATGGGGGGGATCGTGATGCTGCTGGTGATGGCGATCCTGATGCCGATCGTCGGGCTGAATGCGCTGGCGGGGTAAGGCCCCCGGCGCAGATCGGCGCGCCCCGATCCCCGGCGCAGATCGGCCCGGGCCGGTGATTCCGGTTTTCCATGCCCGGGATTGCCGTCATCATGCGCCGGACAAGGCCCGCCCGTGACACAAGGATCAGACATGCCGGACCATTTCCCAGCCCACAGCCCTGCCGGACATGCCGGGGCACGCAGCCTGACCCGGCGCCATATGCTGGCCGGGCTGTCGGCGCTGGCGGTGACCTCTGGCTGTGGGCAGATGGCCGGGCCGTCCGGCGGCAGGCCGGGTGGCTCCGGTCCCGGACGCTCTGCCATCCTGCTGCCGTTGTCCGGTGCCTCGGCCGAGCTTGGCCAGATCCTGCAAAGCGCCACCAGGCTTGGCGGCGGGCCGGGCATCGGGATTGATATCGTGGACAGCGGCTCTACCCCGGAAACGGCGGTTGCCGCCGCGCAGCGGGCGGTTGACGCAGGCGCAAGGATGCTGGTCGGCCCGGTGTTCAGCGCCCAGACCCGCGCCGTCAGCCGTGCGGTTCGGGTGCCGGTGGTGACGCTGTCCAACAATGAAACGCTTGCGGGCAATGGCACCTATGTGTTCGGCGTGACCCCGGCCCAGTCGGCGCAGGCGATCCTGTCCATCTCGGCGCAGCGCAACCTGCGCAGCGTGGCAACGGTGGTGCCGCCCGGCGATTTCGGGGCGCAATCCAGCGCTGCGGCGCAAAAGGTCGGGCAGGCGCTGGGGCTGGACATGCGCGCGCCCCTTGTTCAGGCGGACCGCACCGGGCTGGTGGCGGCGCTGCGCGCCGGTGGCGCCCTGCCGG
>CBFHYV010000025.1:0-19031 GCA_965660085.1 uncultured Paracoccaceae bacterium
CCTGCGCAGCGGCGGGCCCGGGGGCCAGCCAAAGGCCCGCCGCCGTGATCGCGCCCGCCAGCGCCAGTGACCGGATGCCGCCACGCCTCATGTGCGGATCAGGCTCTGCCCCGTCATCTCGGGCGGTTGCGGCAGGCCCATCAGCGCCAGCAGCGTGGGCGCCAGATCTGCCAGCCGCCCATCGGCCAGCTGCGCGCCCTCTGGCCCGCCCAGCAGCAGCACGGGCACCGGGTTGGTGGTATGCGCGGTGTGCGGGCCGCCGGTGTCCGGGTCCACCATGGTTTCGCAATTTCCGTGATCGGCGGTGACGATCATCGCGCCGCCTGCCTTTTCCAGCGCCTGCACCACACGGCCCAGCCCCGCATCGACCGTTTCACAGGCCGTGATGGCGGCGGCCAGATCGCCAGTGTGGCCGACCATGTCCGGGTTGGCGTAATTGGTGACGATCAGGTCATAGCCGGCCTCGATCGCGGCCACGAAACGGTCTGTGACCTCATCGGCGGACATCTGCGGTTGCAGATCATAGGTGGCCACCTTGGGCGAGGCGGGCATGAATCTGTCCTCGTCCTGTTCGGGCGTTTCCTTGCCGCCATTTAGGAAGAAGGTCACGTGGGGGTATTTTTCCGTCTCGGCCAGGCGGAACTGGCGCTTGCCATGTTGCGCAACCCAGGCGCCCAGCGTGTTCACGATCTCCCGCTTGGGATAGGCCGTGCGCATGAAGCGGCTGTGCGCGTCCGAATAATCCACCATGCCCAACAGCGCGGACAGCTGCGGCGGGGTGCGCGCAAACCCGGTGAACGCCGCTTCACCGATGGCGGACAGGATCTCTCGGGCGCGGTCGGCGCGGAAATTCAGGCAAAAGAACCCGTCCTGCGGCGCAAGCCCGGCATAGCCGTCAATGACCGTGGCGGGGATGAATTCATCCGTGATGCCCTGGGCATAGGCGGCGGCAACGGCCCCGGTGGCGGTTTCGGCGCGCGCGCCGCGGCCTTCGATCATGGCGTCATAGGCGGTTTGCACGCGGTCCCAGCGGGAGTCGCGGTCCATAGCAAAATAGCGGCCGATCACGGTGGCAATCCGCGCACCCTGCGGCAGGCTGGCCTGCAACGCGGGCACGAAGGCATCGGCGGATTTGGGCGCAACATCCCGCCCATCGGTGATGGCATGCACCAAAACCTCCAGCCCCGCGTCACACAGGGCCTGCACCGCGGCGCGCATGTGGTTGATATGCCCATGCACCCCGCCGTCCGAGACGACACCCATGACATGCGCCCGCCCGCCGGCGCGGGCGACGGTTTCGGCAAACCCGGTGATCTCTGCATTGGTGAAAAAGCTGCCATCCTCGATGGCAAGGTCGATCTGCCCCAGGTCCATCGCAACCACGCGGCCCGCGCCGATATTGGTGTGGCCGACCTCGGAATTGCCCATCTGGCCGGTGGGCAGGCCCACATCCGGGCCGTGGGTGATCAGCGTTGCATGGGGGCAGCGCTGCATCAGCGCGTCCATGGTCGGCGTATGCGCCAGGGACGGGGCATTTGCGGTTGTGTCTGGGTTCAGGCCCCAGCCGTCAAGAATGGTCAGGACAACAGGTTTGCGCACGGGGGATCTCCGGTCTGGAACTGCCAATGCCATAGCAGCCCCGCGCCCGGATGTGGAGAGGCCCCGCCGCCTTTGCCAAGGCCCCATCCGCGCGGCGGGTCAGCGGCCCAGCAGATCCGCAAGGCGGCGGCGTTGTGCGCCGCTGCTGTCAAAATTGTCGGGGCCCAGCCAGGCGTCCAATGTGGTGCGGATGCGGGGCCAGTCGCTGTCGATTATGGAATACCACGCGGTGTCGCGGTTGCGCCCCTTGACCACGGCGGCCTTGCGGAAGGTGCCCTCATAGGTGAAGCCAAGCCGCTGGGCCGCGCTGCGCGAGGCGGTGTTCAGCGCATCGCATTTCCATTCGCACCGGCGATAGCCAAGGTCATCGAACAGATGGCGCAGCAGCAGCGCCACAGCCTCGGTCGAGGTGGGGGTGCGTTGCAGGGCGGGGCCAAAGTGCACATGGCCGATTTCCGCCACGCCATGGTCCGGCGTGATCCGCATCAGCGAAAGCAGGCCCAGCGGCGCGCCGCCGCCCGCGCGAAGGACCGTGTAGAACAGCGGGTCCGTGCCGGCGCAGGTTGCCTCCATCCAGGCGCGCAGGGCGGCTTCGCCCGCGAAGGGGCCGTAGGGCAGGTAGGTCCAGCCGGTGTCGCCGTTCTGTGCGGTAAAGGCCGCATGCAGCCCGCCGGCATGGGTGGCGGGGCGGCAGCGCTCCAGCACGCAGAATTGCCCCAGCAGGCTGCGCCCGTCCGGGCGGGGGCGGGGCAGGTCCAGCGAAACGGGCGCGCCCCGTGGCAGCCCGGTGGAAGAGGATGACGCCTGTGACATGGAAAGGCCTTCGAAACGGATGCGCCCGGATCGGCGCGCCGCCCCTATGTGCCACCGCGATCCGGCCAGCGCAAAAAAAGGCGGCGCGGCATCACGCCGCGCCGTTAGCCTAAACCTGGCCAAACCAATTAACCCGCCCGGTTGGCCCGAACGATACGAAACGGTAACTTGTTACATTTCGTTGCATAAACGCTGTTTCCGCCCTGCGAACCTATACGAAAGGATTGTTTTGCGGTGCATTCGGAGTGGTCCGCACCGTTTGGAACGCGATTCGCCCAGGGCCTGCCACCCTGGGTTGAATGGCCCCGCGCGCTTGGCAAATGCCCGGATCGCGCCTTGCTAGGTGCTGTCGCCCTTGCTGCCCTGCACGGATTCATGATGGGCGATCGCATCCTCAAGGTCGTCATAGTAATGCAACCGCCCGTTTTCCAGCACCGCACCCGCCTGGCACATCTGCCGCAGCGTGCCCATGTTGTGGCTGACGAAGATTGCACCCGCATTGGCCATGCGGGCGTTGAACAGCCGCACGCTCTTGTCCCGAAAGGCGGCATCCCCGGCGGAGGTGATCTCATCGATCAGATAGGTATCAAAGGGCAGCGCCATGTTGATGCCGAAGCTCAGCCGCGATTTCATGCCAGAGGAATAGGTGCGCACGGGCAGGAAGAAATGCTGCCCCAGTTCGGAAAAGTTGGCGACGAACCGCGTCACCTCCTCCGTATCGGCACCATATATCCGCGCGACGAAGCGTGTGTTCTGCGCCCCCGTCAGGTCCGGGTGGGTGGAGCTTGCCAGCCCAACGGGGAAGGAGATGCGCCCATCCGTCAACACCTGCCCCGACGTGGGGCTGGATGTGCCCGCGATGACCTTCAACAAGGTGGATTTGCCCGCGCCGTTGCGGCCCAGCAGCGCCACCGAGACGCCTGTGGGAAACACCGCATTTATGCGGTCCGCCACCACCTTGCGGGTGCCGTTGATGGTGAAAACCTTGGTCAGATCCTTGAGGACGATCATCGCCTGTCGCGCATGGCATAGAAGGACAGAACCGCCATCGCCCAAGTCAGGAAGGCGATCAGCCCCACAAGCCCCGCGATTTTCGTGCGGTCAGGGCGGGTGGCGGATTCCGGCAGGGTCGGGTTCACATGCGCCGCCAGATAGCGGCTTTGCCGGCGGGCTTCGGCCTGCGCGGAATCATAGGCCGCAAGTGCGGCGGTATAGCTTTGTTCGGCAAACTCCAGATCGACCACCAGGCGTTCATATTCGCCGATCACATCGGCAAAGGCGCCTTCGCGTGGGGTGCCGTCCACATCGGTGCCCAGGCCCAGCTTGCTGCGCTCTTCCGCGATGCGGTTTTCGATCACCTCCACCCGGCGTTCGCCCTGGGTGATGCGGGGGTCATTGTCCCGCGCGGTCTGGCGCAGGATGTCCAGGTCGATCAGCGTTTGCGCCAGCTGCGCCTGAAGCGAGCTGAGAAGCCCCATCTGTCCCTGGATCGAGGCCGAGGGATCGACGATCTGGGTGCGGTTTCGATAGCGGGTCAGGGCCTCACGCGCGCTTTTCAGCCGTTCGACGGCGGTGGCCAGCTCTTCCTCGGCATAGCGGGTGGCGTCGTCCCGGGCGATGGCCGACAGCCGGTTGATCATGTCCGAGCTTTCGGAATAGATCAGCTGCGCCAGCCGCTGGGCGTCATTCGGGTCGAAGGCTTCGACCTCCAGGTCGATCAGGCCGGTGCCGCTGTCTGAATAGACGTGAACGCGGCTGGACCAGTAGCTGGTCAGATCCTCGATCGAATCCTGCTGTGCCGCGCCGAATATCGCGCCCCAGGTCCCGCCAGGATTGTAGGAAAACACCGGGTCATCGCCTGAATCCGCCCAGCTGCGGCCCGGCTTGGTCCAGAGCGCGCGCAGATCCTCCTGCGCGTTGACGCGGGCCACCAGTTCCGGGCTTTGGATGAACTTGTAAAGGATATCCGTGTCCGAGGAGGACGATCCAGACAGCTGCGCGACACCGCCCAACAGCTCGAACGCGGAACTGACCTCCTCCTTGCGGACGGAAAACCCGCTGTAGGAAACGTATCTGTCATGGGCGCGGGCGTTCAGATACCAGATCGTCGCCGCAAGGGGCAGCACCACCATCACCAGAAAGCTGGCCGCCACGGCCAGGTGCCGCGGCTGGATGCGCGCGTCCGGCACGGGCGGCGGGGCAAGGGCCGCGGCGCCCTTTTTCCTGTCTTCGGCTTTTTCGGCCTCTTGCGCGGTTTCGCGCTTCATCTGTTCCAGCTGGGCCAGAAGCTTCTGGTTCTTGGCCTCTTCCAGCTGAACGGCGATCTTCTTGCGCTCTTCCAGCAGCGCATCGACCTGCGCCTTGGGCGTGATCTCTGGGGCTGACGGGGTGGGTTGGTCCTGGCCAAGGCCTGGCTGGGCCGGGGCCGCGGTCTTCGTGCCCTTGGGGTCTTGTGCTGTCACCGGGGTCCTCGCTGACTTGCGCTGGGGGGCAGGCTACAGCCATTCCGCCGCGCTGACCAGAGAGGCGCCGCCTCTGCCTCAGTCTGCGGGTTTGGCAAAGCCCAGTTCCCGCATCAGGATCTGATCCGCTGCCACCATCTGTTGCAGCACCGCCGCGCTGTCGTCGCGGGTCAGGCGCGCCTTCAGACGCGGCCAGCGCCCGTCCTTCGGGCCGGACGGGTCCGCGTTGGCATAGCTGCCCGCGATGTTCAGCGACAGGCCGGTTTCCCGCGCCAGGTCTGCTTCCAGCCGGGCCAGGCCATCGACGCTGTAGATCCCGTCCAGGGTCCGGGCCGCCTCCAGCGCGCGCGAGACAAGCTCATCCTGGCTGAGATCCTTGATCTTGGCATAGCCGCGAATGCGCCGCGTGATGAGATAGGAGCAATAGGGGTTGTAGTAGTGATCCATGACGAACCGGTGCCACCCCGCCCCCCCGTCACGGAAGTAGAAATCCGGCCCGTGTTCCAGCGCCATGCGCATGCCGGTGCGGGCCGGGCTGGCAAGCTCTGCGGGAGAGATGCTTTGCGCCTGCCGGCGCAGGTAGAAATAGAAGGAAGCCATCCGTTCCAGCGGATCCCGCAGAACGGTGAAGACGAAACGTGGCTGCGCGACGCTGTCCAGCGCCTCCCAATCGATATGGCCGGAATAGGCGTGATAGCCCGCGGGGAACTGCGCCGCTGCATCGGGCGCCTGCGAATGCACCCGGATCGGAGAGATGGCGCCCGCGCCCAATGTCCGTTCCAGCTCGAAATGGATGGTTTGTCCGGCGGTCTTGGGAATGTGCAAGAAAACGATTGTCTTGGTCGGTTGGGTCTTCATGTCTCTCGCAGGTCCACGACGTTGGGCTGAAACGGTTCCACGTCGGTCATCTTGTAGATGCCGCGCACGAATTCATGCAGGTTGGACGGGTCCAGGTGGGTCATCTGCCAGGGCGCATATTGCCACCAGCGGGACCGCAGCAGCGGGGTGATCATGTCGGCGGGCACGCGCATTTTCTTGATCACGGCAGGGTTGCCCGCGACAACGGCATAGGGTGGCACGTCCTTGGCCACCACTGCGCCCGATGCCACGATGGCCCCGTCGCCGATGGTCACGCCCGGCATGATCTGCGCGCCGTGGCCGATCCAGACATCATTGCCGATGGTCGTAATCTTGGCGCGGGTGGGCGGGCCGTCGAAGGTGAACTTGTAATCGTGATATTCCTGCGCGCCGGCAAAATCGGTGCCAAGATCGAACAGGCGGTCGCCCAGGTAAAAGGCGGGGGAGGTCGAGACCCAGCTGAGCGGATGGTTCTGGCGACCGATCTGGACGTTTTCCCCGAAAGAGCAATAGCGCCCGATCCGCGCGCCAAAGCAATAACCCGACACCTGGTAGGAAAAGGCGCCAAGCTCGATCCGGTATTCATAAGTGGTCCATTTCAGGCTCGACGGGGCTTCCAGCACCGTGTGCCGGGGCAGGTTCACCTTGGACCCGCCGCGATTGAGCACCTCGATCCCCTGGCCGCGCAGCCATGACATGGACACTTGTTTGATCATGTCGCCTCAACTTCTTCGCCGGTTGCCACGCGCCGGGTGTCGCCCGACAGGCAGATCAGGACCGTTTGCGCGAGATCGGCGTCAAGGTCAAAGGGCATTTCGATTCCATTGGGCGCCTTGCGCACCGCATCGCCCTGCGCGCCGATGCCGAAGGCCAGCACTGGCAGGCCCGTGGCCAGCGCCTCATGCGCGGTATAGCAGAAGGTTTCGGGCCAGACCGAGGGGATCAGCCAGTGGGTCACGCCATAGTGGCGCGCCAGCTTGCCGATGTCGCGCATCGCGTAGGATCCATGCACCTGCACGGACGGGTCCAGCGCATAGGCCGGATCGATATTACCGATCAGCACCAGCTTCGGCTCTGCCGCGCCGGCCAGGTGTTTGCCTAGGGCCTGTACGATCGCCGCGCCCTTCTGCATGCCGATATTGCCCAGAACCGCCAGCACCTTGGGGGCATCGGCGGCCGGGGCCGGCAGGCGCGGCACGTCATGCAGCAGCAGATGCGGGCGCACGGTCATGCGCTGTTCCAGATGCGGCCAGACGGCGCGCACATGCGCGGCGCTGTTTTCGGAAAACACCACGATCTCCGCCTGCCGGGCAAAGACTTCCCAGGCGTTTTGCCAGTCTTCCAGCGATACGGGCGTGCCGTCCCGGCGGCGCGTGGCATGGGCGGGGTCGTCGCGCGGGGCCACCACGGGCGGCAGATAGCGCCCATCGGAATCCAGCAGCGTGTAGGAGGGCGAGAGCGGGAAATAATCGTGAAACAGCATCTCTGCCGTGTCATCCTTCGTCAGCAGCCCGGCCAGAAAGCCCGGTATCTGCACTGGGTCAGGGTCACCCACTGCGCAGGAATAGACAAAATGCCGGTGGGTCATGCAGGCCAGCAGTTTTTCGATCAGCGCGCTGTCATCCGTCTGGCCCTGGGTGGTGCCAGCGGGCGTCACCAGTTCAATCATCCAGCGCTGCGGCCCGCCCACGCGCAGCACGACGCTGGGCCGCCCGGCCTCAAGGTCCATGGCGATGCGGTTTTCCAGGTAGTGTTCGGCCCCGCCGCCCAGAACATGGGCGATATAGACGGGCACGGCCTCTTCCGGGTCCAGGCTGGTGGCCCAGCCCAGGCCCAGCGCCAGCCGCGCGGTGCACATCTGGTCCGCACCGATGAACTGTTGCACCTGCATGTCATAGCCCGGATAGCGCTGGGCCACGATGGCATTGTTGGTGGCCACCAGGCGGCGCTTTTCCTCGGACCCGAAGCTTTCGCCGCCGCGGTGTTCCACGAACAGGCCGGGCAGGCCCAGGTGCCGTCCGCCAAGGCGGGCGACCTTCTGGCACCAGTCGACCTCCTCGCCATAGCCGCGCCCGAATGCGGGGTCCAGCTGCGGCACCTTGCGCAGCCAGTCGCGGCCCATGGCCATGCAGAACCCCACGCCGGTGGGGGCCAGCGTCAGCAGGGCTTCCGGGGCGAAGCGCTGCGCCACGGCATCGATCGCATCACCCTGTCCGGGCGTCAGCACGGTGCGGGTGCAGATATGCGGGACGGAGAAGATTTCCGCATCGTTGGACATGGGCGTGACGGTGGCGATGTCTTCATGCACCTGCATCGGGCGGATCAGACGGCTGGCCCAGCCTTCGGGCACCAGCGCATCGGTGTTCAGCAAGATTACCGGACCATCCTGCGGCGTGGTGGCCTGCATCGCCTGCGCCAGCCCGCGGTTGACCGATGCGATGAAGCCCCGGTTGCCGGGGTTTTCCAACAGCTCGACCCGGTCCCGCGAGGCGGCCCATTCGCGCAGCCAGGGCCGAATGGCAGGGTCGGTGGAGCCATCCTCGATCACGATCATGCGCCAGGGCAGGTCCGTGTGACGTTCCACCCGGTCAAGACATTCGCGCAGCAGATCGAAGGCGTTATAGACGGGAACGATGATGGTGATGCGCGGACGGGGCAGGTCCGGGTCCGTATCCTCGGGCGTGCGGAACAGGTGGCTTTCCAGCGTGGTGCGCGCGGGATGTTCCGACAGGCGCAGCCGTTCCTTGACCCGCTGGCGATAGGCCGGGTCGCGGGTGATGCGCCAGGCCAGAACCGCGGGCGCGGCTGCTGCGCCATCCAGCAGGAAACGGGTCAACACCCGCGTCTGGCTGCGCAAGGGCACCGCGATGGGCACCGAGATCGGGTCGATCCGCGGCTGGCCGGCATCCTCCGTCACGATAAGGCCCGGAGGATCAGACTCGCGCAGCGCCGCAAGCGTGGTCGGCAAGGTCAGCTCAAACCCGACGTCGGCGCGCACGCCAAGCCCGTTGGCCACATCCTCGCGGGTCAGTCGCGGGGTGGTGTCGGCCACTTGCCCGCCCAGGACCAGGCGCACACGTTCGGCCAGCGCCCAGCCCGCGACCGTCAGCAGCCCGCCATTGACCCGCACCAGGTCCACATACCCGATGACATCGCCTGCGCTGTTGCGGATTTCGCGTCCGGGGGCTTCCAGAACCAGATGCGTGTGACGATATCGGGAATAAAGTGCGAGAATGCGACCGATCATGAGATCCTGAACCAAATTTGCCGTGTCATTCGGCCCGCTGCGTGCCGATACGCTGCAGAAAATGGGGGGCGCAACGCGGGTTCCTTAGGATCACTCCGCGTCTTGTTGTGCAAGTGAAAACACCCTTTCGGATAGGGGTGCGGCTTGTCTGCACCTGCGCGATCTGTCACGCTAGGCCCCGCCTGACGGCGGGCTTTGGCAAGGGATGCGGATGGACAGCGGGCAGACAGGGCTGCGCAGCGTGCATGACAGCACGCCACGGTTTTCGGGGGCGCGCACCATTTCCGCGCTGATCCTGCGCGAGATGTCGAGCACCTATGGCCGGTCGCCCGGCGGGTATCTGTGGGCGGTGCTGGAACCCGCGCTGGGTCTTGGCCTGCTGGTGGCGATCTTCTCCATCGGCTTCCGGTCGCCGCCGCTGGGGGACAATTTCGCGGTGTTCTATGCCTCCGGCCTGCTGCCGTTCATGATGTTTACCTCCGTGTCGTCCAAGGTCCAGCAGTCCATCAACTATTCGCGCCAGTTGCTGGGCTATCCGCGCGTGACCTTCATGGATGCGCTTCTGGCGCGCTTCATCCTCGCGGTGCTGACCCATGCGGTGGTCAGCGCCCTGATCCTGGGTTTCTTGCTGACATTCACCGAATCCCGCACGCATCTGGAACTGGGTCGGATGATCAACGCCTTTGCCATGGCGGCGGCCGTGGGGTTTGGCGTGGGCGTGCTGAACTGTCTGCTGGTGTCGCGCCATGCGATCTACGCCACGATCTGGTCCGTGATCTCGCGCCCGCTGTTGCTTGTGTCAGGGGTCATCTTCATGCATGAGGCCGTGCCCCAACCTTACGCCTATTGGCTGGAATGGAACCCGGTTCTGCATGCGGTCAGCGAAGGGCGGCGCGCGCTGTATTACAGCTATGTGGGCGAATATGTCAGCCCGCTATATGCCTATGGCTTTGCGCTGGTGACCGCCACGCTGGGGCTTTTTTTCCTGCACAGTTATTACCGCGACCTGCTGGAGCGTTAAGCCCCGAATCGAATCCGGCAGGGGATCGAATCGATCCGGCCTGTGCCGGGATGCCCCGTAATGGCGGCTGTCCCGCCTATGCGGCGCGGCTGCCTTACGGCGCCACCCAAGGTTGTTTGCGCGGATTTTCCGAGCAGGGGCAGCCTGCCGCAGGTCCGGGATTCCGGACTGCCTCGCCGCGCCATAGCCCGCTATCCAATCAACATGTGACGGATAAACTATTGAAAGCCCCAAGGTCTTGTTGGTCATGCAGATATATCACGAGATCTGTCAGAACGCCGCTAGTGCTGCTTTCTTCTTTGTTCAGAACGATTTGAAACGTATTTTGGCCACAAACGCGCTCTAGACAATTCGTTATACCTTTGGGCGCTTTCACACCCCCTTTAGTAAATCAGAAGGTTTCTACCCATGGCAAAAATCAGCATCTTCGGGATCGGCTATGTGGGCGTTGTCGCCGCGGCCTGCCTGGCCAAGGACGGGCACACCGTGATCGCCGTTGACGTGGACCCGGGCAAGATTGCCGCGATCAACGCAGGCAAGACGCCGATCGTGGAAAACGGTCTGGACGCGCTGATCGAGACAGCCGTGGCCGAGGGCCGGCTGTCCGCCACGGACGACGTGCAATATGCCGTGGACAATACCGAGGTCTCCTTCGTTGCCGTGGGCACGCCCTCTGCCGATGACGGGTCTGTGGGGCTGAAATTCGTCGAGATCGTCTGCGCGAACATCGGCAAGGCGCTGAAGACCAAGGACGCCTATCACAGCGTCGTCATCCGCTCCACCATCGTGCCCGGCTCTTGCGAAGGCACCTGCATCCCCGTGCTGGAGCGCGAATCCGGCAAGACCGCCGGTGTGGATTTCGGCATGGGCTACTACCCTGAGTTCCTGCGCGAAAGCACCGCGATCGAGGATTACTACGATCCCGGCCTGATCGTTTTCGGCGCCCTGGATGACGGCACCGCTGAAATCCTGACCGAGATCAACAAGGACCTGCCCTGCAAGATCCACGTGGTGGACCTGCGCACCGCGGAGATGGTGAAATACACCTCCAACTCCTGGCGGGCGGTCAAGGTCAGCTACGCGAACGAGATCGGCAACATCGCCAAATCCTGCGGGCTGGACGGTCAGAAGGTCATGTCGATCCTGACCTCCGACACCAAGGCGATCATCTCGCCGTATTTCATGCGCCCGGGCTTTGCCTTTGGCGGCTCCTGCCTGCCCAAGGACGTGCGCGCGCTGCGCCATCTGGCCGGGCTGAACGGCGTGTCCGCCCATCTGATGCATGCCGTGCTGGAGGCCAACGAAGCCCAGGTGCAAAAGGCCGTGGACATGGTCACTCGCACCCAGGCGCGCGAGGTCGGCTTTGTCGGCGTGGCGTTCAAATCCGGCACGGACGATCTGCGCGAAAGCCCCATTGCCACGCTGGCGGGCCGCCTGATCGATCTGGGCATGAACGTCACCATCTACGATCCCTACGTCAAAGAAGCCTATGACGAAGAACAGCCCGGCGCAGGCCGCGGCAATGATGTCATCCCGGCGCTGGACAGCCGCCTGACAGATGATATCGACGCGCTCATCGCCAACAGCGACGCGATCGTTGTGGGCAACATCTATGAAGAAACACTGGAGCCTCTCGTGGCGGCGGCCAAAGACAAGAAGATCATCGACCTTGCGCGCATCAGCAAGGAGCTTGTCTCTGACGGCACCTACGAAGGCATCTGCTGGTAAATTCGGAACGGAGCCGGCACCATGATCATGATCCTCACACACGTCGCCTATGTCGCGGTCATCGTGTTGCTTGTGACCCTGGTGCCGCAAGAAAGCCTGGGAAATCTGGAAGGCGCGAAGAACTCGATCTTCATTCTGGGTTTCCTGGGGGCCTGGCGGTATTCTTGGGCGGTGCTGAACTTCACCCGCGCGATCATCTATCGCCGCCTTGTCTATCCGGTGCGCAAACGCCGCCTGTTCAAGCGGTTCCGGGACGAAAAGACGATTTCCCACGCCTATTTCATGGTCACGTCCTACCTCGTGCCGACGGAAACCACCGTGATCGTCTACAAGGCGCTGTTCAACGCGGCCGCCAATGGCAAGGACGGGGCGACAATCGTGGCCTCCGTGGTGGATGGCGCGGATGAACGCCTGATCCGTCAGGTGTTCGAGACCGTGAAAGCCAAGCGCGACCTGTCCAGCGTGCGGCTGGTGATTGACCGGATCCCCGCGGCGGGCAAGCGCGACGCGATTGCCAAGGCGCTGAAGATCATCGGCGGGTTCAGCCCCTCTCACCGTGACATCTGCGTCTTCGTGGACGGCGATACCGTGGTGCCCGAAGACATCATCGCCCAATCCGCCCCGATCTTCACGGACCCCAATGTTGGCGCGCTGACCACCGACGAGGGCGTTCTGATCGAGAAGAAGAACCTCTTCCGGGATTGGTTCGAACTGCGGTTCAACCAGCGCCAGGTGATGTTCTGTTCGCAGGGCCTGTCCAAGCATGTTCTGACGCTGACCGGGCGGATGTCCGTGTTCCGCGCCGACCTGTGCACCAACCCCGATTTCATCAACGGCGTCGACCACGACACCCTGCGCCACTGGCGCCTGGGCGAGGTCGTGTTCCTGACCGGCGACGACAAGTCCACCTGGTACTGGCTGCTGAAGAACGGCTATGAGATGTATTACTTGCCGGACGTGCGGTCCTGGTCCTTCGAGACGCAGCCACGCCCGACCTTCGTCGGCTCTGCCCAGACGCTGATGGTCCGCTGGTTCGGCAACATGATGCGCACCAATGGCCGCGCCCTGCGCATCAGCCCGCGCGTCATCGGGGTCTACACCTGGTATGCGATCCTCGATCAGCGCCTGTCACCCTGGACGACCCTTGTTGGCCCGCTGTCCGTGATCATGGCCGCGATCCTGCACAGCGCCATCGTGATCCCGCTGTATATCGCCTGGGTGATGGCCACCCGCTACCTGTTCTGCGTCGTCATCAATGTGTTCCGCGGAACATGGTTCCCGGTGACGCACCCGCCGATCCTGTATTTCGGTCAGGTCTTCGGCGCGGCGGTCAAGACCTACATCCTGTTCCGCCTGAACAAGCAGCGCTGGACCCGTCAAAGCGCCGCCGAAGCCAAGTCCATTCCGCTGTCGGAACGGCAAAAGGCCCAGGAATCCTTCATCCATCATACCCTTGCAGTCGTGTGGTTGACGCTTGGGGTTTTCTTCCTGTCGCAAGTGTGAGTTGCGGACCATTCGAGAGAGACATGACATGAGCCAGCCAACCAGCTTCGCCAACGCCCAGCAATCCGTTCCCGTCGATTTCGTCTATGACACGGAACATCCGGTTCTTCCGGTTCCGTTCACCGTGACCATCGGCGACCAGACGTTCGAAGGCACGGGCCTGTCGGTGACGGCGGCCTTCATCAAGGCGCCCGGCCCGTTCGACGCCAGCCTGACGGGCCAGAAGTTCGTCACCAAGATGGCTTTCGATTTCGACGGTTTCACCGTGAACCTCTACCCCGAGGCCGTGGTGGCCGGCACCCGCGAGGCCGGTGAGATCGCGCTGCAGTTCCTGGACCCGACCGGGCCGCACCTGCCGCAGCTGCGCTATATCCTCAACAGCTACATCGCGGGCGACTTCGTCTCCATGGGCGCGATGATGTCCTACACCGGGCCGACGAAGCCCAAGACCAAGCGCGCCGCCGCCGATGAGGACCCCAACCGCCGCCTCAAGAGCCTGGCCGTGGCCGCGCTGTCGGCGGTGCTGATCCTGATTGCCGCGAATGTGCTGATCACCCGCTATACCCAAAGCTATGAGCCGCGCCCCGTCTTCGTGGAACGCGCCGGGACCGAGATGCGCGCCACCTCGCCCGGGCAGATCGCCTTCCTCAACCCCAATGCGCGGCAGGGGGACGTCGTGTTCTCCATCAATTCCAACAGTGGCGATGTTCTTAACTTTCAGCTTCCCTGTGACTGCCAAGTCGTGCTGAATGAGAACATTGTAGAGGGTGCCACCGTATTGCCCAGCGATCCGGTTCTGACGTTCTTTGACGAGACCGTGGGCATTCGAGTGAAAACGCAGATGAGCGTGGAAGGCCTAGGTCGCGCGATGGACGGCGAACGTGTATATCTGGACATGGCCAATGGTCGGTCTGTCCCGGTGCAGGTGGTCGTCACCCAGGCGACCAACGCCTCGGCCGTTGCCGGCGAACTGTATGTGCCAGTTGATCTGGTATCGCAGAGCGGCGAGCTGACCACGGCCGATATCGGGCAATCCGCCCGGGTGCGCCTTGCAAAGCCGATCCTTGGGGGTCTGCTGCTGGATCTGAAGGAAATGCTATGACCAACATCTACCCGTTGATCATCTGTGGCGGGAACGGCACGCGCCTGTGGCCGATCTCGCGCACGAACAGCCCCAAGCAGTTCCAGAAGATCGCGGGGCCAGAATCGCACACGTTCTTTCAAACGGCCGTGGAGCGACATACCGGCGAAGGATTTGCCGATCCGGTCATCATCACCTCCGTGCGCCATCGCAAGACGGTGCATGACCAACTGGACCAGCTGGGCATCAATGCCCAGGTGATCCTGGAACCGGCGGGCCGCAATACGGGCCCCGCCGTGCTGGCCGCCTGCCTGCAACTGCAAAAGGCCGACCCCGAGGCGCTGGTGCTGGTGGTTCCGGCGGACCATGTCATCCGCGGGGACATGAACACCACGATCCGCGCCATGCGGGCGGCGGCGCGGGATGGCTACATCATCACCTTCGGCATCAAGCCGCGCTACGCCGAAACGGGTTTTGGCTATATCGTCGACAATGGCCCGATCGAGGGCTACCCCGGCCTGCACGAGGTGGAGCGCTTCGTCGAGAAGCCCCCGACGCGCAAGGCGCGCCTGCTGGTCGAGAGCGACATCGCCTATTGGGCCTCTGGCATCAGCATGTTCTCCGTGCGCACGATCCTGGAAGAATACAGCCGCTTTCAGCCCGAAACGGTCGAGGCCGTGTCGCAGGCCGTGGATACCGGCGAATTGCGCAGCGACGGGCTGCTGCTGAACGCGGTCCGCTTTGCCGAGGCACAGGCCGACCCGACCGAGAGCGCGGTCTTTGAGAAGACCGACCGCATCGCGCTGGCCCCGCTGGACGTGGACTGGAGCGATGTTGGCAGCTGGTCCGCCATGTATGACATTTCCGATCCGAACCCGCAGGGCAACGTGCTGCAGGGGGATGTGATTGCCGTGGACAGCACGAATTGCATGGTCCGGTCCGAAGGGCGTCTGGTGACGCTGGTGGGGCTGAAGGACGTGATCGTCGTGGATACGCCAGATGCGCTGTTGGTGACGCAGGTGCGCCAATGCCAGGGCGTGAAAAAGATCGCCACCGCCCTGAAGGAAGAACAACGCCTTGAGGCCGAACGTCATATCGGCACCGAGAGCGAGGACGGGATGCACAGCCTGGTCCAGAGCGACAATGTGGGCATTGCCCAGGCCAAGATCGCACCGGGCCAGACGCTTTCGGTGCCTGCCAAGGAGGCGCGTGAGTGCATCGTTGTGCGCGGCGAGGTCATGCTTGGCTCTGGCGAGGGCGCCATATCGATGTCCAGCGGCGCGCGCACCGTTCTGGAGGCCAACAAGATTCACAAGTTCCTCAACGAAGGAACGTCCCAGGCAGAGCTGGTCTTTCTTGATATCACCCCGCCGCCCGCGGCGGATGGGGATCAGGTGCTGACCATGAAAGACTATGCCTGATCGCGCCGCGGCATATCTGGCGCGTGCGCTGTGCCTTGTGCTGGCGCTCTGCGCACTCAGCCTCGCGCCCGCGCGCCTGCAGGCCCAGCAGCTGATCGAGCATGAGCTGCGATCGCGGCTGCGGGATTTTGACCGCATGCTGACCCCGCTGCCCGATTCGTCGCAGCAGGCGGATGCGCTGATTGCGCAATCCGGCCTGACCGAGGTGATGCCAGCGTTGACAGCCCTGCCAACCATCGCGCCCCTGCCCGTGACCACCACGGATCTGAACGCGCTGGCGCCGGTGCGGTCGCGCATCTTCGACATCCGGCTGGCCCTGGCGCGGATTGCGCAGATCTATGGTGCCAGAGACAACCTGGACGTGGAGCGCGCGGGCGCGACGCGCGACAATCTGGGCCTGGTGATTGACAGCGGAACGGTCAGCATTGCCGATATCTTCGAGCTTCTGGCCCAGTCCGGGATGCAGACGGATCGTGGCGCAGGCCGCAACCTGCTGCGCGTGCCCGTGGTGATCTGGGACACTGCCACCCTGCGCATGACGCCGGGCGAGGAACTGGCGCTGAGCCGCCCTGATGGGGCCTTCATCGTCAATTTCGGCCGCCTGCACATGGATGGCGCGCGGTTGAGCGTCGATGGCGGCGCAAGCCTCGCCTCGCCGGACTTCATCCCCTTCGTGGCCAATTCCGCCGGGGCGACCGTTCGGGTGCGCAACAGCCAGTTTTCAGACCTGGGGTTTGGCACGGAAGAAAAGTTCTCTGGCTTCTCCGTCGTGCGCAATCCGCTCCTGTCCCGCTCGGATGAGGTGATGGTGGCGGGCAACACTTTCACCAACCTGTCCTCGGTGTCCTTCTCGCTGGCGGACGGGGCGGTGTTTCAGAACAACCGGATCCACAACACGCGCAGCGCGTCGCTGACAATCGTGCAGTCGCGCAATGTGCAGATCCTGGGCAACCTGATCACGGGGGATGCCTTCACCAACGCGATCCGGCTGTTCCAGGGGTCCTCCGATGCGGTGGTGGAGGGCAATGTGATCCTGAACGGCGACCGTGCCGGGATCACTGCGCGCAGTGACAGCAACCGTCTGTCGGTGCGCAACAACGTCGTGTGGAAGCGCGGCGGTGGCGGCATCAGCCTGGGCGGGGTGCGCTGCGCCCTGGTGGAAGGCAATGCCGTGATGGACAACGGCCAGAAAGGCGTCGAAGTGCGCGGTGCCACGGGCATCCGGGTGATCGCGAATGTGATCGCGGGCAACCACAGCCCCGGCATCTATATCTCCGCCCAGGGCCCACAGGATGTGACCCTGATCGCGGGCAACACGCTCATTGGCAATGGCTCCGGCATCGGGGCCGCAACCGGGGGGCGGCTCGCGCTGGAAGGCAACGACCTGACCCGGCAGTTTCCGCAGTTTGTCTCAGGGGACCTGACCAGTCAGGGCCGCGTGCTTGCAACCAACCTGCGCGGCGATGACGCGCTTGTGCTGACACCGGCCGGCCCGGAGTATGGCGTGCTGCCGCCTGTCAGCTGCAACGAATAGGAGCGACCATGCCTGTCAAAGGCCGAACGATCCGAGCCGCCCTGCTGGCGAGCGGGCTGGCCTGTGCTGCTCATGCGCAATCCGGGCCGCTGCCTCTGCCCTTCGCGGTGGACAAGGAAGCCCGTGAAATCAGCGTTGTGGTAGACCGTGGACTGACCCGCACCAACAACCTGCCTACCCGAGAGCTGCGCGAGGCGCGCCTGGCCATGCTGGACGGTGCGCAGATTGAAACTGATCTGCTGAAACGTCTGGCCGATTACGGCGACACGCTGGCCGCGCTGCGCTATGTGGATGTGCTGATGGCCCGCGGGATCGAGGAAAACGCCTCTGACGTGGCCTATTACGCCTCTGTCGCCGTTGGTGGCGGGCGCGTCTGGGCCTTGCCTGAAATGGTCGAGGCGATGGGCTATCTGGACCGCGCGACAGAGCCGCGTTCCCGGATCAACCAGTATATCCGGGTGCTGTATCCCCATGCCTGGGCCGGCAACGCCCTGGCCCTGGAGGCTGTGATCGATTTCAACGGCGAGGGGCGTCTGTTTGGCCCGCTGTCTGACGCGACGCGCGCGCGCATCGAACAGGCGCTGGTTGAACAGGGTGGTGGCCGCGGTGATCTGAAACTCGCCATCGAGATCCTGTCCGATCTGCCCCGCACGCCAGAACAGGTGGACCGCGCCCTGGGGCATCTGCGCAATGCCGCGCAGTCGGATCACCTGGCAATCGCGACCACGGCCAGCAACCTGATCCGCTGGCTGAATGATAACCCCGAAGCTCCGATGCCGGATACCTTCTGAACCGATGAGCCGAGCAATGACGATATTCACCAGATCCCTTGCCGCCGCTTTCGTGATGGGGCTTGCAACCGTCACGGGGGCGCAGGCGCAATCCACCTTCGGGTGCGAAGACCTTGACGGGTTCCACAGCCTTCCCGCGATCGAGGGGAAGAACGGCCATTTCTTCCGGGTTGAGCCGGAGCTCTACAATTTCCACGCATTCTCGGACGAATCCGTTGTCGATTTCGCGCGCCTGTCGCGGGATCTGGCCGCGCAGGGCACCACGCTGATCTATGTGCCCGTGCCGCCAAAGGCGATGGTGATGACGGATGACCTGCCCACGCGGGCCTATGACTATGGCTTTGATCCGCTGCTGGCAGCCACCGTCTATGATGACATGATCGAAAGGCTGCAGCAGGCCGGTGTCGCGGTGGTGAACGCCCGCACCGCGCTGGCCACCGCGGCGCGCACGCAGGGTGATCCGTATTTCCGTGCGGATTACCGGCTGAATACGCTGGGCTCGCGCATCCTCGCGTCCTCCGTGGCGGAGACGATGCGCAGCAGCGCAGCCGCCGGTCTTGTGCGGGGCGGTGGCATCAGCAGCCAGCCCCAGGGCCAGGCCGTGATGGAATCAGAGATGCGCAAGAAGCTGCAGCGCCACTGCCTGATCGAGCTGCCCAAGGTGACCGTGGATGTCTATCCCGGCAGCGGCCTGACGGCCCAGGCCATTGAGGCCCCCGCGCCGCGTATGCAAACCCCGGTGAACCAGGTCGCGCAGCCTGCGCCGTCCTTCGCCATGGTGGGCACGGCCCCGGCCTCCGGCGATACCGGCGCCTCGGCTACGCGCACGGCGCCCATCCCCTTCAGCTCTGGTGGCGGATTTTCCAATATCACCAGCTTTGAAAGCATCAACAACCTGACGGAAACCGCCCCTGCCACGACGACGCCGACACCGCCCGCCGCACCGGCACGGCAGGTGGCCGTGGCGCCCGCG
>CBFHYV010000026.1:0-18832 GCA_965660085.1 uncultured Paracoccaceae bacterium
CCCCAGCCCAGACAGTCAGGAATACCCGCCCCGCCGCCCCGATAGCGGTTGGCAGCGCCCGCCCCGCGCGGTAGGAGGCCCCCTAACGCGTATCCAACCCCCGGAGCAGCGCATGAAGATCTTCGTCACGGGTTCGGCCGGGTTCATCGGCTATCACCTCGCCGCGCGCCTGCTGGACATGGGCCATTCGGTGCATGGGTTTGACGGGATGACGGATTACTACGATGTCCGCATGAAACGCGCCCGCCATGATCTGCTGGCCGCACATGGCGGCTTCACGGCGACCGAGGCGATGCTGGAGGATGAGACCGCCCTGAACAGCGCGGTCGCGGGCGCTCAGCCGGACATGATCATCCACCTGGCCGCCCAGGCGGGCGTCCGC
Organism: uncultured Paracoccaceae bacterium; assembly: GCA_965660085.1. Classification (GTDB taxonomy): domain Bacteria; phylum Pseudomonadota; class Alphaproteobacteria; order Rhodobacterales; family Rhodobacteraceae; genus CBFHYV01. Next base: position 383 of record CBFHYV010000026.1, read on the forward strand.
TACAGCCTTGAGGCGCCGCGCAGCTATGTCATGGCCAATGTGGTGGGCAGTTTCAACGTGATCGAGGCCGCCCGCACCGCCCAGGTGCGCCACCTGCTGATGGCCTCGACCTCCTCTGCCTATGGCGCCAACCCCAAGATGCCCTTTGCCGAGACCGACAAGGCCGATCACCAGGTCTCCATCTATGCGGCGACGAAGAAGGCGACGGAGAACCTCGCCCATTCCTACGCCCATCTGCATGATCTGCCGACCACGATGTTCCGCTTCTTCACCGTCTATGGCCCGTGGATCCGGCCAGACCTGGCGCTGCACAAGTTCACGGACGCGATCCTGGATGGCCGGCCCATCGACATCTACAATCATGGCGAGATGTATCGGGACTTCACCTATATCGATGACCTGGTGCAGGGCATCGTTCTGTTGATGGATGCCATCCCCCGGCGCCCCGAAGGGGGCATCGTGCCCGAGGGCGACAGCCTGTCCCCCATCGCGCCGTTCCGCGTGGTCAATATCGGCAATTCGCAAAAGGTGCGCCTGCTGGATTTCATCGACGCGATCGAACGCGCGGTGGGGCGCAAGGCCATCCGCAATTACATGCCCATGCAGCCCGGGGACGTGCCCGCCACATGGGCGGATGCCAGCCTGCTGCAAAGCCTCACGGGATACCGCCCGCGCACTGACCTGGATGACGGCGTGGCCCGCTTCGTGGCGTGGTTCCGCGACTATTACGGCAAGTAACGGCGCTTACGCCGGGGGCGGCGGAACCTGCGCAGTCTGGCGGCCCAATGCGCGTTCCCGCATGAACACAAACAGGCCAGAGCCCACGATGATCGCAATGCCCGCCCATGTCAGCGCATCGGGCAATTCGTTGAACACCGTGTAGCCCAGGATGATCCCGGTGACGATTTCCAGATATTGCAGCGGGGCAATCACGGTGGCCGGTGCGTTCTTCAGCGCGTAGCTGATGAACAGATGGCTGATGGTGGCGGCCACGCCCACCCCGGCCAGCGTCATCATGGCAAAGGGTGACGGCCAGACCGGATCCAGCGCCGGGTGGCCCGTGCCTTCGGCCAGGCTCAGCACCGGCACCAGCACCAGCGTTGCCGCAAGCGCGGTGTAGAACTGCATGGACACCGGGTGCATCCGGCGCGACATGCTGCGCGTCATCACCATATAGCCCGCGAAACACACCGCCGTGCCCAGCGGAAACAGCGCCACCAGCCCCAGATCGGCAAAGGACGGGCGGATGACCAGCAGCGCGCCCCCGAAGCCCACGGCACAGGCCACAAGCCGCCGCCAGCCCACGGCCTCGCCCAGAAAGACGCCGCCCATCAGCGTCAGCACGAAGGGTTCGACGAAGAAGATCGCAATCGCACTGGCCAGCGGCATGTAGCGCAGCGCGGTGAAGAAGAACCACGTGGCCGCCACCAGCGCCAGCGCCCGCGCCATATGAAGGAACGCCTCCCCCATCGCAGGGCGCTGCACCACGCCCATCGCCAGGGCCAGCGGGCCAAGCGCCAGCACCTGGATGCCAAAGCGCGCCAGCAGGATCTGCATCACTGGCACCTCCGCCGGCGTGGCCTTGGCCAGCGTATCCATCACCGGCGCAATGGCGCAGAACCCCAGCATGAACAGGATGCCCAGCACCACGCGGTCCGGCGCATCATGGGTCTGCGGGGCGGTCATGGCCGGGCCTGTCGGCAGGGATGGATGCGATGGAACATGGATGGCCTGCGCTGTCTGGGCTTGCCCCATAGTGCTGACGCAGGCCGCGCCCCGGTGCAAGCTGCCAGCGCATCCGCGCCAAAAGAAAACCCCGCGCCGTGGCGCGGGGTTGTGTGGATCTTGGGGCCTTCGGGCGGCGCGGTGGCCGGGCCGAGGGCTGCGCCGATCAGGACGGCATGCGCGACAGCAGTTCTTCCAGGCTCTTCTTCGCGTCGCCGTAGAACATGCGCGTGTTGTCCTTGAAGAACAGCGGGTTTTCGATCCCGGAATAGCCGGTGCCCTGGCCACGCTTGGACACGAACACCTGCTTGGCTTTCCAGACCTCCAGCACGGGCATGCCGGCGATGGGGCTGTTGGGATCGTCCTGCGCGGCGGGGTTCACGATGTCATTGGAACCGATGACGATGACCACATCCGTGTCGGGGAAGTCATCGTTGATCTCTTCCATCTCCAGCACGATGTCATAGGGCACCTTGGCCTCGGCCAGCAGCACGTTCATATGGCCGGGCAGACGGCCCGCCACCGGGTGAATGGCAAAGCGCACGTTCTTGCCCTTGGCCCGCAGGCGGCGGGTCAGTTCGGCCACGTTGGACTGCGCCTGCGCCACGGCCATGCCATAGCCCGGCACGATGACCACGCTATCCGCCTCGTCCAGCGCGGAGGCCACGCCATCGGCATCGATGGCAATCTGTTCGCCCTCAACCGCCATCTGCTCCCCTGCCGGACCACCGAAGCCGCCCAGGATCACGGAGACGAAGCTGCGGTTCATGGCCTTGCACATGATGTAGGACAGGATCGCCCCGGAGGAGCCGACCAGCGCGCCCACCACGATCAGCAGATCATTGCCCAGGCTGAAGCCGATCGCCGCCGCCGCCCAGCCGGAATAGCTGTTCAGCATGGAGACAACCACCGGCATGTCGGCGCCGCCGATGCCCATGATCAGGTGATAGCCGATGAACAGCGCCAGCAGCGTCAGCACCACCAGCGTCCAGGAACCCGCGCCGCCCAGATACATCGCCAGCATCACGACGGACCCCGCCGCAGCAGCGATGTTCAGCATGTGGCCGCCCGGCAGCTTCTTGGCAGCGGAGTTCACCTTGCCCGCCAGCTTGCCATAGGCAATGACGGAGCCGGTGAAGGTCACCGCACCGATGAAGATGCCCAGCGCCAGTTCCACGCGCAGGATGCCGATTTCAACGGCGGTTTTCTTGAAGACCAGCGATGCAAAGCTGCCATCCACAGCCTCACCGGCCGCCTTGGCCGCATCGACGATGTTGATGGTCAGGTCCGCGTTGAAGCCGACGAACACGGCCGCCAGGCCCACCAGCGAGTGCATCGCGGCGACCAGTTCCGGCATTTGCGTCATCTGCACGCGCTTGGCCAGCTGCATCCCGATCAGACCGCCCAGTGCGATCAGAACGACAGACAGCCACCACAGCCCGCCACCCGGGCCGACCAGCGTCGCCACGACCGCAATGGCCATGCCGACAATCCCATACCATACCGCGCGTTTCGCGCTTTCCTGGCCGGACAATCCACCCAGCGAGAGGATGAAGAGCACGGCCGCGACCACATAGGCCCCAATGGTGAATGCGTTTTCCATAAGCTCTGCTCCCACTTACGATTTCTGGAACATGGCGAGCATGCGCCGGGTGACCATGAAGCCACCGAAGATGTTGATCCCGGCCATGAACACGGACAGGGCGGCAAGAATGATCACAAGGACAGAGCCGGACCCGATCTGGATCAGCGCGCCCAGGATGATGATGGAGGAAATCGCGTTGGTCACGGCCATCAGCGGCGTGTGCAGCGAATGCGCCACGTTCCAGATCACCTGGAAGCCGATGAAAACGGACAGCACGAAGACGATGAAATGCTGCATGAAGCTGGCCGGCATCCCCGGAATCAGCCCCACTGCCAGGATCAGCGCGGCGCCCACGGCCAGCAGCGTCACCTGGTTCTTGGTCTGCGCCTTGAATTCCGCCACTTCCTTGGCGCGGATTTCCTCGGGCGTCAGCTCCTTGGGCTTTTCCTTTTTCTGCGCGGCAATCGCTTGCACCTTGGGCGGCGGCGGCGGGAAGGTCACGGCTTTGCCATGCGCGATGGTCGCGCCGCGGATGACATCGTCATCCATGTTGTGATTGACCTTGCCGTCCTTGTCCGGCGTCAGGTCCGTCATCATGTGGCGGATGTTGGTGGCATAGAGCGTCGAGGACTGCGCCGCCATCCGAGAGGGGAAATCGGTGTAGCCCACGATGGTCACGCCGTTGTCGGTCACGATCTTTTCGTCCGGCACGGTGCCTTCGGCATTGCCGCCGCGTTCGGCCGCCAGGTCCACGATGACAGAGCCGGGCTTCATCGCCTGGATCATGTCCTCCAGCCACAGCTTGGGCGCCGGACGGTTGGGGATCAGGGCCGTGGTGATGACGATATCGACCTCTGGCGCCAGTTCGCGGAACTTCTTCAGCTGCGCTTCGCGGAATTCGGGGCTGGACACGGAGGCATAGCCGCCCGTGGCGGCGCCGTCCTGCTGCTCTTCCTCGAAATCCAGATAGACGAATTCGGCGCCCATGGATTCAACCTGCTCGGCCACTTCGGGCCGCACGTCGAAGGCATAGGTGATCGCGCCGAGGCTGGTGGAGGTGCCGATGGCGGCCAGACCGGCCACGCCCGCACCCACAACCAGCACCTTGGCCGGGGGCACCTTGCCCGCTGCGGTCACCTGGCCGGTGAAGAAGCGGCCAAAGTTGTTGCCGGCCTCGATCACGGCGCGGTAGCCGGCGATATTGGCCATGGAGGACAGCGCGTCCATCTTCTGTGCCCGGCTGATGCGGGGCACCATGTCCATCGCGATGACGGATGCGCCGATGTCGGCCGCGCGCTGCATCAGCTCTTCGTTGGCCGCGGGCCAGAAGAACGAGATCAGCAGCTTGCCGTCAACCAGCAGGTCAACCTCTTCGGGCATGGGCGGGCGCACCTTGGCGATCACGTCGCTGGCGGCATAGAGCGCCGCGGCGCTGTCCAGCACCTCGACCCCGGCCTCGGCATAGGCGGCATCGGAGAACCCCGCCAGAGCACCGGCGCCGGTTTCAATGGCACAGTCATAGCCCAGCTTCTGCAACTGGCGTGCCGAGTCGGGCGTCATGGCGACGCGCGCCTCGCCCTCGAACACTTCTTTTGGCGTTCCAATCTTCACGTCTGTTGTCCTCTCTCAGTCAGAACAAGCCGTGCGAGGCCGCACGGAGTTTGGGGATGGGTCTAGATTACTGACCCATATCGAGCAACTGCAGCATCGCAACTCGGCCCGTTAAGACCACAAATGATCTCAAGATTAAAGCCATCTTCGCGTTTGTTGCGCATAGCGGGCAAAATCGGCACGAAACTTGCGCCTTAGCCGATCTTCCTCTGGCAGGATGAAGCGGCGTTCAATCAGCCAGACGAACAGCGGCACCAATGGTAGCGACAACACCGCGTCCCAGTTCAGGATCATCCCGGCCAGGATCAGCGAATCACCGAGGTAAATCGGGTTGCGCGTGCGCGAAAAGATCCCCGTGGTCACCAGCGCACCGGCCTCCAGATGGGGGATGACCGTGGTGCGGTGGCGGCGCATCTCATAAAAGGCCAGCGCAAACAGCAGCAGCCCGGCCCCGACAAGGATGCCGCCCAGAAAATCCGTCCATCCTCCCCCAAGGCTTAGCCGATAGCTGAAATGGGTTTTCTGCATCCAGGCCAGCGCCAAGGCTGACGCCAGCCAGACCGGCGGCAGATCCACCCATTTCCAGACCGGCAGGCGCGGCTGTGTCATTCCCACTCCATCTCGGCGAAGACGCGCCCGGCGTTCTTGGTGGCCAGTTCCTCATAGGTGTCCAGATGCGCCCAGCGCGCCTGGTCCACGTAATAGGCCGAGGCCAGATCGCCGCCCGCATCCAGATGCGCGCCGATCTTGTCGCGCAGGTCGGCCAGGTAGTCATAGGTATAGCGCGTGACCTGGGCCAGGTTCGTCGGATGCCCATGGCCGGGGATCACATAGGTCGGCTGCAGCGGGATGAAGGCGGTCTCGAACGTCTCCATCCAGCAGGAGGTGCAGGTATCCTCGAAAATCGGCAGCATCCGTTCATGGAAGGCGATATCCCCCGCGATCATCATGCCCCACTGCGGAATCCACACCTGCGTATCCCCCGGCCCATGCGCCGGGCCAAGATGCAGCACCTTCAGCTCCACATCTCCCATGGAGACGGTATGTTCATCCTCGAAGCTCAGGTTGGGCGCCACAACCCGCGTGCCCTCGGCCTTGTCCCGGTTATAGCGCTGCATCCCTTGCAGGATGAAATCGCCGTGGCTTTCGACCTCTTCAATCGCCTCCACATGGCCCAGGATGTCCACGTCCAGATCGGCCCAGTAGGAATTGCCCAGAAAGGCATGGCCCTGGCCGTTTTCATTGATCACCAGCTTCACCGGCTGATCGGTGACGGCCTTGATCTCCTCATGCAGCGCCGCCGCCAGACGGGCAGAGGCGCCGCCATTGATGACCACCACGCCGTCGCCCGTGACCACGAAGGACAGGTTGTTGTTGTGGCCGCTGTTTTCATAGGTCGGCGGGGCGGTGGCACCGATGGAGGTGAACACATGGGGGATGACCTCGACCGGCTTGGAATACAGCTCCGACTGCGGATACTGATCGGCGATATCTTCGCTGGCCATGGCGGCCTGCGCCGCGAACAGGCCAAGGCCGAGACAAGTCACAAGAGTGCGGTTCATGGTGGGTCCCCCATTCATTTTCCACAAATTCACAGATGCGAATGGGTAAATCAAGCGCGCCCGTCGCGCGACTTGTCACATGCCCCGCGCGGCGCCACGGCCCGGCAGATGCAGGCCATTGCGCGCGGATCGGCGCGCCGCCCGCCATTGGGGCGGTGTGCGGCGGATGGATCAAATTGACCTTTCCGCCTCCTCCGATAGGTTTAGCGCAGACAGCCGACAAAAGGAGCCTGCGATGGCGACGGAACTGATCGTGAATGGCACCCGCCACCGGGTGGACCTGCCGCCAGAGGTGCCCCTGCTGTGGGCGCTGCGTGACACATTGAACCTGACGGGCACGAAATTCGGCTGCGGCGTCGCGGCCTGCGGCGCCTGCACCGTGCATGTGGATGGTGAGGCCGTGCGCTCTTGCCAGGTGACGCTAGGCGATGTCTGGGGTGCTGTCACGACGATCGAGGGGTTGGGCACGCCGCAGGCGCTCTCGGCCCTGCAAGAGGCCTGGGTGGAACATCAGGTGGCGCAATGCGGCTATTGCCAGTCCGGCCAGATCATGCAGGCCGCCGCGCTGTTGCAGCAGACGCCGCAGCCCACGGATGCCGATATCGACGCCGCCATGCAGGGCAACCTGTGCCGCTGCGGCACTTACCCCCGGATCCGCGCGGCCATCCACACCGCCAGCGCCAAGCTGCAGGAGGGCTGAGCCATGGCGAACGTTGGCAAGATCCTCCGCCGCACCTTCCTGTTCGGGGCCGTGGCCGTGGCCGGTGGCGCGGCCTTTGGCGCCTGGCACCTGACCCGCCCACTGCCCAATCCCCTGCGCCCGGAAGACGGTGAGACCGCGCTGAACCCCTTTGTGCTGATCGATGCGCAGGGCGTCAGCCTGATTGCCCCCCGCGCCGAGATGGGCCAGGGCGTTGCCACCACCTGGGCCGCCCTGCTGGCCGAGGAACTGGACGTGGCGCTGGAGGATGTGCGCGTGCTGCACGGCCCTGCCGGCGTGGCCTATTTCAACACCGCCCTCCTCAGCGAGGCGCTGCCTGGCAAGGGCTATGACACCTCTGACTTCAAGCACAACTTCGGAGAGCTTCTGGGCCAGCTGGGCCGCCTGTTTGAAATGCAGGTCACTGGCGGATCGACCTCCATGAAGGATGGCTATGAGCGGATGCGCGCCATCGGGGCCGCCACGCGGGAACGGCTGAAGATCGCCGCCGCGGCGCGGTTTGGCCGCGAAGGCGGCGCGCTGCAAACCGGCGCGCTGGACGCGCGCGACCTGCGCACCGAAGCCGGCATGGTCATTGCCCCGGACGGCCGCAGCCTGCCCTACACGGATCTGGCCGCGGAGGCCGCCGATGTGCCGGTGACGGAGGTCGATCTGCGCCCGCGAAGTGAGTGGCGGCTGTTGGGCCGCGCCCTGCCCCGCGTGGACATGGTGGAAAAGGCCACCGGCACCGCGACCTTCGGCATTGATGTGCGGCTGCCGGGCATGAAATTTGCAGCCGTCCGCCGCAGCCCCACACGCGGCGCCATGACCCGGTTTGACCCGCGGGAGGCGCTGCGCCTGCCCTATGTGGAAAAGGTGGTGGAGCTGACGGACGGCTATGCTGTCGTCTCCTCCAATTCCTGGCTGGCCATGCAGGCGCTGGATGTGGTTGAGGCCGAATGGGGCCCCGCGCCCTATCCCGAAAGCACGGATGCCATGATGCAGGTGGTTCAGGACGGGTTTGACACAGAAGTCAACTCCACTCTGCGCGACGATGGCGATGTCACCGATCTGCCCGCCGGCGCCACGGTCCTGGAGGCCGACTACAGCGTGCCCTTCCTGGCCCATGCCACGATGGAGCCGATGAACGCCACGGCCTGGATCAACTCCGGCGGGCTGGACATCTGGTGCGGCAACCAGGCGCCGACCTTCATCCGCCGCAGCTGCGCCGAGATCGCCGGGCTGGAGAAAGAGGACGTGCGCGTGCACACCACCTATCTGGGCGGCGGGTTCGGCCGGCGGGGGGAGCTGGATTTCGCCCAGGTCGCCACGCAGGTGGCCATGGCTGTGCCCGGCTCGCCCGTGCAAGTGGTCTGGAGCCGCGAAGAAGACATGACCCATGACTTCTACCGCCCCGCCGCCATGGCGCGGATGCGCGGCGCGGTGGCCCAGGGCACGGCGGTGATGCTGGATGGCGCGGTCAGCGGGCCTTCGGTGTCCGCGCAGGCCATGAACCGCTGGATGGGCACCTCGCCCTCCGGCCCGGACAAGGGCCATGTTGACGGCATGTTCAACCAGCCCTACGGGATCGAGTCCTTCCGAGTGCGGGGATACCTGGCCCAACTGGAGGTGCCCATCGGATTTTGGCGGTCCGTCGGGGCCAGCCACAACGCCTTCTTCATGGAAAGCTTCGTGGATGAGATGGCCCATGCCGCGGGCGCCGATCCGCTGGACTTCCGCATGGCGCTGACGCGCGATGAACATGCCCCCAGCTATGAATGCCTGCGCGCCGTGCGTGACATGTCCGGCTGGACGGGCCAGACCCCTGAGGGCGTCGGCCGGGGCGTGGCGCTGTGCTACAGCTTCGGCACGCCCGTGGCGCAGGTGGTTGAGGTGGTGCAGGAAGACGCCGGCATCCGCATCGCCCGCGCCTGGATCACCTGTGATCCGGGCGTGGCGCTGGACCCGGGCATTCTTGAGGCGCAGATGACCGGCGGCATGATCTTCGGCCTGTCCGCGGCCGTGGGGCAGGAAATCACCTTTGAAGGCGGCGTGGCGCAGCAGCGCAACTTCCCCGATTTCGACTCGCTGCGCATTCACACCGCCCCGGCCTGCAGCGTGCGCATCCTGGAAACCAACCCCCGCCTTGGCGGCGCGGGCGAACCCGGCACACCGCCCGCCGCCCCGGCGCTGGCCAATGCGTTGTTTGACCTGACAGGCAAGCGCGCGCGCAGCCTGCCGCTGAACCGAGAGTTCGATTTCGTGCTGTAACGGCCAGACATAAAAAGGGCGGCGCTGGCTGGCGCCGCCCACGCATCACGGGTCAGGTCGGATCAGGCGCCTTGGCTGACCAGTTGCGGCGCGGGCCGCGCACGCCCGGCGGCCCAGTCCCGCACGGCCTCGCCGAAGGCGCGGAACAACGGGCGAGAGACCGGGTCATTCGCCGCGTCCCATTCAGGGTGCCACTGGACGGACAGCGTGAAGCCCCGCGCGCCTTGCACGTAAATCGCCTCCGGCGTTTCATCCGGTGCATGACCGTCCACCACGATGCGCGCGCCGGGCCGCTTGATCCCCTGGCCGTGCAGCGTGTTTGTCATGACCTCCTGCGCGCCCAGCAGGCGGTGGAACACGCCGCCTTCGGTGAAGCGCACCGTGTGGCGCAGGGCGAATTTCTCCTCCAGCGTGCCATCGGGGGGCATGCGGTGGTTCATGCGGCCCGGCAGATCGCGAATTTCAGGGTAGAGCGAGCCGCCCATGGCCACGTTGACCTCCTGAAAGCCGCGGCAGATGCCGAAGAAGGGCTGCCCCCGCTCCACGCAGGCCCGCACCAGCGGCAGCGTGATGGCATCCCGCGCCCGGTCAAAGGCGCCATGCGCCTCCGTCTCGGCCTCGCCATATTCCTCGGGGTGCACATTGGGCCGCCCGCCCGTCAGCAGGAAGCCATCGCAGGTGTCCAGCAATTCATTGACGGAGACAAAGCGCGGATCGGCGGGCACCAGCAGCGGCAGACACCCCGATACGCAGGCCACGGCCTCTGAATTCATCGACCCGCCCGCATGGGCTGGGTATTGATCGTTGATCAGATGCTGGTTGCCGATGATGCCGACAATAGGGCGCTGCATGGGGACCTCCGCTTTGGGGTGGGCCTATACATAGGGCATCCCGGCGGAAGGGGAAAGTCCATGCCCACACCGGCAGGCCACCGGAATGGGCAGCCTGCCGAAATTCAAGGCAGTTCCGCGCCGCAAACCCGGCCCCCATCACGGGACCGGCGCGGACCAGTTGATCAGGCCTGGGCCGCGGCCTGCGTGGCGCGGGCCTTCAGCTCCAGCCGGCGGCGGTGCAACACCGGCTCGGTATAGCCCGAAGGCTGCACCCGGCCCTGGAACACCAGGTCACAGGCCGCCTGAAAGGCGATGCCGTCGAAGCTGGGCGCCATGGGCCGATAGGCCGGATCGTCGGCATTCTGCGCATCCACCACGCGGGCCATGCGGCGCAGGATGTCTGTCACCTGGTCGGGGGTGACGACCTCATGGTGCAGCCAGTTGGCGATGTGCTGGGCAGAGATCCGGCAGGTCGCGCGATCCTCCATCAGGCCGACATCGTTGATGTCCGGCACCTTGGAACAGCCCACGCCCTGGTCGATCCAGCGGACGACATAGCCCAGGATGCCCTGGGCGTTGTTCTCCACCTCGCGCAGCACCTGCGCCTCGCTCCACTTGCGGAAGGAGGCCAGCGGGATGTCCAGGATCCCGTCCACATGCGCCCGGCGCCCGCCCTTGCGCAGCCCGGCCTGCACCGCCAGCACATCCACCCGGTGATAGTGCAGCGCATGCAGCGTCGCCGCGGTGGGCGAGGGCACCCAGGCGCAGTTGGCCCCGGCCTTGGGATGTTCGATCTTGGCCTCCAGCATCGCGGCCATGCGGTCCGGCATGGCCCACATGCCCTTGCCGATCTGCGCGCGCCCGGACAGGCCGCATTCCAGCCCGATGTCCACATTCAGGTTTTCATAGGCGGTGATCCAGCCCTTGCGCTTGATGAAATCCTTGCGGCTGAAGGGCCCGGCCTCCATCGAGGTGTGGATCTCATCGCCCGTGCGGTCCAGGAAGCCGGTGTTGATGAAGGCCACGCGGTGCTTTGCGGCGCGGATGCATTCCTTGAGGTTGACGCTGGTGCGGCGTTCCTCATCCATGATGCCGATCTTGACGGTGTGGCGCGGCAGGCCCAGCACATCCTCGACCCGGTCAAAGATCTGGTCGGTGAAGGCCACTTCCTCCGGCCCGTGCATCTTGGGCTTGACCACATAGACAGAGCCATGGACGGAATTACCCGACGGCCGGGCCAGGTCATGCATGCCGATCAGCACCGTCACCATCGCATCCATCAGCCCCTCGTAGACCTCCTGCCCCTGCCGATCCAGGATCGCGGGGGTGGTCATCAGGTGGCCGACATTGCGCACCAGCATCAGCGCGCGGCCCTTCAGCGTGATGTCAGAGCCATCGGGCGCGGTATAGCGGCGGTCCGCCATCAGGCGGCGGGTGACGGGCTGGCCGCCCTTGGTGAAGGTCTCTTGCAGGTCACCGGCCATCAGGCCCAGCCAGTTGGCATAGGCCAGTGTCTTGTCCGGGCCATCCACGCAGGCCACGGAATCCTCGCAATCCATGATGGCGGAAATCGCGCTTTCAATCTGCACATCGGCCAACCCGGCCTGATCCCGCGCGCCGATCATGTGCGTGCGGTCAAAGACAAGCTCCACATGCAGGCCGTTGTTGCACAGAACCACGGCCTCGGGCGCCTTGGGGTGGCCGCGATAGCCCACGAATTTCTCCGGCTGGGCCAGGGGCATGTCATCCACCAACAGCGCGCCGTCCTGCACGTAATAGCGCCGCGCATCGGCATGGGAGGTGCCCTCCAGCGGGAAGGCCTCATCGAGGAACACCCGCGCCCGCGCGACGACCCGGGCGCCGCGCCCGCGGTCATAGCCGCCCGGCGCGGGGGCCGTGCCCATGGCATCGGTGCCATAAAACGCGTCATACAGGCTGCCCCAGCGGGCATTGGCCGCGTTCAGCGCATAGCGGGCGTTGGTGATGGGCACCACCAGCTGCGGGCCGGGCACATGGGCGATCTCGGGGTCGGTGTTGGTGGTCTCGATCTCGAAATCCGCGCCTTCGGGCACCAGATAGCCGATCTCTTCCAGAAAGGCCTTGTAGGCGCGGTGGTCATGGGGTTGGCCGCGATGCGTGCGATGCCAGGCGTCGATCTGCTGCTGCAGCGCGTCGCGCTTGTCCAGCAGGGCGCGGTTGCGCGGCCCGAACTCATGCAGCAGGCCCGACAGGCCCTGCCAGAATTGCGCGGCCTCGATGCCGGTTCCGGGCAGCGCCCGGCTTTCGATGAATTCCGCCAGCCCGGCCTCAACCTGCAAGCCGTCGCGTTCCACACGTGCCGTCATATCCCCTGTCTCCTTCGGAGAGTTTCGCTCGGGGCGCTGAATAGAAACAAAATTTCCGATAGGCAACACATGTATGCGGCGGCATGCCGCGGCGGGCGCTGACGTCAGCGCGGCGCGGGCGCTGCCGTCTTGCGGCTGGCGCGGCATTTGTCGGAACAATACCGCACCTCATCCCAGACCTTCGCCCATTTCTTGCGCCAGGCAAACGGGCGCCCGCAGGTGGCACAGACCTTTTGCGGCAGATCAGATTTACGCTTCATCCGCGCCATGGCACCACCTGCGGCATCGCGGATCACAACCCGTCAGAGACGGGCACGACCTCGCCCGTGCGGCCATCGATGCGGGCCTCGGGCGTGGTGGGTCCATCGGATTGGGCAAAAACCCAGACCAGCAGCGCAAGCGCCAGCGCGCCGGTCATGGCCAGCACACCCCACAGGATCATCAGGGTGGGGCGGTGGCGGTGTTTCTGTTCCTCGACATTGGTGTCGGGCGCAGACATGGGAACCTCCTTTCAGGTCAAACGGGCATCGGCCACGTTGAAGCGGCCGTGCGCATGCCCTACCACCTATGGCGAAGACCACGCGCATCAACCGCACCGGAGGGACCGCCATGAAAGACGCAACGCCCCGCACCGTCTATCTGAAGGATTACACCCCCTTCAGCCACAGCGTCGAAAGCGTGCACCTGACCGTGCGCCTGCACCCCACGCAGACCCGCGTGATCAGCCGCATCCGCTTTGTCCCGCGTGATGGCGCAACGCTGCTGGACCTGCACGGCGAAGGGCTGCGCCTGATCTCCGCCCTCATCGATGGCCAGCCCGTCACGCCGGAGCTGACCGATGACGGCCTGCGCTGCCCCTGCCCCGCCGTGCCCTTTGATTGGGAAGCGGAGGTGGAGATCGCGCCGGCGGAGAATACCGCGCTGGAAGGGCTGTATATGTCGAACGGCATGTATTGCACCCAGTGCGAGGCCGAAGGCTTCCGCAAGATCACCTATTACCCCGACCGCCCCGACGTCATGGCACCCTTCACCGTGCGGATCGAGGCGCCGGAGGGCGGCCTGCCGGTGCTGCTGTCCAACGGCAACCCCCAGGGCGCGGGCGACGGCTGGGCCGAATGGCATGATCCCTGGCCCAAACCCGCCTATCTGTTCGCGCTGGTCGCGGGGGATCTGGTGGCCTTTCCCGACAGCTTCACCACCGCCTCCGGGCGGGAGGTGGCGCTGAACATCTGGGTGCGTCCGGGGGATGAGGGCAAATGCGCCTGGGGGATGGAGGCCATCAAGGCCTCCATGCGCTGGGACGAGACCACCTATGGCCGCGAATACGATCTGGATGTGTTCAACGTGGTGGCGGTGGACGATTTCAACATGGGCGCCATGGAAAACAAGGGGCTGAACATCTTCAACTCCTCCTGCGTGCTGGCCAGCCCTGAAACCGCCACGGACGCCAATTTCGAACGTATCGAAAGCATTGTGGCGCATGAGTATTTCCACAACTGGACTGGCAACCGCATCACTTGCCGCGACTGGTTCCAGCTGTGCCTGAAAGAGGGGCTGACGGTGTTCCGCGATCAGCAGTTCACCGCCGACCACCGCAGCGCCGCCGTCAAGCGGATCGAGGATGTGGCGATGCTGCGCGCGCGGCAGTTCCCGGAGGATCAGGGCCCGCTTGCCCATCCCGTCCGGCCGTCCAGCTTTCAGGAGATCAACAACTTCTACACCGCCACGGTCTATGAAAAAGGCGCAGAGCTGATCCGGATGCTGCGCCTTTTGGTGGGGGCGCAGGGCTATGATGCCGCGCTGGCGCTGTATTTCGCCCGCCATGACGGCGACGCCGCCACGATCGAGGATTGGATCCAGGTGTTCGAGGATGCCACCGGGCGCGATCTGTCACAATTCGCGCGTTGGTATGCCCAGGCCGGCACCCCGCGCCTGCGCGTGCAAGAGGCCTGGCACGCCGAGGAGGGCCGCTATACCCTGACCGTTGAACAGCACACCCCGCCCACGCCCGGCCAGCCGGACAAGGCGCCGCTGCTGATGCCGCTGGCCGTGGGGCTGTTGGCGCCGGACGGGTCAGAGGCCGCGCCGACGCAGATCCTGGAATTGTCCCAGCCGCGGCAGAGCTTTGAGTTCACCGGGCTTGCGGCGCGGCCCGTGCCCTCGATTCTTCGGGAATTTTCCGCGCCCGTGGTGCTGGACCGTGACAACAACCGGGAAGAGCGTGTGTTCCTGCTGGCCCATGACACGGATCCGTTCAACCGTTGGGAGGCCTCGCGCCAGCTGGCGCGGGACAGCCTGATTGCCATGATCACCGATGACGCCGGGCCGGATGAGGCCTGGCTGGACGCGCTGGAACGCTGTCTGCGGGATACCGGGCAGGACCGCGCCTATCGCGCGCTGCTGATGGGCCTGCCCAGCCAGTCCGAGCTGGCCCAGACCCTGTTTGACCGGGGCGTCACCCCGGACCCGGACCGGATCTGGCAGGCGGTGGAATCGCTGCAACAGCAACGCGCCGAACGCTGGCAGGATCTGCTGCCCCGCCTGATCGGCGAAGGCCAGGTGCAAGGCGCCTATCGCCCCGATGCCGAACAATCCGGCCAACGCGCCCTGGCCGGGGCCGCGCTGGCGCTGCTGTCGCGGCTGGACGGCGGGCTGGCCGCCCGAGCGCAGTTCAATGCGGCCGACAACATGACCCTGTCGCTGTCGGCGCTGAGCTGCCTGATGCGCGCCGGCGCCGCACAGGACGCCCTGACCACGTTCGAGACCCGCTGGCGCGAGGATCGGCTGGTGATGGACAAGTGGTTCGCCCTGCAGGTGGCCATGGCCGCCCCGGCCGAGGCCGTGGACAACGCCCGCGCGCTGACAGAGCACCCCGATTTCCGCATGGAAAACCCCAACCGCTTCCGCGCGGTCTTCGGCGCGCTGGCAGGCCATCACGCCGGGTTCCACCGTGCCGATGGTGCGGGATATGGCCTGCTTGCGGATTGGCTGATCCGGCTGGACGGGCGCAACCCGCAAACCGCGGCGCGCATGATGTCGGCCTTCCAGACATGGCGGCGCTACGACGCGGCCCGCCAAGCGGCGGCACGCGCAGCGCTGGAGCGGATCCAGGCGCGTGACGGGCTCAGCCGCGACAGCCGCGAAATGGTGGGGCGCCTGCTGGATGGCTGAGCCGGCCGCCTTCCGGTTTGAACGCTCCGGGCGGGCGCCTGCTGCGCTGTGGACCATTGCGGCGGTGCTGGCGGCCGCGCTGGGGCTGGTGACGCTGGTTCAGGCGCATTGGCTGGTCCTGGCTCTGGCGCTGCTGTTGTGCCTGCCGGCCTTGCGCGATGCCGCCACGGACCGGCGCGCGGGGCTGACGCTGGCGGATGGCCGCCTGGCCTGGCACAGCGGCGCGCGCCGAGATCATGTGTCCCTGGCGGATGTGCAGAGCGCCCGCATCGGCCGCCGGATGGATCTGTCCACCCGTGCGGTGCTGCTGTTGAAGGACGGGCGCCGCGTGACCCTGCCACGCGAATGCCTGCCCGGGCCGGACCCGCTGCAAGCGGCATTTTCCGCCCATGGCCTGCCTGTCGAAGGCTCCGGACTTGCCCCGAGGCCGCCGGGGGCTTAGGTTCTGCCGCAATTGCAGCCCATTCGGTGAGACTCCGGCCATGTCCATTCAGCCCTCCAGAGACCTGTCCGAGGCCTTGCCGGAGGTTTTCGATGCCGCCGATTTCCGCCCCGATGCCGAAATGTCCATGCAGGACCGCATCGACCCGCTGATCTGCGAACGCGCGCCCTGGCTGTTCCGCCCCTCACCCATTATCACGCCGGTGCGGCACGGGCTGAACGGGCTGCTGGGCTATCGCAAGACGCTGACGCTCGCCACGGCATTCCAGGACATGCCCGCGGACCAGATCATGCACGCCATGGGCCGCTTGCTGGCCCGGGACGTGCAGATCGAAGGCCAGCACAACATCCCAGCCGAAGGCGCGGCACTGGTGGTGGCCAACCACCCCACCGGCATTGCCGACGGCATCATCGTGCATCACCTGCTGGCCCCGCTGCGGCCGGACCTGTTCTTCTTTGCCAACAACGACATCCTGCGTGTCCTGCCGCAGTTGGCGGACCTGATCGCCCCGGTGGAATGGCGGCTGGAAAAGCGCACCCATGCCAAGACGCGCGAGACCATGGCCTATACCCGCCGCGCCGTGGAGCGGGAACGCCTGGGCGTGATCTTCCCTTCCGGCCGCCTGGCCAAGCGGCGCGGGATGAGCCTGCATGAACGGCCCTGGATGTCCTCTGCCGCGATGCTGGCGCGCAAGTTCGATCTGCCGGTCATCCCGCTGAACATCCGGGCGCGGAACTCATCGCTCTTCTACCTGTTTGACCTGATCCACCCGACGCTGCGCGACATCACGCTGTTCCATGAAACGCTGAACAAGTCGCGCCAGCCCTTCCGGGTGACAGTGGGCCGCCCGATCCTGCCGCAGGATCTGCCCCAGAATTCCGATCAGGGCATCGCCATGCTGCGCGAGGCAACCCTGGCCCTGGGCGGCAAGGAAGCGCCGGGCATTTCGCTGCTGGACAATGCGCGCCGCCCGGCCTGGCTGCGCGCCTGACCGCCGCCGTGGCGCCTGCATCCGGCCAAGCCCCGCGCCCGCGCAGGCGGAACGGCGCCCACACGGGCCAATGGCCACAAGAACCCGCCCCCAATACGGCCCCACCCGGCACAAATCGGGACAGCGCCGCGTCAAATTCAACTTCGTGCCTTTTTTGAGCCAGATTTCGCGCGCATAAATCCCTGATTAGTGATGCCCCGGGTATGGGACCAGATGTCAGACGAACTCCCCAAGATTTCTCCTCTGCTCGAAGACCTGCTGCCCCGTGCCGGAGCATCCCGCGCGGCGCAGGGCGGTCGCGCCTCCCAGGGGGACCGCATCCCGCCGTTGCAACCGCGCCTCAGCGTCCCCATGGCCGAACGCACGGATGAGATCGCCTATCACAACCGTTTTTTTGACAAGGGCCAGTTTCTGGCCCGGCAGGACGCCTGGGACGAGCTGGGTGAACTGATCCGCGGGTTTGACGCGCGCCGCGTGACAACGCCGGGCGGCACCCCCATCGCCCAGGTGCTGGCCGCCGGGGCCCGCGCCGATGCCATGGATGCCACACGCGAAGCCGTGCTGCGCGGCGACAACGCCCGCGCACAATCCACCATGGAAATGCTGGGCGAGGTGTTCGACGAATACGGCCATGACCACGGCGTGGCCTATGTGGTGGCCCTGGCCCATATCGACATCGGCTGGGCCTGGCGCAGCGCCGCCGACATGCAGGACCTGCCGGCGCTGAACCGCACTGTCTTTCACGCCAACTTCAACGCCGCGGCCGGCATCATCGAACGCTATGACGCGTTTGAACTGAACGCTCCCGCCGTGGCCGCCGTGCGCTGCGCGCTGTTGCCGGGTGATACCGCGCCCCACAGCCGCGTGGCCGACGATTATGAGGATCTGATCGACCTCGACCCCTTTACCCCGCATCACCACAGATCACTGGGTGTGCATCTGTTGCCGCGCTGGTTCGGCAGCTATGCCCTGCTGGAAAGCGAGGCGCGCCGCACGGCTGAGCGCACGTCGGACCTGTGGGGCTGCGGCGCCTATACCTGGATCTATCTCGACGCGCTGTCGATCGACCCGGATGCGTTTGACCATGTGGATGCGGATCTGTTCCTGCGCGGCCTGGCCGACATTCTGGAACGGATGCCGCGCCAGCACACCGCCAACCTGTTTGCCGCCTTCACCAGCCGGGCGCGCGCCGGATCGCCCGCGCCGGGCAGCGC
>CBFHYV010000027.1:0-18782 GCA_965660085.1 uncultured Paracoccaceae bacterium
CATAGGCATCGGCAAAGCCCGCGTGCAGCGCGCAGCCCGGCCCCATGCGCGCCGCCGTGGTGCCCAGATAGGCGCCCAGCCGCCCCGGCGCCCGCGCCAGGATCAGGCTGCCGCCCACATCGGGGACAAAGCCGATGCCGCATTCCGGCATGGAGATCACAGATCCTTCGCAGACCACGCGGTGGCTGGCATGGCCGCCCAAGCCCACGCCGCCGCCCATGGTGAATCCCTGCATCAAGGTCACCACGGGTTTGGGATATTCGGCGATGCGCGCGTTCATGCGGTATTCATCGCGCCAGAAGCGGCGGCCATAGGCGTAATCGCCTGCGCAGCCCGTGCGATACATCTCGGCGATGTCGCCACCGGCGCAAAAGGCCTTGTCGCCCTCGGCATCGATGATCACCAGCGCCACGGCCGGGTCATCCCGCCAGCGGATCAACGCGGCGTCGATCTGCTGGCACATCGGGTAGCTCAGCGCATTCAGCGCGCCGGGGCGGGTCAGGGTGATGCGGCCCGCCTGGCCGTCGGTGCGGATGTGCAGATCGCTCATCGTGCGGCCAGCATGTGCCGCGCCACGATCAGGCGCATGATCTCATTCGTGCCTTCCAGGATCTGGTGCACGCGCAGGTCCCGCACGGTTTTCTCCACCCCGTAATCGGCCAGATAGCCATAGCCGCCGTGCAGTTGCAGGCATTGGTCCGCGACTTTTGATCCTGCCTCGGTCACGAATTTCTTGGCCATGGCGCAGAACTTGGTGGCGTCCGGGGCGCCCTGGTCCAGCTTCCACGCGGCCTGGCGCAGCAGGGTGCGCGCGGCCTGCAGCTCGATCTCCATATCCGCAAGGCGGAATTGCAGCGCCTGGAACTGGTCAATCGTCTGGCCGAAGGCGTGGCGTTGCCCCATATAGGCCAGCGTATCCTCCAGCGCCTGCTGCGCCGCGCCCAGCGAACAGGCCGCGATGTTCAGCCGCCCGCCATCCAGCCCGGCCATGGCATAGCGAAAGCCCGCGCCTTCCTCGCCCAGCAGGTTCCCGGCGGGGATGGTGCAGTCATCCATCTGCACCTGTCGCGTGGGCTGTGATTTCCAGCCCATCTTGTCTTCCAGCCCGCCAAAGGACAGGCCCGGCGCGCCATCCTCCACGATCAGCGCAGAAACGCCGCGCGGCCCGTCCTGCCCGGTGCGGGCCATGACGATATAGGCATCCGAATAGCCCCCGCCGGAGATGAACGCCTTGGTCCCCGTCAGGCTGTAGCCTTCGTTGGTGCGGGTGGCACGGGTGCGCAGGGCGGCGGCGTCCGATCCGCTGCCCGGCTCTGTCAGGCAATAGCTAAACACCGTTTCCATCGTGATGGCGCGGGGCAGAAACCGCGCCTTCAGCTCTGGCGCGGCGAAGCTGTCGATCATCTTGGCGCACATGTTGTGGATGGACAGGAACGCCGCAACGGAGGGGCAGGCGCGGCTGAGCGCCTCGAACACCAGGGTGGCGTCCAGCCGCCCCAGGCCGGAGCCGCCGGAGTCCTCGGCCACATAGAGCGCGCCAAAGCCCAGCTCCGCCAGTTTGGGCCACAGATCCTTGGGGATGGTGCCGTCGCGTTCCCACTGGCGCGCGTGGGGGGCGATATGCTCCTGCCCGAAGGCCAGCGCCATGTCATGGATGGCGGTTTGTTCCTCTGAGAGTGCGAAATCCATGGGTGGCCTCCCTCCTCCGATGAATTGAACGGGTGTTCATAATTCTTGCCAAAAAAATGGGCGGCACACAAGTGCGCCGCCCGCCCTGAGACCCGCGCGGCGGATCAGTCCATGGGTTTGAAGTTGAATTCCCCGCCTTCCTTGATGCCGGAGAACCAGCGCGCCGTGACGGTCTTGGTCTTGGTATAGAACCGGAAGGCGTCGGGGCCGTATTGGTTCAGATCACCAAAGGCGGATTTCTTCCAGCCGCCAAAGGTGTGGTAGCTGAGCGGCACGGGAATGGGGAAGTTGATTCCCACCATGCCCACGTTGACCCGGTGGGCAAAGTCGCGCGCGGTGTCGCCATCGGCGGTGAAGATCGCGGTGCCGTTGCCGTAGGGGTTGTCCATCACCAGGTTCAGCGCGTCATCATAGGTGTCTGCGCGCACTTGGCTGAGCACCGGGCCGAAGATCTCTTCCTTGTAGATGTCCATGTCCGGGGTGACATCGTCAAACAGGGTCGGGCCGACGAAGAAGCCGTTTTCATAGCCCTGCAGGCTGAAATCGCGGCCATCGCGCACCAGGGTGGCGCCCTGGTCCACGCCAGCGGTGATCAGGCCCTTGATCCGTTCTTGCGCCTGTTTGGTGATGACGGGGCCGAAATCCACGTCATCGCCGGCGGTATAGGGGCCAACCTTCAGCTTCTCGATCCGGGGGATCAGCTTTTCAATCAGCGTGTCGGCGGTTGCCTTGCCCACGGGCACGGCCACGGAAATGGCCATGCAGCGTTCGCCCGCCGCGCCAAAGCCCGCGCCCACCAGCGCATCGGCGGCCTTGTCCATATCGGCGTCCGGCATGATGATCATGTGGTTCTTGGCGCCGCCGAAGCACTGCGCGCGCTTGCCGTTGGCCGCGGCGCGGCCGTAGATGTATTGCGCAATGGGGGTGGAGCCGACGAAGCCCACCGCCTGGACCAGATCATGGTCCAGCAGCGCGTCCACGGCCAGCTTGTCCCCGTTGACCACCTGCAGCACACCGGCGGGCAGGCCGGCCTGCACGAACAGGTCCGCCAGCATGAGGGAGGTTGAGGGGCAGCGCTCGGACGGTTTGAGGATCATGGCGTTGCCGGCCACGATGGCAGGCGCCATCTTCCACAGCGGGATCATGGCGGGGAAGTTGAAGGGCGTGATGCCCGCCACCACGCCCAGCGGCTGGCGCATGGAATACAGGTCAATGCCGGGGCCGCCATTGTCCGTGTATTCGCCCTTCAGCATGTGGGGCGCGCCAAGGCAGACCTCCACCACCTCCAACCCGCGCTGCACGTCGCCGCGCGCATCGGGCAGGGTCTTGCCATGTTCGCGGCTGACGCATTCGGCCAGCGCATCCATGTTTTCCACGATCAGCTGGGCGAATTTCATCACCACGCGCATCCGGCGCTGCGGGTTTGTCTTGGCCCATTCCACCTGCGCGGCGGCGGCGCGGGTGACGGCATCGTTGACCTCTTCCACGCTGGCCAGCGGCGTGCGGGCCTGCACTTCGCCCGTGGCGGGGTTGAATACCTCGGTAAAGCGGCCGGATGTGCCGGGCACATTGGCGCCGTCGATGAAATGGGTCAGGTCAGTCATGGGATCCTCCGTGGTTGGGGGCAGTCTAGTCTTGCAGATTTGCGGGCAAAAGGCGCATTGTGCCAAAAAGGTTTTGCAAAATTGCAAGGGTGGGGGGATGACCAGCAACTGGGATGATCTGCGCGTGTTCCTGGCCGTGGCACGCGCCGAGAGCCTCTCTGCCGCCGGGCGCGCCCTGCGGATGGACCCGGCCACGGTGGGCCGCCGCATTGCCCGGCTGGAACAGTCCGTGGGCCTGCCGCTGTTTGCCAAAAGCCCGCAGGGCTATGCGCTGAGCGAGGCCGGAAGCCGCCTGCGCCGCCATGCCGAGGAAGCCGAGGCAGCCCTGCACGCCGCGGGCGAGAGCCTTGCCGGCAGCACGGAGCGTCTGTCCGGCCAGGTGCGGATCGGCGCGCCGGACGGCTGCGCCAATTTCGTCCTGCCGCAGGTCTGCGCCGCGCTGGCCGAGGCCAACCCGGAGCTGGAGATCCAGATCCTTGCCCTGCCGCGGGTGGTCAACCTGTCCAAGCGGGAGGCGGACATGGCCATTGCGGTCAGCCCGCCGTCTGCCGGGCGGCTTTCGGTGCAGAAGATCACGGATTACCGCCTGGCCCTGGCCGCGCATCGGGATTACCTGGCGCGCCACGGCCCGGTGCGCGGCCTGGCGGATCTGCGCGGCCGGCGGGTTGTGGGCTATATCCCCGACATGATCTTTGACAAGGAACTGGACTACCTTGCGGATCTGGGGCTGGACAGCGTGCCGCTTGCGTCAAATTCCGTGGCGGTGCAGTTTCAATGGCTGCGCCATGCCGCCGGGGTGGGGGTGGTGCACCGCTTTGCCATGCCCGCCGCGCCGGATCTGGACCTGCTGCTGCCGCAGGAGGTGTCCTTGACCCGCAGTTTCTACCTGGTGCGCCATGCCGATGACCGCCGCCTGACGCGGCTGTCGCGCTTTGCTCGGGAACTGGTGGCCGGCCTGCGGCGCGAGGTCGCCCGGCTGGAGGCGCTGACTTGATGCCCTTGCGCGGGCCGGGGATTGCCTGTTGCGCCGCGCGCTGACAGTCGGACTTGACAGATGCGGCAGTTTGCCCGGACGCTGGGATCAGCCAATGGGAGGAAAACAAAATGCAGGTTCTCGAAATTCTCAAAAGCAAGGGTGACGACGGCGTTGTGACCGTGGCGCCGGGCACCCCCATCGCCGAGGTGGCGCAGGTGCTGGCCAGCCGCCGGATCGGCACGGTGGTTGTGTCCTCTGACGGACAAAGCGCCGAGGGCATCCTGTCCGAGCGGGACATCGTGCGCGAACTGGCCCGCGTGGGCGGTGGCTGCCTGTCAGAGCCGGTGGAGACCTACATGACAAAAGACGTGCAGAGCTGCACCCGCCGCGACCTGGCAGATGACGTGCTGGCCCGCATGACGGAGGGCCGCTTTCGCCACATGCCCGTGGTCGAAGACGGGCGCATGGTTGGCCTGATCACGCTGGGCGATGTGGTCAAGGCGCGGATGTCCGAACTGGCCATGGAAAAATCCGCGCTCGAAGGCATGATCATGGGGCATTAAGGCGCGCGTGCTGCGCTTGCATTTCCGGGGCTGATCCCGTTTCGTCGCTGGCAAAACTGGCAGTCACGAGGAAAGACCATGCGCGTTGGCCTGTATCCCGGCACATTTGACCCGATCACCCTGGGCCATACCGACATCATCCGCCGTGCGGCCGTGTTGGTGGATCGGCTGGTGATCGGGGTTGCCATCAACCGCGACAAGGGCCCGCTGTTCACGCTGGAAGAGCGTGTGGCGATGATAGAGGCCGAATGCGCAGAGCTGTCCCGCCAGACCGGGACGGAGATCGTGGCCCACCCGTTTGAAAACCTGCTGATCGATTGCGCCCGCGATGTCGGGGCGCAGCTGATCGTGCGCGGGCTGCGGGCGGTGGCGGATTTCGAATATGAATTCCAGATGGTCGGCATGAACCGCGCGCTCGACAGTTCGATCGAGACGGTGTTCCTGATGGCCGAGGCCCGGCATCAGGCGATCGCCAGCAAGCTGGTCAAGGAAATCGCCCGGCTGGGCGGCGATGTGGGGAAATTCGTCACACCGCCGGTGGAGGCCGCGCTGAAGGACCGCTACGGCCTGAGCTGACGGGACTGCGGGCCGCCGCCGTTACAGCAGCCGGCCCATCGCCCCGGCGGTGTCCAGCATCCGCTGGCTGAAGCCCCATTCATTGTCATACCAGGCCAGCACGCGCACCATGTCGCCGTCCATCACGCGGGTCTGATCCGCCGCCACGATGGAAGAGCGCGCATCATGGTTGTAGTCCATGCTGACCAGCGGCCGGTCCTCCACCCCCAGGATGCCGTGCAGCGGGCCGGACCGGGCGCTGGCGTGCAGGGCGTCGTTGATCTCCTCAATGCTGGTGGCGCGGCCGGCGTCGAAGGTCAGATCCACGGCAGAGACATTGGGCGTGGGCACCCGGATTGCCACGCCGTCCAGCTTGCCCGCCAGATCCGGCAGCACCAGGCCCACGGCCCGCGCCGCGCCGGTGGAGGTGGGGATCATGCTCAGCGCCGCGGCGCGGGCGCGATACAGATCCTTGTGCATCGTGTCCAATGTGGGCTGGTCGCCGGTATAGCTGTGCACCGTGGTCATGAAACCGCGCCGGATGCCCACTGCCGCGTGCAGAACCTGCGCCACGGGGGACAGGCAGTTGGTGGTGCAGGATGCGTTGGACACCACAAGATGATCCGCGCGCAAGCTGTCATGGTTCACGCCATAGACGATTGTGGCATCCGCACCCTTTGACGGGGCAGAAACCAGCACCCGCTGCGCGCCCGCGGCCAGATGGGCGGCGGCGTCATCGCGGGCGGTGAAGCGGCCCGTGCATTCCAGCACCACGTCCACGCCCATCTCCGCCCAGGGCAGGCGGGATGGGTCACGCTCGGCCAGCACGGTGATGGGGCCGCGGCCGGCATCGATCTGCCCGTCGGCCACGGTGACGGTGCGGGGCAGGCGGCCATGCACGCTGTCGAATTCCAGCAGATGGGCATTGGTTTCAACCGGGCCAAGGTCATTGATGGCGACGATCTGCAGATCATCGCCGGCGCGTTCCAGGCTGGCGCGCAGAACGTTGCGGCCGATGCGGCCAAAGCCGTTGATGGCGATTTTCAGGGTCATCGGGCTGTCCTTTTGGCTGTGCGGGGCTTGGGGGCCGCACAATCATGCGGCCTGGCAGCAAGTGTTAGCGGTAACAATCACGCAAAGCGCCACAGGTCAACCGGCCAATGGCCCTGACGAACGGCAAAATGCCCGCCGGCGCTGCCGGCGGGCTTATCAGGTTTCCGAAGCGAAACGGACCGGGCTGGCCCGGCCGGCGTCAGGCCAGGTTGCGGCCCATGGCGGCGGCCACATCCGCCATCCGGGCGGAGAAGCCCCATTCATTGTCATACCACGCCAGCACCCGCACCATGCGCGTGCCCACGACCCGCGTCTGGTCCGGCGCGAAGATCGAGGATGCGGTGGTGTGGTTGAAGTCGATCGAAACCTTGGGTTCGGGGTCATATTCCAGGACAGATCCCATGCGGCCTGCGGCGGCCTCGGCCACAACCTCGTTCACATCGGCGGCGGTGACATCGCGCGAGGCATAGAAGGTCAGGTCCACGGCAGAGACATTCGGCGTGGGCACCCGCACCGCGGAGCCATCCAGCTTGCCTTTCAGTTCAGGCAGAACCTCGCCCAGGGCCTTGGCCGCGCCGGTGGAGGTGGGGATCATCGCCATCGCCGCGGAGCGCGCGCGATACAGGTCCTTGTGGCGGCGGTCCAGCGTGGGCTGGTCCCCGGTGTAGGAATGGATCGTGGTCATGATGCCGGATTCGATCCCGATGCCTTCGTGCAGCACCTTGGCCAGCGGAGCGAGGCAGTTGGTGGTGCAAGACCCGTTGGAGATCATCACATCGCCGGCTTCCAGATCGCGATGGTTGACGCCGTAGACGATGGTTTTCTGCACGTTCTTCGCCGGGGCAGAGATCAGCACGGATCTCGCGCCGCGCTCCAGGTGGGCATTGGCCTTGGTGCCATCGTTGAACTGGCCGGTGCATTCCAGCACGACGTCACAGCCGGACCAGTCCAGCTCTGCCATGTCATAGGTGGACATGACCTCCATCGGGCCGCGGCCCAGGTCCATGGTGGTGCCGGAGACCTTGACCTCGCCGGGGAAGCGGCCGTGGATGCTGTCATAGCGCAGCAGATGCGCGGCGGTGTCGATGGGGCCTGTCGCGTTGATCTTGACCACCTGCACGTCATTCCGGGCGCTTTCGGCGATATGTGACAGGGTGCAGCGGCCGATGCGGCCGAATCCGTTGATGCCAATGGTGACGGTCATGCGATCTCTCCTGGGCCTTGGGTTAGCCGGGATATACGTCCGCGGGTCGCCTATCGGAAGGAAAAAATCGTTCTGCTGCAATATGGTAGCGATAAACGTGACAAGATGGGTCATGGTGGCGCTAACGCGTCATGCGCGCGCCGCACCGTGCCATGCGCCTGTGGCATGGCGCGGGCCGCCCCTGTGCCCTTTCGCCCCGCCGCGCGGCCGTGGTTGGGTTTGCCCTGTGGGGCGGGCGCGGCTAGGGTGCGCGCAACGGGCGCAAAGGGGTGCGGAATGAGCGGTTTGCTGGCATTGCTGGATGACGTGGCGGGCATCGCCAAGGTGGCGGCGGCCTCTGTCGATGACGTGATGGGCCAGGCCGTCAAGGCCGGGTCCAAGGCCGCGGGCGCGGTGATCGACGATGCGGCGGTGACGCCCAAATATGTGCACGGCTTTGCCCCGGCGCGAGAGCTGCCGATCATCCGCCGCATCGCCATGGGGTCCCTGATCAACAAGCTGGTGTTCCTGCTGCCGGCGGGGCTGGCGCTGTCGGCCTTCGCGCCGCAGCTTGTGCCGCCGTTGCTGATGCTGGGCGGCGCCTATCTGTGTTTCGAGGGCGCGGAGAAGATCCTGCATGTGCTGTCCCCCGGCGCCCATGGCGCGGATCATGGCGCGCAGCCCGGCACCAAGGGCGACCCCACCCATCTGGAGGAGCAGAAGGTCAAGGGCGCGATCAAGACGGATTTCATCCTGTCGGCCGAGATCATGACCATTTCGCTAGCCGCGATTCCGCAATCCACTTTCTGGATGGAGGCCGCCACCCTGGCCGCCGTTGCGGTGATGATCACGGTGGCGGTCTATGGCACGGTGGCGGTGATCGTGAAGCTGGACGACATCGGCCTCTATCTGGCCCGCACCGGCCCCGCCGCGCCGCTGCGCTGGCTGGGCCGAGGGATCGTCAAGGCCATGCCGGGCGTGATGGCCACGCTGTCCACCGTGGGCACGGCGGCGATGCTGTGGGTCGGTGGATCAATCCTTGTGCATGGCGCGGCAGAGCTTGGCTGGCACGGCCCTGAACATCTGATCGACCATATCGCCGAGGCCGCCGCCCATGCCGTGCCGCAGGCGGCCGGTGCCGTGGGCTGGGCGGTGAAGGCCGCCATTGACGGCGTGCTGGGCATCGGGGTGGGTCTTGCGCTGGTGCCGCTGGGCACCCGCGTGATCGGCCCGTTCTGGGCGCGGATTTTTGGCCAAAACGCCGGCTAAGCCCCGCGCAGCGCAGAAGATGCTTGCCGGTGCCGAAAATTTGTGCGGCAATCAGCCCAGATAAGCGGCGCATTGTCATCACACCGCCCCCCGCGATGGACAGTCCGATCACCCTGCGCCACCGTAAGGCCAAAAGCGGAGTTCCCCGGGGAATGATGGACAGCACTTTTGATGAAATGTGGCAGGATGACACCACCCTGCGCGCGCCCTACCAATCCTATGGAAACTGGTTTTCCGGCGAGGATGAAAAACACCTGCGCAAGAAACAGCGCGAAGCCGAGGACGTGTTCCGCCTGACCGGCATCACCTTCAACGTCTATGGCCGCGCCGAGGCCGAGGAACGGCTGATCCCCTTTGACATCGTCCCGCGCATCATATCGGGGCGCGAATGGACCACGCTGTCCCGTGGCATCGAACAGCGCGTGCGGGCCATCAACGCGTTCCTCTATGACATCTACCACCGGCAGGAGATCATCCGCGCCGGCCGCGTGCCGCAGGAGATGATTGCCAACAACGCGGCCTTCCTGCCGCAGATGGTGGGGATGGAACCGCCCGGCGGCATCTATACCCATATCGTGGGCATCGACCTTGTGCGCACTGGCCCGGATGAGTTTTTCGTGCTGGAGGACAACGCCAGAACGCCATCGGGCGTCAGCTATATGCTGGAAAACCGTGAAACCATGCTGCGGATGTTCCCGGAGCTTTTCACCGAAAACCGTGTGCGCCCGGTCAGCCAGTATCCGCGGCGGCTGCTGCGCTCGCTTGCCGCCTGTGCGCCGGCGGGGGCGGGGGACCGGCCCTGCGTGGGGGTGATGACGCCGGGCATCTACAATTCCGCCTATTATGAACATGCCTTCCTGGCCGATCAGATGGGCGTGGAACTGGTGGAGGGCAATGACCTGCGCGTGCTGGACGGGCGGCTGAACATGCGCACCACGCAAGGCTACCGCCCCATTGACGTGATCTATCGCCGGGTGGATGACGAATTCCTGGACCCGCTGAATTTCAACCCTGACAGCGCCCTGGGCGTGCCGGGGATCATGGATGTCTATCGCGCGGGCGGGCTGACCATCGCCAATGCCCCCGGCACCGGCATTTCCGATGACAAGGCGATCTACAGCTACATGCCCGAAATCGTGGAGTTCTATACCGGCGAAAAGCCCTTGCTGCCCAATGTGCAGACCTGGCGATGCTCTGAACCCGATGCGCTGGCCTATGTGCTGGACAACCTGGCAGAGCTGGTGGTGAAGGAGGTGCACGGCTCTGGCGGTTATGGCATGTTGATCGGCCCCGCCGCCAGCAAGAAGGAACTGGCGGAGTTCCGCGCCAAGCTGGTGGCCAGGCCGGGCAATTACATCGCCCAGCCGACGCTGGCGCTTTCGACCGTTCCGATCTTTACCAAGCAGGGGCTGGCGCCGCGCCATGTCGATCTGCGGCCCTTCGTGCTGGTGTCCCCCGACCGGATCGACATCACGCCGGGCGGGTTGACGCGAGTGGCGCTGAAGAAAGGCTCGCTGGTTGTCAATTCCTCCCAGGGGGGCGGCACGAAAGACACCTGGGTGCTGGAGGACTGATCGGATGTTGGGAAAGACGGCCGGCGGCCTTTACTGGATGTATCGCTACCTTGAGCGTGCCGAGAACACCGCGCGGATGATCGAAACCGGCCAGCGCATCGCGCTGACCCGGTCCGGCAGCGCGGATGATGACTGGAACTCCGTTCTGCAATCCGCGGGCGTGCAGGCGGGCTATGCCGAACGCCATGACAGCATACGCAAGGATCTGGCCATTGATTGGCTGTTGCGGGACAGGGATAACGCCTCCTCCGTCATGGCGTGTTTTGCCTCCGCGCGGTTCAACGCACGCCTGGTGCGCACGGCGCTGACCCATGACGTGTGGGAGGCCACCAACGCCGGGTATATGGAGCTGAAGAGCCTGCTGGCGCGCAAGGTCAGCGAACGCGATCTGCCCCATGTGCTGCAACGCATCCGGGCCAATGCGGCGCTGGTGCGCGGCACCACCCACGGCACCATGCTGCGCAACGACATCTATGATTTCACGCGCATCGGCACCTTCATCGAGCGGGCGGACAACACCGGCCGCATCCTGGATGTGAAATATTTCGTGCTGCTGCCCACGGCCTCGGCGGTGGGGTCGCGGCTGGACAATGTGCAATGGGACACCATCCTGCGCAGTGTCAGCGCCGAGGGCGGATTTCGCATGATCCACGGCCAGCAGATCCGCCCGCGCGACATCGCGCAATTCCTGATCCTGGACCGCCGGATGCCGCGCAGCTTGAATTTCTGCTGTTCGCGCCTGCGCGACAACCTGATCTACCTGTCCAGCGAATATGGCAGCCGTCTGCCCGCCCACGGGCTGGCGGACAAGATGTGCCGCAGGTTCATGTCGCACGACATTGACGCGATCTTCGATTACGGCCTGCACGAATATATCGCGGACATACAGACCAGCCTTGGGGAGCTGAGCCGGCAGATCGAGATCGATTACCGGTTCTACGAGTGATGACATGCAATTGAAGATCAGCCACCAGACCACCTATCGTTTTGACGGTGCCGTGACCCACGGGCTGCAACAGATCCGCATGTCGCCCAAATCCACGCGGGGTCAGCAGATCCTGTGGTGGAAGACCACCGTCACCGGCGGCACGGTGGAGCTGAGCTATGAGGACCATCACCGCAACAAGGTGGTGCTGGTCAGTTTCGGCACCGGCACCACGGAACTGACGCTGGAATGCCAGGGAGAGGTCGGCACGCAGGACACCGCCGGCGTTGTCGGCCCGCATGAGGGCAACGCGCCGCTGTGGATGTTCCAGCGCCACACCCGGCTGACCACTGCGGGCCGGGGGGTGAAGGATCTGCTGCGACGGGCAGAGGGGGACACGCCGTTGATGCGGTTGCATGATCTGTCCCGCCTGATCGGCGAGGCGGTGACCTATCAGCCGGGCTTTACCGATGCGGCCTCCACCGCCGAAGAGGCCATCGCCGCCGGGCAGGGCGTGTGCCAGGATCACGCGCATGTCTTCGTTTCCGCCGTCCGAGAGCTGGGCCTGCCCGCGCGCTATGTCTCGGGCTATCTGTTCATGGAGGACACCGCCCGGCAGGAGGCCATGCATGCCTGGGCAGAGGCGCATCTGCCCGGCCTGGGATGGGTGGGCTTTGACCCCGCCAACGCTATTTCGCCGGACCCGCGCTATGTGCGGGTGGCGACGGGGCTGGACTATGCCGAGGCCGCGCCTGTAAGGGGAACGCGAGTGGGTGCCTCAGGCGAAAGCCTTGAGGTGATGGTCGAGGTCGTGGCGCAGCAGTAATCCGCGCGCCCTATCGGAGAGCAGTCGAGTGACCTATTGCGTCGGAATGCGCCTGGAGCGTGGCCTTGTCTTCATGTCCGACACGCGCACCAACGCGGGCGTGGACAATATCTCGACCTTTCGCAAGATGCACACTTGGGAAGTGCCGGGCGAGCGCGCCATCACGCTGATGTCGGCGGGCAATCTGGCCACCACGCAGGCGGTTGTCAGCCTGCTGGAAGAGCGCATGAAAGCCCCGGCCGAGCGCAACCCCTCCATCCTTGAGGCGCCATCGATGTTCCAGGTCGCGCGGCTTGTGGCGCGGCTGCTGCGCGATGTGATCGCCGAACACGGCCAGACGGGCCAGCGGGCCGATGCGGCCTTCAACGCTACGCTGATCCTGGGCGGACAGGTCGCCGGGTCAGAGCCGCGCCTGTTCCTGATCTACCCCGAGGGCAATTTCATCGAGGCGAGCGCCGACACGCCGTTTTTCCAGATTGGAGAGACGAAATACGGCCGCCCGATCATCCTGCGCAGCCTGGATGCGGGCATGAGTTTCGAGGCCGCGATCAAGCTGTTGTTCATCAGCTTCGACAGCACGATCAAATCCAACCTGTCCGTGGATCTGCCGCTGGATTTGCAGGTCTATGAGGCCGACAGCCTGCGCCTTGGCGCCTCGCGCCGCGTGATGGCGGATGATCCCGATTATGCCGAGATCTCCAAGGGCTGGGGCGACGCGCTGCGGCAGGCCTTTGACCAGCTGCCGGACGTCAAGCTGTAAATGCTTTAAAAGCAGAGGTTTGCGCGGCGCGGCTGATACGGTGCATCAATTTCGCTTGCGCACGCCGTACAGCTCCATCCGGTGGCCTTTCAGGCGAAAGCCCAGCCGTTCGGCGATTTTTTCCTGCAAGGCTTCGATCTCGGGATCGAAGAATTCGATCACCTCGCCCGTGGTCATGTCAATCAGGTGGTCGTGGTGCTCGCGCTCGGCATCCTCATAGCGGGCGCGGCCATCGCCGAACTCCACCTTTTCCAGGATCCCGGCTTCTTCGAACAGCTTGACAGTGCGATAGACCGTGGCGATGGAAATGCGCGGATCGGCGGCGGAGGCGCGGGCATAAAGCTCCTCGACATCCGGGTGGTCTGTCGCGTCCTCCAGAACGGATGCGATCACGCGGCGCTGTTCGGTCATGCGCAGCCCCTTGGCTTCGCATCGGTCGATGATGCTCTCAGGCATGGCGCCCCCGTCTTTTGGTATGGTTTTATCGCGTGCGTCGGCAGGGGGCAACAGCCAGCCCCGGCCTTGGGATCAGGTGCCGCAGAATGTCGCTTGCACCACTTCCGCCGGGGCCGGGGGCTGGGCGAGGTCGCCATATTCTGCGCGCTCCTGCCAGGGATCTGACAGGGCGGCCATCATCCGGTGCAGCGGGGCCATGTCGCCACGCACGGCGGCGTCGATCATTTGTTCCACCCGGTGATTGCGCGGGATCAGCGCGGGGTTGGCTTGGCGCATGGTGGCGGCGGGGTCGTCCTCTTGCTCCAGCCGGCGCAGCCAGTCCTGTTCCCAGGCGCGGGTGTCGTCATCGGCGGGCAGGTCCGCGGGGGCGGACAGGCGCGTCAGCGCGCGGAACCCATTGGTGAAATCGGCCTTGTGCCGCTGCAACAGCGACAGATAGCGCCCGATCAGCGGCGCATCCTGCGGCGTGGCCTGGGCCAGCCCGATCTTGCGGCCAAACCGGGCCAGCCAGGCGGCGCGGATCTGTTCGCCCATGGCGTTGACTTGGGCGGTGAACTGCTCCACCGCGCGGTCCTCATCCGGCATCAGGGGCACCAGCGCCGAGGCCAGCTGCGCCATGTTCCACAGGATGATGTCCGCCTGCGCGGCATAGGCATAGCGCCCGAACCTGTCGATGGAGGAAAACACCGTGTCCGGGTCATAGATATCCATGAAGGCGCATGGCCCGTAATCTATGGTTTCGCCGGAAATGGCGCAGTTGTCTGTGTTCATCACCCCGTGGATGAAGCCCAGCGACAGCCACTGCGCCACCAGATCCACCTGTCGGCGGATGACCTCGGCCAGGAAGGCCTCTGGCGTGTCCGCCTGGGGCATGTGGCGGTCCACGGTGTAGTCGAACAGCTGGCGCAGAAGGTCCGTCTGCCCCCGCGCGGCAAAGACCTGAAAGCTGCCAACGCGCAGGTGGCTTTGGGCCACGCGGGTCAGCACCGCGCCCGGCAGGGGCCGCTCACGCAGCACGATTTCGCCCGTGGTCACGGCGGCCAGGGCGCGGGTGGTGGGCACGCCAAGCGCATGCATCGCCTCGCTCACCACATATTCGCGCAGCACCGGCCCCAGCCAGGCGCGGCCATCGCCCATGCGCGAAAACGGCGTGCGGCCCGCACCCTTGAGCTGAATGTCCCGCCGCGTGCCGGTGGCATCCACCACTTCGCCCAGCAGCACCGCGCGGCCATCGCCCAGCTGCGGATTGAACTGCCCGAACTGATGCCCGGCATACAGCTGCGCAAGCGGCTGCGCGCCGGGTGCGGCGCGGTTGCCGGAAAAAATCTGCGCAAGCTCGGCATCCTTGGCCCGGCCCGTGATGCCCAGCTGTTCGGCCAACGGCCTGTTGAACAGCACCAGCCGCGGGTCCACCACCGGCGTGGGCGCAACCTGCGCGGCAAAGCCTTCGGGCAGGCGGGCAAAGCTGTTGTCGAACGGGATCTGCAGCGTCATGGGGGCCTCCGGTTGGGCGGCGTTACAGGATGCGGGTCATCCAGTCATGTCCCGGCGTCTGGGTGAATCCCGCGGCGCGGCCAATGCGGGTGCCGCGCGGATCGTCATGCAGCCGTTTCAGGTGCAGCACAGCCACACCGCCATCGCGCAGCGCCTTGCCCAGGGCCAGCAGCGCCTCACGCGCCATGCCGCGGCCCCGGACGGCGGGGCGGATGAACAGCTCATCCACGCGCGCCTCTAGCCCGCCATGGGCGATGCACCAGCCAAAGCTGACCGCGACATAGCCCACCGGCGCCCGCCGCGGCCCGATCAGCCAGGCCGCCCCATGGGGCACGCCGGTCAGCAAGGGCTCCAGCGCGGCGGCGAGCGCCTCTGGCGTGCTGTCCTGTCCCAGTTCCTCATGATGGGCATGGGCCAGCGCGATCAGCCTGTCAAAGTCCTCTGCCTGCGCAAGATGGAGCGATTTCACAGCCGGGCCAGCCTTTCGGTCAGAAGGGCAAAGAACCCGTCGGCATCGATATCGCCCATGAAGGTGGCATTGGGCGCGCGTTTCGTCACCCGCCACCAATCCGCCACGGTCATGCCCAGCGTCAGGGGCGAGTGAGTTTCGATTTCCACATTGATGAAGCGGCCGGTGAACAGATCCGGGCGGATCAGATAGGCGGTGACGCAGGGATCATGCAGCGGCGCCCCGGCGGAGCCGTATTTTTCCTTGTCGAACCGCTCAAAGAACTCCGTCATCTCAGCCACGGCGCGGCCCACCGGGGTGCCGATGGCGCGGAAGGCATCGTTTCGTTCGCGGGTGACAAGTGCCTTGTGCGTCACGTCCAGCGGCATCACGGTGAGCGGCACGCCAGAGGCAAAGACGATTTTTGCGGCCTCCGGGTCCACATAGATGTTGAATTCCGCCGTCGGGGTGATGTTGCCGACCTCGAAATAGGCCCCGCCCATCAGCACGATCTCCGCGATGCGGGGGGCGATGTCCGGGGCGTGGCGCAGCGCGGTGGCGAGGTGGGTCAGCGGCCCCAGCGGGCACAGCGTGACCGTGCCGGGCGGAGGGTCGCGCCGCGTGCGGTTGATGAAATCCACTGCATGTTCCTCGCGCAGCGGCATCTGCGGGTCGGGCAGGGTGGGGCCATCCAGGCCCGTCTTGCCATGCACATGCTCTGCCGTGACCAGCGGCCGGTCCAGCGGGGTTTCACAGCCGGCAAAGACCGCCACATCCGGCCGGCCGGCCAGTTCACAGACGATCCGCGCGTTTTTCTGCGTCAGCGGCAGGGGCACATTGCCCGCGACCGCTGTGATGCCCAGCACCTCGATTTCTTCGGGGCTGGCAAGCGCCAGCAGGATGGCCACGGCGTCATCCTGGCCGGGGTCGGTATCAATGATGATCTTGCGCGGCTGGCTCATGCGGGCTTATCCAAAAATCTGGGCGAAGCTGTCGCGGTGCACGGCGCACAGCTCTGCCAGCGGTGTTTCAGAACGGCCCATGCGCAGGCTGTCACCGCCGAAGCGGCCCACCATCTGCACCGTGACCCCGACCTGGCCCGCGGCGACCATCAGGGCCTCTGCCTGGTCAAAGTTGCAGGCGACAAGATAGCGGCCCTGATCCTCGCCAAACAGTTCCTGGGTGTTGGCGGTGTCCAGCGTCACGCCCACGCCGGCGGCGGCGCACATCTCGAAGGCGGCCAGCGCCAGCCCGCCATCGGACAGGTCCGTGCAGGCGCGGATGAACGCGCGGTTTTCCCGGATGAACAGGCCATTGCGGCGCTCCTCGTCCAGATCCACGGCGGGGGCATCGCCATCTTCGCGGTTGAACACCTCATAGAGCAGCGCGGACTGGCCCAGATGGGCGCCGGTGGCCCCGATCAGCAGCGCCACATGGCCATCACGCACCTGGCCGATGATCGGCTCTTCCCCGGCGGCGATCAGGCCGACCGCGCCGATTGTGGGCGTGGGCAGGATCGGCTGGCCATCGGTTTCATTATACAGCGAGACATTGCCCGACACGATCGGCATGTCCAGCGCGGTGCAGGCGGCCCCGATGCCCTGGATGGCGCCGACGAACTGGCCCATGATCTCGGGCTTTTCGGGGTTGCCGAAATTGAGGTTGTCCGTGGTGGCCAGCGGGCGCGCGCCCACAGCGCAGAGGTTGCGGAACGCCTCTGCCACGGCCTGTTTGCCGCCCTCCACGGGGTTGGCGCGCACATAGCGCGGCGTGACATCGGCGGTGAAGGCCAGCATCTTTTCCGTGCCATGCACCCGGATCAGGCCCGCGCCATAGCCCGGCCCCTGCACGGTGTCGGCCATGACCTGGCTGTCATACTGGTCATAGACCCAGGCGCGGCTGCAATAATTGGGGCTGGCCAGCAAAAGCCGCAGCGCATCCACCGGGTCCACCTGGGGCACATCCTCCAGCGGGGCGGCGGGGGCGGTCGGCTCCCACGGGCGGTCATATTCGGGGGCGTTGCCCGACAGCGCCTTGAGCGGCAGATCGGCGCGGCATTCGCCGTTGTGCATGATGAGGAACCTGTCCTCATCGATGGTTTCACCGACGATGGCGAAATCCAGGTCCCATTTCTCGAACACGGCCTTGGCCTCGGCCTCTCGGGCGGGGTCCAGGACCATCAACATGCGTTCCTGGCTCTCGGACAGCATCATTTCATAGGCGGTCATGGCCTCTTCGCGGCAGGGCACGTTTTCCAGATCCAGCCGGATGCCCAGATTGCCCTTGTCGCCCATTTCCACGGCGGAACAGGTCAGGCCCGCGGCGCCCATGTCCTGGATGGAGATCACGGCGCCGGTCTGCATCAGCTCCAGGCAGGCTTCCATCAGCCGCTTTTCGGTGAAGGGGTCACCCACCTGCACGGTGGGGCGCTTTTCCTCGATGCTTTCGTCGAATTCGGCGCTGGCCATTGTGGCGCCGCCTACGCCGTCACGGCCCGTCTTGGCGCCCAGATAGACCACGGGCCGGCCCACGCCGGAAGCGGCGGAGTAGAAGATCTTGTCCGCATCCGCCAGGCCGGCGGCGAAGGCGTTCACAAGGCAGTTGCCGTTATAGGCGGGGTGAAAGCGGACCTCTCCGCCCACGGTGGGCACGCCGAAACAGTTGCCGTAACCGCCCACGCCCTCGACCACGCCATGGACCAGCGTGCGGGTGCGGGGGTGGTCCTTTTCGCCGAAGCTGAGCGCGTTCATCGCCGCGATGGGCCGCGCGCCCATGGTGAACACATCGCGCAGGATGCCGCCCACGCCCGTGGCCGCGCCCTGATAGGGCTCGATATAGCTGGGGTGGTTGTGGCTTTCCATCTTGAACACCACGGCCTGGCCATCCCCGATATCGACCACGCCCGCGTTTTCACCGGGGCCACAGATGACCTGCGGGCCGGTGGTGGGCAGGGTGCGCAGCCATTTCTTGGACGACTTGTAGGAACAATGCTCATTCCACATGGCCGAAAAGATGCCGAGTTCGGTGAAGCTCGGCTCTCGGTTCAGGATGCGCAGGATCTGGGCGTATTCCTCCGGCGTGATGCCATGGGATGCAATCAGTTCGGGCGTGATGTCCGGGTCTGTGTGGGGCGTCATGGCGGGTCCGTTCTGATCTGTGCTGGTCTTGGGGGGTTTACCCCTTCGCCGGGGCGGGGAAAAGGGGCTTGGCTGCAAACTGCGCCGGATCGGCGTTGACTCCCCGCCGCAGTCGGGGCTTGTTTTGTCCGGACGTGGTGAGAGGTTGCATGGAACGGCTTGAAAATCCCTGGCGCGGGCAGGGTCTGACAGTAGAGGCGCCCGCGCCGTCGGTCGCGGTGGCGCAGCCCAGGGCGCTGTTGGCGCAGTGCCCGGCACATGGGCAGACCC
>CBFHYV010000028.1:0-18548 GCA_965660085.1 uncultured Paracoccaceae bacterium
CCATCGTGGCGGAACCCTTTGGCGCGGCGGCGGTGCTGCCTAGCATCGGCGCGGATGCGGTGCCCTGGCTGGCCACGGCAGGCGCGGGGGACGTGCTGGCAGGCCTCATCACCGGGTTGCTCGCGCGCGGCAAGGACCCGTTCACTGCGGCCACCCTGGGCGCCTGGCTGCATGTGCAGGCCGCGCGCCACGCAGGCCCCGGCCTGATCGCCGAGGATCTGCCGGAGGCGCTGTGCGAGGTTCTGCGTGCCCTCTGCGCCCCGCGCTGAGGCGCGTGTTTTTCCTCTCGCATCCTTGGGGCGGCTTTGCTAGAGAACCGCGCAACCGCGGGTGTCCCAAAAGGCGACCGCGCACGTTGTCATGCGGGTGTGGCGAAATTGGTAGACGCACCAGATTTAGGTTCTGGCGCCGCAAGGCGTGGGGGTTCAAGTCCCTCCACCCGCACCAGGTTTGAAAGAAGGACGATAGAATGCAGGTCACCGAGACCCTGAACGACGGGCTGAAGCGCAGCTATTCCATCACCGTCACCGCGGCGGAGCTGGAAGCCAAGGTCACCGAGAAGCTGACCGAAGCCCAGCCCGACATCGAGATGAAGGGCTTTCGCAAGGGCAAGGTGCCGCTGGCCCTGCTGCGCAAACAGTTCGGCCAGCGCCTGCTGGGCGAGGTGATGCAGGAAACCGTGGATGGCGCGATGTCCGGCCATTTCGAATCCACCGGCGACCGCCCCGCGCAACAGCCCGACGTCAAGATGACCAATGATGACTGGTCCGAAGGCGACGATCTGAACGTCGAGATGACCTATGAATGCCTGCCCACCGTGCCGGAGGTGGATTTCTCCGCCATCGAGCTGGAGCGCATGGTGGTCAAGGCTGACGACGCTGCCGTGGATGAGGCGCTGGCCCAGCTGGCCGACAGCGCCAAGGAATTCGCCGA
The DNA here is from genome assembly GCA_965660085.1 of uncultured Paracoccaceae bacterium. GTDB lineage: Bacteria > Pseudomonadota > Alphaproteobacteria > Rhodobacterales > Rhodobacteraceae > CBFHYV01. The sequence continues at coordinate 934 of CBFHYV010000028.1, forward strand.
CCGTGACGAAGGCGCCGCCGCCGAGGATGGCGATCAGGTCGTGTTCGATTTCGTGGGCAAGGTCGATGGAGAGGCCTTCGATGGCGGCTCCGCCGAGGATTACCCGCTGGTGCTTGGCTCCGCGAGCTTCATCCCCGGCTTTGAAGAACAGCTGGTGGGCGTGACCGCGGGCACCGAAAAGACCGTGGAAGTGACCTTCCCCGAGGAATACGGCGCGGAAAACCTGGCCGGCAAGGCCGCAGAATTCCATTGCACGATCAAGGCTGTGAAGGCCCCCGTTGCCGCGGAAATCGACGATGAGCTGGCCAAGAAATTCGGCTCTGAATCGCTGGAGGACATGAAGTCCCAGATCTCCGGCCGCCTGGAGCAGGAATATGCCGGCGCGGCGCGCCAGATCCTGAAGCGGGACCTGCTGGACAAGCTGGACGCCGCCGTGACCTTTGAACTGCCGCCCTCGCTGGTAGATGCAGAGGCCAAGCAGATCGCGCATCAGCTGTGGCACGAGGAAAACCCCGAGGTGCAGGGCCATGATCACCCTGAGATCACCCCGACCGAGGAGCACATGACCCTGGCCCAGCGCCGGGTCAAGCTGGGCCTGCTGCTGGCCGAGCTGGGCCAGAAGGCCGAGGTCACCGTCACCGACGCCGAAATGACCCAGGCCGTGATGAACCAGGCCCGCCAGTATCCGGGGCAGGAGCGTCAGTTCTTTGAATTCGTGCAGCAGAACCAGCAGATGCAGCAGCAACTGCGCGCGCCGATCTTCGAGGACAAGGTGGTGGACCACATCGCCGCTCAGGCCAAGGTTTCTGAAAAGGAAGTGACCAAGGAAGAGCTGCAGGCCGCCATTGAGGCGCTGGACGACAGCGACGACGCCTGATCCGGGCCTCTCGCCCGCCGGGCGAGCCGGACATCATGTCAGGGGCCGCAGCCGATACGCTGCGGCCCTTTCCTTTGCGCAGGTCACGGCAGAAGCGCCAGCAGGGGCTGCCCGGCGAGGGCTTGCGCGAAGGTCACCCAGACAACCCCCAGCCCCAGCGCCGAGGCCACCCAGACCGCTGCGCGCGCCCGCGCCGGCACAATGCGGTCCGCCGCCCAACCCGCCAGGGGCAGCGCCTGCATCAGATGCGTGGCGAAGAAATGCGACACCCGCAGGTCACCGCCGGTGGTGGACCAGCCCAGCAGGGGCATGCCGGTGGCATCCGTCAGCTCTCCGCCCACCCAATGGCCGGTTGGCGTCACAGCGCCGCTGGCCATGGCCCCTGCGGTGACGCATGTGGCCACGGTGCCCAGCACCGCGCCCAGCACAGCGCCGCTGCGCAGACCCGGCCCGACATCCGCCGTGCCGCGCCACAGCGCCAGCCCGATGACCAGCGTGCCCGCCATGATGACGGCGGCGGACCCGCCCATGATGGCGAAATAGGCCGTGGTCTCCCACTGCGTGGCAAAGTTGAAATGCGAGGCCCGCCCCCGCGCGGCCTGGATCTGGATATACAGAAGCTCCACAAGGATTGCGGTGCAGGTGATATGCATCGTCCAGCGGACCAGCGCGCCGTCCCTCCAAGCCGGGGCCATCAGGCGCAGGAACAGCCACAGCGTGGCCAGATGCAGGGCGAAGGACAGGTTGAACTTCACCGGCTTGGCCCAGACGGATACGCCGTTCAGCAGGCGGACATCCCACAGCCCGGCCAGCATGGCACCGGCCCAAAGCGCAAGGAGGATGCCCAGGCTCGCCTGGGCGGTGCGGATGGGATCTGTGCGGGTCATGCGCGTCCCTCGGATGTGTTTTCAGGGGTTTGAGTTGCGATGTTAAGAAAGAGGTAGAAGAGCCAGCCAACCGGCCCGAACATGAAGGTCACGGCCAGCAAGGGCGCCTGCACGCCCCGGCCGATCTGCCGCGCGTCGCAGGCCTGGGCGATCCACAGCCCCACCAGCAGATCGAAGGCGAGGTAATGCAGCCACCCCGCCAGCGCGATCTGCGGCGTGGCAAACAACGCCTGAACGGCGGCAAGGCTTCCGTATCCGCCGCCCGGAACCTGAAAGAACCAGACGCTGACCAGCCCGGTGTAGATAAGGCAGAATGCGCCAATCACGCCCCAGCGCAGGGCGCGCAGCAGCCACAGCCAACGCGGCAGCAGGATCAGCGCGGCCCAGGCCAACAGGGCGGTGGTGTTGGCAAGGCTGAATATCGTGTCCGTCATGGCTTTGCGGCCTTCGCTGTGGGGGAGGTGGGGCGCATGGGGTCTCTCGCTGTTTTTGCCGTGGCTTCGGGAAGGTTGACGCTGTCAACTTGCGGTGAAGCTAGGTGGCTGGTTGACGCCGTCAACCTTTGCATTCAGAAACAGCCAAATGACAGACACCGCCCCCCCCAACCGCGCCCCCGACGTGAAGGAAGCCTGCGTGCAGGCGGCCATGACCACCATCCGCGACAAGGGGCCAGAGGCGCTGAACCTGCGGGACATCGCCCGGCGTCTGGGCGTCAGCCACCAGGCGCCCTACAAACACTTCCCGTCCAAGGATCACCTGCTGGCCGAGGTCATCCGGCGGTGCCTGACCCTGTTTGCAACCGAATTGCGCCGCAGCGGGCGGGATGCGGACGGACAGCCCTTGCCCCCCTTGGCCGCGATGCAGGCCCTGGGCCGCGCCTACCTGGCCTTTGCGGCGGCCCATCCGGCGCATTACCGGCTGATGTTCGCCACGCCCTGGCCAGCCCCCGCGCGGGACCTGGGGCTGGATCAGGATGCCCGCGCAGCGTTCGATGTGCTGGGGGACCGCCTTGCCGCGTTGCAGCCCTACCCGGACGCGGCGGCGCGGGATCGGGATGCGCTGTTCGTCTGGGCGGCGATCCACGGCATTGCCTCTGTCTGCGACAGCGAGGCGATGGGGTATCTGGATTTTGACGCGGCGCAGGCCGACGCGGCGATAGCCCATGCGCTGGCCATGATCGGGCGTGCGGTGCATCCGGGGGCGGACCCAACGTCCGGTTTACCTGACTGATGGCGCCGCGCGGCAGGGGCTAGAGTGGCCTTACACCCGCTGCCAATCGGAGACCTGCCATGTCTGCCCGCCGTTTCACCACTGCCGTCGTCGCCACCGCTGCGCAGGATGCGCAGCCCGTGATCCTGCGCTGGCAACGCCGCCGCGCCGGCCTGATGCCGTCTGTCACCCCGGCGGTGCGTTCTGGCGCATCCGGCGGGGTGGCACCGCGCTGAGGCCCTGTTGCCGGTGGCGTCGGGCGATCTGCCTCAATGGGTGGCGTCTGGGGCCACGGGGGGCAGGATCAGGCTCAGAAGCTCTCCCAACCCCTCTCCGTGCCCCAAGGACTTGACCGTGGTCACAATGGCCTCCGCCCGCTCTCGCCCCAACGGCCCATCGGCATAGCGGTGGAATTTCGACACCGCCTCGGCCCAATCCGGCGGGGTTTCGGGGTCACCGCGCGCCTCCGTGGGGGCGGATGTCAGGTGCCGCCCGTCGAGCAGCCTCAGCGTCACCCGGGCGATCCGCCGCGCGGGGAAGGCGGCGTTGAACGCGCTTGATTCGCGCATCTGAATGGCCCCGGCCAGCCGGGTGATGACCGGATCGCGGAAGGCGGCCTCTGCCATGTCTGCCGGGCCGATATGGCCGCGCGCCAGCGCCACGGCTACGGGAAAGGCGGTGGAATATTGCGCCTCTTCGGTGGTCTTTGGGTGCACCGTCGCAAGGCGGATCGATTCGTGGAACGTCTCGATCTCGATCCCCTCAATCTGGTCTGGCGCAATCGCATGGGCCGCGCGCAGGTCCAGCGCCGCCTGCACCGGTGGCTGCGCCCAGCGGCAGACGGGGAAGTGCTTGAAATACTGCTCCATCACCAGCCACCGCTGGCCAAGGTGGTCCCAGATATCGGCCAGGGCGGGGTCCTCTACCGTCAGGGCGGGCGCGCCGGTGAAGCCGTCCCGCGCCAGTGCCGCGGCGCTGACCCCCGCCATCGCGCCCCAGCCGGAGCCGTCCTTGACCATGGTGGGATGGTCGATGCAGCGCATCATCTGGCTGCGCGGGCCGTGATATTCCGCAATCCCCAGCGCGTGGCGGGTGGCGTCCTGGCCCAGGCCCATCAGCCGCGCGCCCAGCCCCGCGCAGGCCAGCGCGACCCAGGCGCCAGAAGTGTGGTAATCCTGCGCGCTGCGATGCAGGGCAATGCCCGCCCGCGTGCCGAATTCATAGCCGCAGACAAGCGCCGCCAGAAAGGCGCGGTCACAGGGCGTATTCTCCGACTCCGCCAGCGCCAGAAGCGCGGGAAAGACGCCGCAGCCCGTGTGCCCCTTGGTCAGCCGGTGGCCGTCATGGGCGTCCAGCGCGTCGATGGTCATGCCCCCGGCCAGGGCCGCGCCGGCCGGGCTGACATGGCGGCCATCGAACAGGATATGCGCGCCGCGCCCGCCGGCCGCGAAATGCTGCGTGGCGTGATGGCGGATCAGCCGCGACAGATCGGTGCCCAGCCCCCCGGCCGCGACCCCGATCAGATCCAGCAGCCACAGCCGCGCCCTGTCCATCACCGGCGCGGGGATATGGTCCGGGGTGAGGTCATGCAGGAAGGCAACCGGATCTGTGGCCATGGCGATACCTTGGGTCTGTGGCGGCCCTGCGGCGCCGTCCGGCGGCGGTTTGGGCCGGGCGGTTGCAGGGCAGGGCGAATATGTGCATCATGCCCCGAGAGCCGCGCGCGGAACAAGCGTGTGTTGCACGCAGATCCCTTTGGCGTGCCACGGAAAATGAATTGGGCGTTTTGCCCTTGTGCGGCAGTGCGCCATGCGTATATGGCGATCTTCCCGCGTCGCACGGAAACGCTCGGGCATGGCCGGTCAGGCCATGACATCCATCCCCCCTAGATGCAGTGAAAGCGTATGCCGGACACAGCCAACCCGCCCATTTCCACAGAGCCCTACGGCGTTGACCGCTGGGGCCGTGACCTGATCACCGTTTTGCCCAATGGCGATATCGGCCTGCGCAACCCCATGCGCCCGGATGCCGCCCCTGTCAGCCTGCCGCAGATCATCCGCGGGCTGGACAGGCGGGGCGTGCAGGTGCCGCTGGTGCTGCGCATCAGCTCTTACCTGGAATATGAAATCGCCCGCCTGAACGAAGGGTTCGGCAACGCGATCGAGCGTCTGGGCTACAAGGCGCCCTACCGCGGGGTGTTCCCGATCAAGGTGAACCAGCAGGCGCAGGTGGTGGACCGGATCGTGGAATTCGGCGCGCGCTATGGCTTCGGGCTGGAGGCCGGATCGAAGCCGGAGCTGGTGATTGCGCTGGCCCATGACCTGCCGCCGGAGGCGATGGTGATCTGCAACGGGGTGAAGGATGCGGAATTCATCCGCCTTGCCATCCTGTCCCGCAAGATCGGGTTCAATACCGTGATCGTGCTGGAAAGCCCCAAGGAGGCCGATACCGTCATCGAGGTCTGCCGCGAGCTGGATCAGAAACCGCTGCTGGGGGTGCGGGTGAAGCTGACCAACCAGATCGGCGGTAAATGGGAGGAAAGCTCGGGCGACCGGTCGACCTTTGGCATGAACACCGATCAGCTGGTGTCCGTGATGGACAAGCTGCGGGCCAATGACCTGCTGGATTGTCTGCAACTGCAGCATTCGCACCTGGGTAGCCAGGTGCCGGACGTGAACGATGTCCGCCGCGCCGTGACGGAGGCCTGCCGCTTCTTCACCGAGCTGTGCGGTGAAGGCGTGCCGCTGCGCTACCTGGATCTGGGCGGCGGCCTGGGTGTGGATTACACGGGCGAAAAGCGGGCCACGGAAAACTCCATCAACTACACGATGGAGGAATATTGCACCAATGTGGTGGAAACCGTGGCCTATGCCCTGGATGAGGCCGGCGTGGACCACCCGGTGCTGATCACCGAAAGCGGTCGCGCGGTGTCGGCCACATCTTCCATGCTTGTGTTCAACGTGCTGGAATCCACGCTGTTTGATGCCCCTGATGCCCCCGCGCCGCAACCGGGCGACCACCATCTGGTCAGTGACCTTGTGGCAGTGGAAGGCTATCTGAAGCCGGAGCGGCTGCAGGAATGCTGGAATGACGCCACCTATTACCGCGATGAGCTGCGCGCGCTGTTCCGGCGCGGCTATGTCGGCCTGCGGGAAATGGCTCGGGCGGAACGGATCTATCTGTGGCTGATGATGCGCATCAAGGCGCTGGCCGCCGAGACCGATACCGAAGGCGCGCTGGACGAACAGCTGGAAAAGCTGGCCGATATCTATCACTGCAACTTCTCATTGTTTCAAAGCCTGCCGGATGTCTGGGCTATTGACCAGTTGCACCCCATCGCGCCGCTGCAGATGCTGGACCAGCCGCCCACCCGCCGGGCGGTGCTGTCCGACATCACCTGCGACAGCGATGGCAAGATTGACCGCTTCATCCTGGCGGACGGCATTTCGCCCACCTTGCCGGTGCATGACCTGCCCGAAGACAGCGAATACTATCTGGGCGTGTTCTTCGTGGGCGCCTATCAGGAAACGCTTGGCGACCTGCACAACCTGTTCGGCGATACCAATGTCGTCACGGTTGATCTGCGCGCCGATGGCGGGATCGACGTGCTGCATGAACAGGAAGGCGACACGATCAACGAAGTGCTGGCCTATGTGGAATTCGACCCTTCGCGCTGTGTCGCCGCCGTGCGCACCCGCGTGGAACAGGCGATCTCCGAAGGCCGGCTGGAGGCCGAGGATCGCCGCGCGATCATGAATGCCTATCGCGAATCCATCAATGGCTACACCTATTACGAATAACCCAAGGCTCGGAGGTTTGCTCATGGGAAAGACACTGGTTGTCGGTGCGGGCGGCGTCAGCCATGCCGCAGTGCATAAAATGGCGATGAACAGCGACATCTTCACAGAGATCACGCTGGCCAGCCGCACGAAGGCGAAATGTGACGCCATTGCCGCCAGCGTGCTGGAGCGCACCGGCGTGACGATCCGCACCGCCGCGCTGGATGCGATGGACGTGGCCGCGACAGTGGCCCTGATCCGCGAAACCCAGGCGGAGGTTCTGGTCAACCTCGCGCTGCCCTATCAGGATCTGAAGCTGATGGATGCCTGCCTGGAGGCTGGCTGCCATTACGTGGACACCGCCAATTATGAGCCCGAGGATGAGGCCAAGTTCGAATATCACTGGCAGTGGGCCTATCAGGACCGCTTCCGCGAGGCCGGCCTGACGGCGATCCTCGGCTCCGGCTTTGATCCGGGCGTGACCAGCGTGTTCGCCACCTGGCTGCGCAAGCACAAGCTGGACAGCATCCGCCAGATCGACGTGCTGGATTGCAACGGCGGTGACAATGGCCAGGCCTTTGCCACCAATTTCAACCCCGAGATCAACCTGCGCGAAGTTCTGGCCGACGCCCGCCATTGGGAGCGCGGCGATTGGCAGGTCACCCCCGCGATGAGCCACAAGGTCACGTTCGATTTCCCCGAGGTGGGCGAAAAGAACATGTATCTGATGTATCATGAGGAACTGGAAAGCCTGTCCACCCATTTCCCCGAGATCGAGCGCGCGCGCTTCTGGATGACCTTTGGCGATGCCTATATCACTCATGCCAAGGTGCTGCAGAACGTGGGCATGACCCGCATCGACCCGGTGGAGTTCAACGGCACGCAGATCATCCCGATCCAGTTCCTCAAGGCGCTGCTGCCGGATCCCGGTGATCTGGGCGCGCTGACCAAGGGCAAGACCTGCATCGGTGACATCGCAACGGGCAAGGCCAAGGGGGAAGAGGGCGAAAAGACCTTCTACATCTACAACATCTGCGATCATGAGGTCTGCTATGCAGAGGTCGGCAGCCAGGCGGTCAGCTATACCACTGGCGTTCCGGCCATGATCGGTGCTGCGCAGGTGCTGAAGGGCAACTGGACCGCACCGGGCGTATGGAACATGGAACAGCTGGACCCCGACGATTTCATGGACATGCTCAATGCCCATGGCCTGCCCTGGCAGGTGCATGAGCTTGATGGTCCCGTCGCATTCTGATCCCGCGCCGACGAAAGGACATGCGATGGCAGAGCTGATGACAACACAGGCCGGCGATGCGGGGGCGTTTCGCCGGTTCGATCTGGGCCGCGTGCCCTCGCCCTGTTTCGTGGTGGATGAGGTCGCGCTGGAACGCAACCTCGCCACGCTGGCGGATGTGGCGGACCGCTCTGGCGCGCATGTCCTTGCGGCGCTGAAGGCCTTTTCGATGTTTGCCACCGCGCCCCTGGTGCGGCGGTATCTGGCGGGAACCTGCGCCAGCGGCCTCTATGAGGCGCGGCTAGCCCGCCAAGAATATGGCGGAGAGGTCGCGACCTTCTGCGCGGGCTACAAGGAAGCCGAGATTGATCAGATCATCGCGCTGTCGGATCACATCATCTTCAACTCCCCCGCGCAACTGGCCCGCTTTGGCGGCCGCGCGCGGGCGGCCGGGGTGCAGGTGGGGCTGCGCATCAACCCCGAACATTCCGAGGGTGAGATCCCCCGCTATGACCCCGCCGCGCCCTGTTCGCGGCTGGGCACGCCTGTCAGCCAGCTGACCGATGAGATCATGGCCCAGGTGGACGGGCTGCACATGCACACCCTGTGCGAACAGGATTTTGCCCCGCTGGCGCGCACCTGGGCGGCCATCGCCCCACGGCTGGCGCCCTGGTTGCCGGGGCTGAAATGGATGAATTTCGGCGGCGGCCATCACATCACCCGCGCCGATTATGACCGCGACGCGCTGGTGGCCTTTCTGCGCGACGTGCGCAGCACGCACGGGCTGGAGGTCTACCTGGAGCCGGGCGAGGCCGTGGCGCTGGACGCTGGCATCCTGGTGGGTGAGGTGCTGGACCTGCCGGTGAACGGCATGGCGCTGGCAATCGTCGATATCTCCGCCACCTGCCACATGCCTGACGTGATCGAGGCCCCCTATCGCCCCGCGCTGCTGGATGAGGCAGAGGCAGGCCATGTCTATCGTCTGGGCGGGCCGTCTTGCCTCGCCGGCGATGTGATCGGGGACTATTGCTTTGCCGCGCCGCTGCAGGTGGGCGCGCGCTTTGCCTTCCTGGATCAGGCGCATTATTCGATGGTCAAGACCAACACGTTCAACGGCGTGGCCTTGCCCGCCATTGCCCTGTGGAACAGCGAAACCGACAGCCTGCAGATGGTGCGCGAATTCGGCTATGATGATTTCAAGGAGCGCCTGTCATGAGCATCTTCCTCGACAGTGAGCTGACCCCGCAGGAGCGGTCCGAGAAGGCGCGGTTTCGGGTGATCCCGGTGCCGCTGGAACGCACAGTGTCCTACGGGGCGGGCACGGCCCTTGGCCCCGCCGCGATCCTTGAGGCCAGCAATGAGCTGGAGCGTGACATCGCCGGCAAGACGCCTTGTGCCCATGGCATCGTCACCGAATCCCCCGTGCCCTGCGATGGCCCCCTGGCCGATGTCATGGAGCGCATCGCCGCTCGGACAGAGGCCGCCGTGCGCGCGGGCTGCATTCCGGTCACGCTGGGGGGGGAACATTCGCTCAGCTTCGGTGCCGTGATGGGCGTGGCCCGTGCGCTGGGCCAGCCGCTGGGGGTGGTGCAGATCGATGCCCATGCCGATCTGCGCGTGGCCTATCAGGGCGAGCCGCATTCCCATGCCTCAGTCATGCATCTGCTCAGCGGGCAGGGCATCCGCCTGGCGCAATTCGGCGTGCGCGCCCTTTCGCGGGACGAGGCGCAATCGCGCATCGACAACCGCGTCTTTCATGTCGACGCCGAAGAGCTGGTGACCAAGGGCATCCACGCCGTGGACCTGCCTGCGGACTTTCCGCAGCTTGTCTATGTCAGCTTTGATGTCGATGGGTTGGACCCGTCCATGATGCCGGCCACGGGCACGCCTGTGCCGGGGGGCCTGGGCTTTTACCAGGCGCTGCGTCTGGTGGAGCACGCCCTTGCGGGGCGCCGCTGCGTGGGGCTGGATGTGGTAGAGCTTGCGCCCGACGGCAATGCCGCCTGGGACTTCACCGCCGCCCAGGTGGCCTACCGCCTGATGGCGGCGGCCTGCTGAGCGACTGAGTGCCGGTCTGGTCCGCGCCTCAGCGGACCAGCACCATGCCTCCCTTGGTGATCTCGATCTTTTCAAACCGTTGCAGGTAATCCATGCCCAGCAGGGATTGCTGCATTTCACCTGCGTTTACATAGGCGCGGATATTGGTATCCACCACCGGGCCAAGCGCCAACGTACGCAGCGTGACCGGCGCGGTGCGCACCATGCCGTTTGCTGTGTTGGCCTCACCGTAAAATGCCAGTTCGCGGTTGCGCAGGCCGGCGCGTTCGGCATCGTCCCGCGTCAGCACAACGCCGGTGGCGCCGGTGTCCACGACGAAGCGCACAGGCGTGTCGTTGACCTCAACGGTGACATAGAAATGCCCATCGGGGGCGCGGGGCAGGTGGATGCGCCCGGTATCGGCAAACACCGCCTGCGTGGGCACCGCGGCAGAGCGGATATCGCCCCACAGCCCGAATGCGGCGATCACCCCGACGAAGATCAGCCCCCATGCCATGGACTGTTGCAGTTTCTTGCTCCAGTCGTCCCGGTTCTGGACGAAGAGCCAAAACGCCAGCACACTGCCCAACAGGAACAGGTATGCCAACGATCCGTAATCCGTGCTTGTCATCTGCTGCCTCATTTTTTTCTTACAACTTAAACGAGACAGCGTCCAAAAGGTAGGGAAATGTTAGGGATTCGCCCAGCGCTGCTCCAGTTTCTCAATGGCAGCAATGCGGTCAGAGGTCGCTGGGTGGCTCATCAGCCAGGCAGGCATGGCGCCGGCGCGGGCCTGGGTCAGCTTGTCCAGCTTTTGAAACAGGGACTTCTGCGCCGCTGTTCCGATGCCGGATTTTTCCAGCAGGGCGCTGGCATAGGCGTCGGCCTCATATTCATCCTTGCGGGACAGTTTCGCCGCCAGCAGAGAGGCCACGGCATTGGCAATCCACACGCCGATCCCCGGTAAGATGCGGGACAACACCATGCCCAGTGCCGCCCGCAGCGCGTTCTGGCCTGAAAAGTCGATCATCCGCTTGCGGGTATGGCCCAGGGCTACATGGCCAAGCTCATGCGCGATGACGGAGGCCATCTCCTCGGCCGTGACGGCGCCCTGGCGATACTGGTTGTAAAACCCGCGCGTGATGAAAATGCGCCCATCCGGCGCCGCCAGCCCGTTGACCGGCGCGATTTCATAGATGTGCACGCGGATGCGCGGCAGATCCAGCGCACGCGCCATCTTCTGCGTCAGCTTCAGCAGGCCAGGGTCCGCCAGTTCGGTGGAATTGGCGTCCAGCTCTTTCGCCGTGCGCCAGGCGGAAAAGCGGTAGGCCCCGAGGGCATAGAGGACGGCCAGAAGAATGGGTGCAAGTTTCAGCATGGGCTGGATATGGGGCGGTTGGTCCGCGCCGGCAAGGTCAGCGCGCCGCCCAATCGGCCATGGCATGGGCCAGATCGCCATAGCCCGTTGCGCGCCGTTCAAACCGCAGGCCCAGGCGGTCCGCGCAGGCGCGTGCCTTCTCTGTCAGGGCCGGATCCTCGGTCTGTGCCTGATAGACTAGGGTCTCATAATGGCCGAAATACATCGGCAGCAGTTCGGGGTGCTTGTCCAGCCCCAGTGGCCGCCAGACGAAGGCATCGAACTGGCGCACAAGGAAATCCGTCAGGTAGAAGGAGGTGAATTCCTCCCGCTGAGCAAAGGTTTGGGTGCCCTCGAAGAAGCTGTAGCAATGCGGGCCGGGCAGCATCTCCACGCCTTCCTCGGCGCAGGCCGCCTGCAGCTGGCCGCCGGTGCCACAATCCGCATAGAGCACATAGATGCTGTCATAGGCGTCGCGGTGGCGCGCAATGGCGTCTCGCACGGCCTGGGTGATGCGGTCCGGGGTGTTGTGCAGAATGGCGGGCAGGCAGGTCAGGTCCAGATGCGTCCAGCCATTGGCGCGCTTCAGGTCCAGAACTTCGCGCGCAAGGGCGCCGCAGGCAATCAGCAGAACGCTGCCGCGTCCCGTCGCGGCAAGCCCGTCAAGGGCCAGCGATGTATCGTCGGGCAGGGCGGGTGCGGGGGTGTCAGGTATGTCCGTCATCGAGGTGAACATGCGCAAGCGCCCAGCGGGCCGCAACCGCCATGACCACCAGCACGCCGATGGTGTTCAGCACACCCCAGTGGACCATAGCCATGATGGTCAGCGCCGCGGCGCACAGAACGGAAAGAACAAGGGTCACAAGCGTTGTTACGGGCATGGTATCCTCCTGCCCATTCAATATGGGGCAGAGGGGGCGCAAAGAAAAGTGCCTCGCGCCCCCAAAAGCGGATCAGATGGCGGATATCAGCCGGCTGCCATCTGGTTGTGCTTGCGCGCCACCAGCGACTTGGCGGTTTCCACGGCCACGGCGGCATCGCGGCAATAAGCGTCCGCGCCGATGGCCTTGCCGAATTCCTCGTTCAGCGGCGCGCCGCCCACCAGCACGATGTAATCGTCACGGATGCCCTGTTCCTGCATCGTGTCGATGACCACCTTCATGTAGGGCATGGTGGTGGTCAGCAGGGCGGACATGCCCAGAATGTCGGGCTGTTCCTGTTCCAGCGCCTCCAGATAGGCCTCAACGGCGTTGTTGATGCCCAGGTCCACAACCTCGAAACCCGCGCCTTCCATCATCATGGAGACGAGGTTTTTGCCGATGTCGTGAATGTCGCCCTTCACGGTGCCGATGACCATCTTGCCCATGCGCGGCGCGCCGGTTTCCACCAGCAGCGGCTTGAGGATGGCCATGCCGGCCTTCATCGCGTTTGCCGCCAGCAGCACTTCGGGCACGAAGAGGATGCCATCGCGGAAATCCTGGCCCACGATGGTCATGCCGCCGACCAGCGCCTCGGTCAGGATCTTGTAGGGGGTCCAGCCGCGCTCCAGCAGGATGTTCACGCCCTCTTCGATCTCTTCCTTGAGACCGTCATAGAGGTCGTCGAACATCTGTTGCACCAGTTCGTCATCGGGCAACTCGGACAGGATGATTTCGGCTTCTTCGTCGGACATGGGTGATCCTTTTCCATTGACTGCCGCGGGCGTGGCCCGGGGCGCGGTTTTCGTCACTTTTGGCGGATTTGGCGCGCCGTGGTATGCAATTTCCGACACGCGCCCCGCCGGGTGCGACCATTGTGCCAACGCACTGACATGCGCGGCGGTATTCCTGGGTTCAGATTGCGAATGTTCCATATATGTTCTATCGTGCCGCCATGATATATGCCCCTGATACCACTGGCCCGCAGCGGCATAAGGGACGCGCCAGCCTCAGCGCGGCTGAGGGGCGGTTCGAGCGATTCCGCCATCAGCCGGTGGATGATGGCTGGCCGCGCGATGATGACGCCCCCGCGGCCCCGCGCACAGAGGTGTCGCTGCAACAGGCCCGCAGCGCGCTGGTCTGGCAACGCTCGCCCGATCTGCCCTTTGACCGCTCGGTCAATCCCTACCGGGGCTGCGAACATGGCTGCATCTATTGCTTTGCCCGGCCCAGCCACGCCTACCTTGGCCTGTCGCCGGGGCTGGATTTTGAAACGCGCCTGATCGCGCGGCCCAACATTGCCGATGTGCTGGCGCAGGAATTGCGCAAGCCCGGATACAGGCCCGCGCCCATCGCCATTGGCACCAACACGGACCCGTACCAGCCCGTGGAAACGCGCTTGCGGCTGATGCGCCCGCTGCTGACCCTGTTGTCCGAGGCCCGCCACCCCGTCGCCATCGTGACCAAGGGCACCCTGATAGAGCGTGACCTCGACCTGCTGGCGCCCATGGCCCGGCAGGGCCTGGTGCGGGTGGGCATATCCGTCACCACGCTGGATGCGGATCTGTCCCGCCGGATGGAGCCGCGCGCCCCGGCCCCCGCGCGCCGGCTGCAGACCATTTCGCGGCTTCACGCCGCCGGTGTGCCCGTGCGGATCATGGCGTCGCCCGTGATCCCGGCGCTGACAGATCCAGAGCTTGAGCGCATCCTGCAAGCGGGCGCGCGGGCGGGCGCCTGTGCTGCCAGCTGGATCATGCTGCGCCTGCCGCAGGAGGTGGCAGAGCTGTGGCAGGAATGGCTGGGCCTGCATTACCCGGACCGCGCGGCGCGAATCATGGGGCATCTGCGCGCCATGCACGGCGGCAAGGCCTATGACGCCCGCTGGGGCCACCGTATGCGCGGCGAGGGGGTTTATGCCGAGCTGATCGCACAGCGGTTCACCCGTGCCGCGCGGGGCCTGGGGCTGCTGGCCCCGCAGCCCGCGCTGCGCTGTGATCTCTTCACTCCGCCCCCGCGCCCGGGCGACCAGCTGAGCCTGTTCGGCCAGACGCCCGCAGGGGCGTGAGCCTGGCGCAGCCGCCCGGTGCATGTGCATCGCCGCCGATCAGCCCCGGCGACGGCCGCGGCGCGTGCGACGGGCCGCGCCATCGTCATCGCCATCGGTGCCGTCACTGTCAGAGGAAAACGGACCGATCCGCTCCACGATCTCTTCCAAGCTGGGGGTGCCCTGCGGCGCGCGGGTTTCCAGCGCCTCGCGCATGGCGCGCAGGTGTTCAGGCATGGTGCCGCAGCAGCCGCCGATGATGCGCGCGCCGGAATCGCGCGCCAGGCAGGCATAATCCGCCATCAGCTCTGGCGTGCCATCATAATGAATGTGGCCATCGACGTATTTGGGGATGCCCGCGTTGCCCTTGGCGATGATCGCCCGCTGCGTGCCCTGGCTGGCGAAGCCCAGCGTGGTGCGCAGCAGATCCGATGCGCCGGTGCCGCAATTCGCGCCAAAGGCCAGCGGCGGGTTGGGCAGGCTGTCCACCAGCTCCACCATCGCGGCCGAGGTCACGCCCATCATGGTGCGGCCGGCGGTGTCAAAGCTCATGGTGCCACACCAGGGCATCCCGGCGCGGGCGAAGCCTTCGGCCGCGGCGCGGAATTCCTCGGGCGCGCTGATGGTTTCCAGCCACAACACATCGGCCCCGCCGTCCTTCAGCCCCTCGGCGGTCTCATGGAACATCTCCACGGCATCGTCATGGGTCAATGCGCCCAGCGGTGCCATGATCTCGCCCGTCGGGCCGACAGAGCCCGCGACGACCACCTTGCGCCCGGAGGCATCGGCAACCTCGCGGCCCAGCTCCGCCGCCATGCGCGACAGCTCATGCGCGCGGTGGCCGGCGTCATGCAGCTTCAGCCGGGCGCGGTTGGCGCCGAAGGAGTTGGTCAGGAAGATGTCGCTGCCCGAATCGACGGCGCCGCGATACAGCGCGCGGATCTTCTCCGGCTCATCCTCGTTCCACAGTTCCGGCGCATCGCCGGACGACAGGCCCATGTTGAACAGATTGGTGCCCGTGGCGCCATCGGCCATCAGCCAGGGGCGGGTGGCCAGGAGGTCTTGCAGAAGGCTCGTCATGAAATATCCAGTTCGCACAGCGTTGCGCCGGGCGGGGCCCGGCGTTTCAGTCACCTGTCGCATGTCAGGGAGCATTTGGCCAAACTCATAATCCTCAACAGAATCATGAGCCGCGCTAAACATGGCCGGCGCGGGGGCACCCGGCGCAGCCGCGCCGGGTGTTTCGACCGAAGGGTCGATCAGTGCTCTTCAGCCAGCTGGCCCTTGGCCTCGATCAGCAGCTCGGCGCGCTTGGCGCGGATCTCGTCGGGGTTGGACAGCCCGCCCAGGTCCGCAGCCAGCTTGCGCACCACGTCCTCGTGGCCGGCTTCCTCGAAATCGGCGGCGATGACGGTGCGGGCATAGGCGTCGGCCTCATCGCCGGTCTTGCCCAGAAGCTCGGCCGCCCACAGGCCCAGCAGCTTGTTGCAGCGGGCATCGGCCTTGAACTTCATTTCCTCGTCATGGGCGAACTTGTTTTCAAACGCGCTTTCGCGATCGTCGAAGGTGGTCATGTGGCGGCTCCCAGCGGGGGTTGTGTCTGACTTCGATATGCCGACTGGCGCGCCCCGGCGCAAGCCTTCGGCCCCCGCTTGCGACAATGCCTCCCATCGACTAAGAGGGCGCATGGCCGTGCCCGCACGGCATGTTCCGATGAAAAGAGACCCCATGGCACGTCGCAAGAAAATCTACGAAGGCAAGGCAAAGATCCTGTACGAAGGGCCGGAGCCCGGCACCCTGGTGCAGTATTTCAAGGATGACGCCACTGCCTTCAACGCTGAAAAGCGGGACGTGATCGAGGGCAAGGGCGTGTTGAACAACCGCCTGTCGGAATTCTTCATGACGGGGCTGAACGCCATTGGCGTGCCGACCCATTTCATGAAGCGGCTGAACATGCGGGAACAGCTTGTCCGCGCCTGCGAGATCATTCCGCTGGAAATCATCGTGCGCAACTATGCCGCCGGCAGCCTGGTCAAGCGCTTGGGGATCGAGGAAGGCACACCGCTGCCGCGCCCGATCGTCGAATATTGCTACAAGGATGACAAGCTGGGCGATCCACTGGTCACCGAAGAACATATCGCCGCCTTCGGCTGGGCCAGCCAGCAGGACATGGATGACATCCTGGCGCTGGCGCTGCGGGTGAATGACTATTGTTCTGGCCTGCTTTATGGTGTCGGCATCCGGCTGGTGGATTTCAAGATCGAGGTCGGCCGCGTCTATGACGGCGATTTCCAGCGGCTGATCGTGGCCGATGAGATCAGCCCTGACAGCATGCGCCTGTGGGACATCGAATCCGGCCGCAAGCTGGACAAGGACGTGTTCCGCCAGGATCTGGGCAACCTCGCCGAAGCCTATACCGAGGTCGCCAACCGGCTGGGTGTGATGCCCCGCAACGCGACCCCGATGGAAAAACCCAAACTCATCAACTAGGCCCCGCGCGGGCCGGGCAGGCGGGCCACCCGCCCAACCGGAGGATCTGCCATGAAGGCACATGTGCATGTGATGTTGAAACCCGGTGTGCTGGACCCGCAGGGCGAGGCCGTGCGCCACGCGCTGGGCGGTCTGGGCTTTGACGGGGTGAACGGCGTGCGGCAGGGCAAGGTGATCGAGCTGGATCTGGCCGATGGCACGACCGAGGACACGATCCGCGAGATGTGCGAGAAGCTGCTGGCCAACACCGTCATCGAAAGCTACCGGATCGAGCTGGGCTGATGCTGGCCGCCCGGTTCACCGGATGGCGCGCCCCGCTGGAGCTGACGGATCTGCCCAGCCCGGCCCTGCCCGCGGGCGGGGTGCGGCTGCGGGTTCTGGCCTGCGGTGTCTGCCGCTCTGACTGGCACGCCTGGACGGGCGCGGACCCGGACGTGGCCTTGCCCCATGTGCCGGGCCATGAATTCTGCGGCGAGGTGATCGAGGCCGCGCCGGGCGTCAGGCGCTGGCGGCCGGGGGACCGGGTGATCGCGCCGTTCATCCTGGCCTGCGGGCAATGCGGCGATTGCGCCGCGGGTCACCAGACGATCTGCGCGCATCAGGCGCTGCCGGGCTTTACCGCGCCAGGGGCCTTTGCGCAGGAAATCGCGGTGCCCTATGCCGATACCAACCTTGTGGCCCTGCCGCAGGGGATCTCGCCCGCGCTGGCCGCGGGCATGGGTTGCCGCGTCACCACGGCCTGGCAGGCGCTGACCGGCCGCGCCGCGTTGCAGGCGGGCGAATG
>CBFHYV010000029.1:0-17769 GCA_965660085.1 uncultured Paracoccaceae bacterium
GCCTTGGTCGCCACCCACCACCTCGCCTTGGCCGAGCGGATGGACAGGGTGCTGGAATTGCGTGAGGGCAGGTTGCAGCCCTACCGCGCTAGGCCCGCTGGGTGATCCAGACCCCCAGCGCCATGACCGCGATGCCAAGCGCCCGCATGGGCGCCACGGGGCTGAGGCGCGCGCCGAACAGGCCGAAATGGTCGATCACCGCGGCCGAGACCAATTGCCCCAGCAGCACGAAGAACACCGCGTTCCCCACGCCCATGCGCGGCGCCACGAAAGTGACGGACAGCACATAGAAAGCCACGAACAGCCCGCCCAGGAACAGGTGACGCGGGGCCTCGCCCGCGCGGGTCAGCGCGCCCGGCCCGGTCAGCACCAGCACCACGGATGTCACCGTCAGCGCCACGGCAAACAGGATCACCGCCGCCGCCACGGGCGAGCCGAGCCGCACGCCAAGACCCGCGTTCAGCGCCGCCAGCAGCGGTATGCCCAGCCCGGCAAGAAACATGATGGTTGCGTTCACGGGCATGGCGGTCTCCTTCTGGTTTCGGCCCAAACTGCCCCGTTGCGCACCGCGGCACAAGCTGGCACGGTCCAGGCAGAGAGCCGATCGCGGCAGGATCACGGGGGCGCACAGATGGCTAAGGCGGGTATTTCCGTTGCACTTTTCGCAGGCGGCATGGCGGTCTTGGCGGCCTGCGCGCAGATTGCCATGCCGGATGCCACGCAGGGGCGGCGGGTGTATCTGGACCACTGCGCGGCTTGCCATGGGGCAGATGGCCTGGGCGACGGCCCCGCGGCCGAGGGGCTGAGCCCGCCGCCGCGCGACCTGACGCGCCTTGCCGCCGCTCCGGGCGGGTTTTCGCGGGCGGCGGTTCTGTCAACCGTGGATGGCTATGTGCGGCAGGGGCATTTGCCCGCCATGCCGGCCTTCGGCGCCCTGCTGGAGGGGGAGACCGTGCCCCTCGATACCGGCGATGGCCGCCTGACGCCAACGCCGCGCGCGCTGGCGGCGCTGGTGATCTACCTGGAATCCATCCAGCGATAGCGCGTCGCGCCCGGCCTGCCTTGCGCCTGCCCGGCGGAGCGCATAGGTTCCGCCCAATCCCGGCGGGGCCAGCCCCGCGCCAGTTGCAAGGAGACGCCCATGGAAGGCAACGCGTTCGTTCAGTTCGTTCCGATCATCCTGATCTTCGTGATCATGTATTTCCTGATGATCCGTCCACAGCAGAAGAAGATGAAGGAACATCAGGCCATGGTTGACGGCCTGCGCCGGGGCGACCGAGTGGTCACCCAGGGCGGCCTGATCGGCAAGGTTGCCAAGGTGCGCGAAAACAACGAACTGGAAGTCGAGATCGCCGATGGCGTGAAGGTTCTGGTTGTGCAGAACACCATCGCGCAGGTCCTGTCCAAGACAGAGCCGGCGGATAGCTGATCTTTCCACGAAAGGGCAGCCATGCTCCATATCGAGACCTGGAAGCGCGTTCTGATCTGGGGCGCCGTGGCGCTGGGCCTGATCTATGCCGCGCCCAACCTGTTCTATGGCCGGGTCGAGGCCCACAAGGACGCGGTGGCTGCGATCGAATCGTCCGGCAGCACGCCGGGACGTGAGGCCGCCGCCGCGCAATGGCCCAACTGGCTGCCCGCGACTTTGGTGAACCTGGGGCTGGACCTGCGCGGGGGCGCGCACCTGCTGGCAGAGGTGCGCCTGCATGAGGTTTATGACCAGCGCCTTGAGGCTCTGTGGCCAGAGTTGCGCGATGCGCTGCGCCCGGAACGCGCGGCGGTCGGCACCATCCGCCTGCAACCCTCGGGCCCGGATGAGCTGCGGGTGCGCATCGGCAACCCCGATGGCATGTCCCGCGCGATGGAGGTCGCCCGCGGGCTGGCCCGGCCCGTCGTCTCGCTGACCGAGGCCGGCACCACTGACCTTCAGGTGCGCGGTGAGGGCGATGAGCTGATCGTCACCCTGTCCGAGGCAGAGCAGCGCGCCACGGACGAACGCACCATGCGCCAGTCACTGGAGATCATCCGCCGCCGGATTGACGAGGTCGGCACGCGCGAGCCCACCATCCAGCGCCAGGGCGCGGACCGCATCCTGATCCAGGTGCCCGGCATCGGATCGGCTGCGGAGCTGAAGGAGATCATCGGCACCACGGCGCAGCTGACCTTCCAGCCCGTGCTGGGCCGGGGCAGCGACCCGGATGCGCGCCCGGGCCTTGGCAATGAAATCCTGCCGTCGCTGGATGAAGATGGCGTGTTCTATACGCTGGAATCCGCACCCGTGGTCACCGGCGAGGAACTGGTGGACGCCCAGCCCAGCTTTGACCAGAACGGCCGGCCAGCGGTGAACTTCCGCTTCAATCCGTCCGGCGCGCGGAAATTCGGCAATTACACGGCGGAGAACATCGGCTCCCCCTTCGCCATTGTGCTGGATGGCGAGGTCATCAGCGCCCCGGTGATCCAGAGCCATATTCCCGGTGGCTCCGGCATCATCACCGGCAATTTCACCGTGGAAGAAAGCACGAACCTGGCCGTGCTGCTGCGCGCAGGCGCCTTGCCGGCGGGGCTGGATTTCCTGGAAGAGCGCACGATCGGCCCTGAACTGGGCCAGGACAGCATCGACGCGGGGCGCATCGCCACCATGGTGGCCTTCGTCGGCGTGCTGGTGTTCATGTGGCTCAGCTATGGGCTGTTCGGCATCTTCGCCAATATCGCGCTGATCGTGAACATCGGGCTGCTGTTCGGGGCGCTGTCTGCCATTGGCGCCACGCTGACCCTGCCGGGCATTGCGGGCATCGTGCTGACCGTCGGCATGGCCGTGGATGCCAATGTGCTGGTGTTCGAGCGCATCCGGGAAGAGCTGCGATCCTCCCGCGGGCCCGCCCGCGCCATCGAGCTTGGCTATCAACGCGCGATCTCCGCGATTTCTGACGCCAATATCACCACATTCATCACGGCGGTGATCCTGTTTGCCATCGGCTCCGGCCCTGTGCGCGGCTTTGCGGTGACGCTGGGCATTGGCATCATCACGTCGGTCTTCTCGGCGATTTACCTGACGCGGCTGTTGATCGTCCTGTGGTTCGAATACCGCCGCCCCAAAACGATCGAGGTGTGATCATGCGATTGAAACTGGTCCCCTCTGAGACAAACTGGGATATCTTCGGCAAGCTCCAGATCTCGCTCGGGCTGTCCTCGGTTCTGATTGTCCTGTCGGTCGTGGCTTTTGCGATGTTCGGGCTGAATTTCGGCATCGACTTCCGCGGCGGCACCACGGTGCGCACGGAGACCAATCAGGATCTGGACATCGGCGCCTATCGCGATGCGATGCAGGCGCTGGACCTGGGCGATATCACCATTTCCGAGGTGTTTGACCCGGCCTTTGGCCCGGACCGCCACGTGGCCATGATCCGCATCCAGGCGCTGGAAGGGCAGGAAGCTGTCACCGCAGATGTGATCGAGCGGGTCGAGGCGGCGCTGGGCGCGCTGACGGGCGGCGCGGCCGAGATCACCCTGACGGGCCGGGATGCCCAGGCCGCACGCGTGGCGCCGATGGTGTCCGCGGTGCAGCCCGCACCGCAGGTCCAGGACATGGGCGATGCGGTTGTGCTGCGCTTTGACGCCGGCCTGCCGGCAGAGACCCGGGCGAGCCTGACACAGCAGATGTCCGCCGATCTGTCGCTTGATCGCATCGCGGTCGCCTATAGCGGCTTCAAGATCGTTTCGGTGGAATCGGTCGGGCCGAAAGTGTCTGGCGAACTGATCCAGAAGGCGGTTCTGGCAGTGGCGCTGGCGATTGCCGTGGTGCTGTTCTACATCTGGCTTCGGTTTGAATGGCAGTTCGCCGTGGGCGCAGTTGCCGCGCTGGTGCATGATGTGGTGCTGACCATCGGGGTGTTTGCCGCGTTCCAGATCCGGTTTGACCTGGCGATCATTGCCGCGCTGCTGACCATCGTGGGCTATTCGCTCAATGATACGGTGGTGGTGTTTGACCGGGTTCGGGAAAACCTCCGCAAATACAAACAGCGCGCCCTGAAGGATGTGCTGAACCTGTCCATCAACGAAACGCTCAGCCGGACCTTCATGACATCCGTCACCACGCTGCTGGCCTTGATCGCGCTGCTGGTGCTGGGTGGTGATGTGATTCGCGGCTTTGTCTTTGCCATGACATGGGGCGTGGTGGTGGGCACCTACTCGTCGATCTACGTCGCCTCGGCCGTGTTGCTGTGGCTGGGCGTCAAGCGGGACTGGTCCAAGCCTGACGCAACGTCTGGCACACAATTCGCAAATGTGGACGCATGATGCGGCGAGGGGCGTGGCGCGTCTGTGCCATTGAGTCCCCTTTGAATGCTGCGCAGCAGCGCTAGATTACAAAAACGTGACAGCGAGTGTTGGCAACCGGATCACCGGGTAGGAGTGGGATCATGCGCCTGAACGAAGTCAGTTTTACCGATGCCTTGCCCGTCGAAGGCTATGGGCCGGGGTTCTTCCGCATCGGGGGCGAGGCCATGGATGGCCCGCTGTGCCTGTCCGCGCGGGGGCCGCAGCCCTGGGGTGGCATGTCCGATGCGGACACGCTCCTCGCCTTGGCGGCGGAGGCCGATATCATTTTCGTCGGCACCGGCGCGGAAACCCAACATATCCCCAGTGATCTGCGCAGCCGGCTGGAAAGCGCGGGTCTTGGGGTAGAGGCCATGAACTCCCCCTCGGCCTGCCGCACCTATAATGTTCTGTTGTCCGAAGGACGGCGCGTGGCGCTCGCCGTTGTGCCGGTGTAAGACAGGCCGCGAAAGACACCGAAAGAACGCCCCATGTCGCTGATCACCGCCGGACTGGCCGTCGCCAGAGGAGGCCTGCCCGTGCTGGAGGGCGTGAGCTTTGCCCTGCATGCCGGACAGGCGCTGGTGCTGCGGGGGCCCAATGGCATCGGCAAGACGACCCTGCTGCGCACCGTGGCCGGGCTGCAGCCTGCCTTCGCGGGCAGCGTGACGGGCGCCGAAGACCGTGTGGCCTATGCCGCCCATTCCGATGGGCTGAAAGCGATGCTGAGCGTCGAGGAAAACCTGATGTTCTGGGCGCGGGTCTTTGCCCGCAATGACATCGCGCCCGCGCTGGCGGCCTTTGACCTGGTGAAGCTGCGGGACCGCGCGGCGGGCACGCTGTCTGCCGGGCAGAAACGGCGCCTGGGTCTTGCGCGGCTGATGGTGACGGGCAGGCCGATCTGGATTCTGGATGAACCGACCGTGTCGCTGGACGCGGCCTCGGTTGCGCTGTTCGCCGAAGCCGTGCGCACCCATCTGGCGGCGGGGGGCAGCGCCTTGATGGCCACGCATATTGATCTGGGCGTCGCGGCGGCAGAGGTGCTGGACCTGACGCCATTTCGCGCCGCCCCCGGTGCCGCGCGGGCGGATGAGGCCTTTCTATGAACGCGCTGTTGTTGCGGGATCTGCGCCTGGCCATGCGCGCGGGCGGCGGATTTGGCCTTGGGCTGGCCTTTTTCCTGATTGTCACCGTGCTGGTGCCGTTTGGCATCGGGCCTGAAAGCGCGCTGTTGTCGCGCGTGGCGGCGGGGGTGCTGTGGATCGGCGCGCTGCTGGCCTGCCTGTTGTCCCTGGATCGGATCTTTGCGCTGGATTGGGAAGATGGTTCGCTGGATCTGCTGGCCACCGCGCCGCTGCCGCTGGAGGCGGTGGTCAGCGTCAAGGCGCTGGCCCATTGGCTGACCACTGGCCTGCCGCTGGTGCTGGCCGCGCCGGCGCTGGGGGTGCTGCTGAACCTGCCGGGGCCGGGGTATCTGTGGATCCTGATCTCGCTTGCCGCGGGCACCCCGGCGCTGAGCGTGATCGGCACCTTTGGGGCCGCGCTGACCGTGGGGCTGAAACGCGGGGGGCTGCTGCTGTCCCTGCTTGTGCTGCC
This sequence comes from uncultured Paracoccaceae bacterium, assembly GCA_965660085.1. Classification (GTDB taxonomy): domain Bacteria; phylum Pseudomonadota; class Alphaproteobacteria; order Rhodobacterales; family Rhodobacteraceae; genus CBFHYV01. Next base: position 5,911 of record CBFHYV010000029.1, read on the forward strand.
GCTTTATGTGCCCACATTGATTTTCGGGGCCGAGGTTGCCCGCCGCGGGGCAGAGGGGCTGGCCGTGCAGACGCCGCTGCTGATGCTGGCGGGGATCAGCTTTGCCACCATTGCTGCGCTGCCCTTTGCCTCTGCGGCCGTGCTGCGGATCAACTTGCGGTGAATGCGCTGGCCCACCGGTTTTTGAATTGCGAAATCGCACCTTGGGAGATAGCTGGGAACCATGTCGATCTGGGAATACGCAAACCCTGTGAAGTTCATCCGCACCGCGGACAAGTTGCTGCCCTGGGCGGCCGGTCTGGCGGTGCTGTCGCTGGTTGGCGGGCTGGTGTGGGGCTTTTTCTTCACGCCGGATGATTTCCGGCAGGGCTCTACCGTCAAGATCATCTACCTGCATGTGCCGTCTGCCCTGATGGCCATCAATGCCTGGCTGATGATGCTGGTTGCCTCCATCATCTGGGTGGTGCGGCGGCACCATGTCAGCGCACTTGCGGCGCGGGCGGCGGCGCCGGTGGGCGCGGTGATGACGGTGATCGCGCTGGCCACCGGGGCGCTGTGGGGCCAGCCCATGTGGGGCACCTGGTGGGCCTGGGATCCGCGGCTGACATCCTTCCTGATCCTGTTCCTGTTCTACCTGGGCTATATCGCCCTGTGGGAAGCGATCGAGGATGACGACACCGCCGCTGACCTGACCGCGATCCTCTGCCTCGTCGGCTCGGTCTTTGCAGTGCTGTCGCGCTATGCGGTGCTGTTCTGGAACCAGGGTCTGCACCAGGGCGCGTCGCTGTCCCTGGACAAGGAAGAAAACGTTGCCGATGTCTTTGCGCTGCCGCTGTATGTCTGCATGACGGGCTTTGGCCTGCTGTTCATCGCGCTGGTGTTGCTGCGCACACAAACGGAAATCCGCGCGCGCCGGTCGCGCGCCCTGCTGGCACGGGAGCGGATGGCATGATGCCCGATCTGGGGAAATACGCACAGGCGGTTCTGTCGTCCTACGCGGTGTCGCTGGCGCTGCTGGTGCTGCTTGTGGTGATGAGCGTGATGCGCGCCCGCAAGGTCAAGGCGCAGCTGGACCAGATCGAAGCGCGGAGCCGCAAGGATGGCTAGGATCTCGCCCCTGGTGGCCCTGCCGCCGTTGATCTTTGCGGCATTTGCGGCTGTTGCCTATTTCGGCATGTTCCGCGAGGGCAAGGATGATCTTCCCTCCACCCGCATCGGGCAAAGCGCGCCGGCGCTGCCCACTGCACCACTGGGCGCCTATCCTGGCGTCAGCGATGCCATGCTGCGCAGCGGGGAGGTTACGCTGGTGAATTTCTGGGCCTCCTGGTGTCCGCCATGCCGGGCGGAACACCCCAAGCTGCTGGAACTCGCGGCCTCTGGCGTGCCGATCGTGGGCGTGAATTTCAAGGATAGCGAAAGCGCCGCGCGCAGCTATCTGGGCGATGAGGGCAATCCTTTCGTTGGCCTCGGCTTTGATCCTCAGGGCCGCAGCGCCATTGACTGGGGCGTCACCGCGCCGCCGGAGACCTTCATCATCGACGGGGATGGCACCGTGCTCTACCGCTTTGCAGGCCCCTTGGTGGGCAGCGACTATCAACAGCGGTTTCAGCCCGAACTGGACGCGGCCCTGGGGCAGTGATCCTGCGCCCGCGATAGGATGCCACGAAAAAAGGCCGCCCCGTTTCCGGTGCGGCCTTCTTTTTATCCACCCAAATTCGCGGGTCAGTTCAAGGCGAGGCTGAGCGCTGACGCATCCCCATGATGGCTCATGCCGAACAGGGCAAGCATCACCAACGCTGCCGCCTGAAGCAGGCTCAGTGTCTTCATAGATTGCCTCTAGATTTTCGTGTCGCGCAGTGCCCGAAGGCGAGTTGTATACATGGGGCGCGGCAGGGCCATTGGAAAGAGGCAATCCAATGGGTGCGACGTTCTGCGCCAAGCCTGGCGCGAACTGTCACGGTCTATCTTTGTATACAGCCCCCCGAACTTTGCCGGGGGGCCGCAGTGTCTGTGCCGGTGCCGATCAGGCGGCGCTGGCGAGGTTGCGCAGAACGTAATGCAGCACACCGCCGTGTTCGATGTATTCGATCTCGATCGCGGTATCGATCCGGCATTTCAGCTGGATCGTCTTTTCACTGCCGTCGGCGTAGGTGATGGTGCAGGGCACCGTGGCCAGCGGCGTGATGCTGTCCAGTCCGGCGATTGCGACCGTCTCCTCGCCCGTCAGGCCCAGCGATTTGCGCGTGTCGCCTGCGGTGAATTCGAACGGGATCACGCCCATGCCCACCAGGTTGGAGCGGTGGATGCGCTCGAAGCTTTCGGCGATGACCGCCTTCACGCCCAGCAGGGCCGTGCCCTTCGCCGCCCAATCGCGGGAGGAGCCTGCGCCATATTGTTCACCGCCAAAGATCACCAGCGGGGTGCTCTGGTCCTGATAGGCCATGGCCGCATCATAGATGGAGGTCTGCGCGCCGTCCGGCCCCTTGGAGAAGCCGCCCTCGACCCCGTCCAGCATCTCGTTGCGGATGCGGATGTTGGCGAAGGTGCCGCGCATCATGATCTCATGGTTGCCGCGGCGCGAGCCGTAGGAGTTGAACTCCCGCGGGGCGACCTGGCGTTCCGTCAGGTAGCGGCCCGCCGGGGTTTCGGCCTTGAACGCACCCGCCGGAGAGATGTGGTCCGTGGTGATCATGTCCCCCAGGATCGCCAGCACCCGCGCGCCCTCGATGTTCGAGATCGTGCCGGGCTGTGCGCCCATGCCCTGGAAATAGGGCGGGTTCTGGATGTAGGTGGAGCTTGCCGGCCAGTCATAGGTTTCGGCATCGGTGGTTTCCACGCCCTGCCACTTCTCGTCACCTTTGAAGACATCGGCGTATTTCTTCTGGAAGGCTTCGCGCGTGACGACCTTTTCCACCAGTTCGGCGATCTCGGCGTTGGTGGGCCAGATGTCCTTCAGGAAGACATCGTTGCCATCCTTGTCCTGGCCCAGCGGCTGGGACGCGATGTCGATGGTCATGTCACCGGCCAACGCATAGGCTACCACCAGCGGCGGAGAGGCCAGGTAGTTGGCGCGCACATCGGGGCTGATCCGGCCTTCAAAGTTGCGGTTGCCGGACAGCACGGAGGTTGCCACCAGGTCGCCTTCGTTGATCGCCTTGGAGATCTCGGGCTGCAGCGGGCCAGAGTTGCCGATGCAGGTGGTGCAGCCATAGCCCACCAGGTTGAAGCCGATGGCATCCAGATCCTCCTGCAGGCCGGCGGCCTCCAGGTATTCCGTCACCACCTGAGAGCCCGGCGCGAGCGAGGTCTTGACCCAGGGCTTGCGGTTCATGCCCAGGGCGCGCGCCTTGCGTGCTACCAGCCCGGCGCCGATCAGCACATAGGGGTTGGAGGTGTTGGTGCAGGAGGTGATGGAGGCGATCACAACCTTGCCCGAGGACATGGTGTAGTCTTCGCCCTCAACTGGCACCTGCTTGTCCAGCGGACGCTTGAAGGTGTTTTCCATCTCCTGCGCGAAGGCGGATTTGGCGTTGGTCAGCGGCACATAGTCCTGCGGGCGCTTGGGGCCGGAAATCGCGGGCACGATCGTGGCCATGTCCAGCTCCAGCGTGGAGGAATAGACAGGCGCGTAATCTGCCGCGCGCCAGAAACCGTTTTCCTTTGCATAGGCCTCAACCAGCGCGATCCGCGTTTCGTCCCGGCCCGTCTGGCGCAGGTAGCGCAGCGTTTCGTCATCGATCGGGAAGAAGCCGCAGGTGGCGCCGTATTCAGGGGCCATGTTGGCGATGGTGGCGCGCTGTGCCAGGGGCAGGTTGTCCAGGCCTTCGCCGTAGAATTCGACGAACTTGCCCACAACGCCATGGGCGCGCAGCATCTCAACCACCTTCAGCACCAGGTCCGTGCCGGTGGTGCCTTCGACCATTTCGCCCGTCAGCTTGAAGCCCACGACCTCGGGGATCAGCATGGAGATCGGCTGGCCCAGCATGGCGGCCTCGGCCTCGATCCCGCCAACGCCCCAGCCCAGAACGGCCGCGCCGTTGACCATGGTGGTGTGGCTGTCCGTGCCCACCAACGTATCGGGGTAGGCGACGGTTTCGCCGTTCTGGTCCGTATCGGTCCAGACGGTCTGGCTGAGGTATTCCAGGTTCACCTGGTGGCAGATGCCGGTGCCCGGCGGCACAACGCGGAAGTTGTTGAACGCGCTCTGGCCCCATTTCAGGAAGGTGTAGCGTTCCATGTTGCGTTCATATTCGCGGTCCACGTTCATCTGGAACGCGCGCGGGTTGCCGAACTCATCGATCATCACGGAGTGGTCGATGACCAGATCAACGGGGTTCAGCGGGTTGATCTTCTGCGCGTCGCCGCCCAGGGCCTTGATCCCGTCGCGCATGGCGGCCAGATCCACCACGGCCGGAACGCCGGTGAAATCCTGCATCAGCACACGGGCCGGACGATAGGCCAGTTCCCGGTTGCCCTTGCCGCCGTTTTCGGCCCAGTCAGAAAAGGCCTTGATGTCATCGACGGTCACCGTTTTGCCGTCTTCAAAGCGCAGCATGTTTTCCAGCACCACCTTCAGCGCGGCGGGCAGCTTGGAAAAATCGCCCAGCCCGGCCGCCTGCGCCGCGGGGATGCTGTAATATGCGACGGTTTCGCCATTGACCGAAAGCGTCTTGCGGGTCTTGGCCGTATCCTGGCCGACTGTGATGGGCATGAAGAACCTCCCAGGCTCGATGGTGGACGCGTGTTGGGTGCTACTTGCATCAGCTTTGACAACCGATCAAGAGGGGTGCGGCACTTTTGTATACCTTCGCACACCAAAAATGCGCACGGCCTCTCGCAAAACATTGATTGGTGTGCCCGTGTTCTATTCTGTAGCAGAGGCGGGCTAGGTTTGTTTGGGGGACATCCGGTGCAAAGGATCGCAGTGTTGGTGATGTGGGTTTGTCTTGGCCTGTCTGCGGGCATGTCAACGGCTCAGGCACAGGATGACGGCTCGGACACTGCTGTGGTCGTGGAACTCTTCACCTCGCAGGGGTGTTCCTCCTGCCCGCCCGCGGACCAGTTGCTGGCCGAAATGGGCAAGCTTGACTATATCCTGCCGCTCGCCCTGCATGTGGATTACTGGGATTACATCGGCTGGAAGGACCGCTTTGCCCAGCCGGAATTCACCGCCCGGCAAAAGGCCTATGCGAGGGCCCAGGGCCGGCGGATGATCTACACGCCACAGATGATCGTGATGGGCACGGATGCCGCGGTGGGCACACGGCCGATGGATCTGGCCGCGCTGGTGGCCAAGGCACGCACTGCGCCCCGGCCCGTGACCCTGTCCCTTGCGCGCCATGACGGCCGCCTGCATGTGCGGGCCGAGGCCAAACGCCGCATCGGGCCATGTGATGTCTTTCTGGTCCGCTATGACGCGGAACGGGAGATCGCGATCGAGCGTGGGGAAAACGCCGGGCTGACCGCGACCTACACCCATATCGTCACGGAATGGATCCGGGTCGCCCGCTGGTCAGGGCAGGAGCCGCTGTCGCTGGATCTGCCGGCCGGGGCGCAGGGGCATCCGGTGGTCGTTCTGGTGCAGGCGGAGGCTCACGGGCCGATCCTGGCCGCCGCGCGCCTGCGCTGACGTTCGGGTTTCCACCGGCGGTGGATCCAGAACCACTGGGCCGGCTCGGCCTGCACCCGATCTTCCAGCGCCCGCGTGGCCGCGCGCATCATGTCCACCGGATCGCCATGGGGAATGGGGGCATCGAATTCCAGCCGAAAGCTGATGCCGTCCGGGCCTCGCAAGCCGAAGAACGGCACCATCAACGCGCCGGTGCGCCGGGCGATCTCGGCTGCGGAGGTCAGCGTTGGTGCCGGTTGGCCCATGAACGGGATCGGCACGCCGGCACTGTCATACAGATCGAACAACAGCACGGCCATGCCGCCCGCGCGCAGATGCCGGATCAGCCCCCGCGTGCCGCTGGCGCCCTGTTCGAACACAGGCTCGCTGAGGGCGTGCATGTTGGCGGCGTAATGCGCGTTGAAATAGGGGTTGGACATGGGCCGGTAGAGCCCCCCGATCCGATACCCCCGCGCCACCAGCGCGGCGCGCGGGGCCTCGAAGTTGCCGATATGGCCTGTCACGAAAAGAACGGGCTGCCCCTGGTCGCGCGCCTGTTCAATGGCCGCCACGCCGGGGCCGTGCAAGGGCACCCGCGCCATGCGCCGGATCAAACCGGCGGGGTCATAGTTTTCGATCATCGTGCGCCCGGCCTGATCCGCCACCGCATCGGCCAGCGCGCGCTTGCGGTCCTCTGACAGCTCGGGCCAGACATGCGCCAGATTCGCCATGGCCCGCCCGCGATACCCGGCCAAGGGTGCCATAATGCGCGCAACGAAGCGCCCCATCAGCCACAACCGAAGCCGCAAGGGCAGGGACAGCGCCGCGGCAATCAGCATCCGCAGAAGGCGGTCTGCTATCCAGTCGCCAAAGCGGCCCTTGTCGCGTGGCTTCTTGCCGGCACTCACATTCACGCTCCCTCAGCCACGCGCCTGCACGCGCCGCCGTGGTCATAGGCGCGCAGGCGGGCTGGCTCAAGCCCTTCGGGGCGGATCAGTCGGTCTCGCCCGGTTTGCGCAGCCGGATTTCGCCACTGGCGGCCATGTCGCGCAGGGCGCTGACGATCTGGTTCATGGCGGCCTCCGCATCCTTGCGTTCAACCGTGCCCATATCGGCGGCTTCGTCCCGAAGGGCCTGCGCCATGCGTTTGGACATGTTTTCAAGGATGAATTCCGCGGCGATCTGTTCGGCCTCATCCGTGGCACCGGCAAGGGCGGTGACAATCGTGCGCTGTTCCACGTCGCGGGGGATCTTGGGCACATCGCGGGGATCGACACGTTCCGGCAGGTTGGCGAAGGTGAAGATGGCGCGGCGCACGGCTTCGGCAAAGTCCGGGTCCGTTTGGCGCAGACCTTCCAGCATGGTTTCGCGGGTGGTTGTGGAGGAGAAATTGAGGATCTCGCCCACGCGTTCCACGGCGGATTCGTCAAATTCCTTCTTCTGCGCAGTCTCGATCTGGCTGGCGAGGCTGCGGCCGATCCGCATCACGGCATCCGGGGCCACCTGTGCCGTGCGGGACACCGCATAGGTGATGCGCCGCGCCCGTTCGCCCGGTAATCGGCTGAGCAGATCCGCGGCCTGTTCAACCTCCAGCTTGGAGACGATGATCGCCCCGACCTCGACGCTTTCGGCCAGGACCAGCGGGCACAATTTCGCGGCCGGCAGGGCGCGGACCTGGTCCCAGGGGTCGCCCGGGCGTATGGCGCGGTTGGCGCGGCGCAGCCGCCGTTCCAGCGCCGGGTCCACCTTGCCGGCAAGGGCGTTCAGCGCATCGGGCAGGCCGCCGGGCAGCCGCAGGCCGATGGCGTCCAGCTCTGCGGTGAATTCCTCCAGCACGGCGTTGAGCGTATCGCGGTCCACATATCGCATCGCGCCCAGCTGCTGGGTCAATTCCAGTTGCAGCTTCTCCGGCAGGGCGGCGATTGGCACATCCGCGCCTTCGCTCAGCAAGAATTGCACAATGATCGCTGCCTTCGCCTTGCGGCTGAGGGTTGCGCCCTGCGGTCCTGAAGCTATCGCCATGTCCAGTGTCATTCGGCACCTCTTTGCCCCGGGACGGATCACTAGGCGCGCGAGTTTAACAAAGCCTCACCGGGCAAGAAAAAGGCGGCCCCGAAGGGGGCCGCCGAATGTCCGGTTCATCCGTGGTGGCCGGTCAGCCGGTCACGACCTTGCAGCTGTTGCTGGCCGCGTCATAGACCGAGCCATCGGCGCAGGTCATGGCCTGTTGCTGGTGCATGCCGCAGCCTGCGGTTGCCGCCATCGGGCCGACAGCCAGGATGGCTGCCACGAAGAGTGCTTTTGCGTGCGTCATTCTATCCTCCATTGTCGGTCAGAAAACGCTATCACAGCCGCGCTCAAACACCAAAACCGATCCGCAGGGGCCTGTCACGGCTGCGTGATCTGGCCTCAGCTGCCGAAAACCCGGGCAAAGATCGTGTCCACGTGCTTTGTGTGATAGCCGAGGTCGAACTTCTCCTCGATCTCCGCGGGGCTGAGCGCGGCGGTCACTTCAGCATCGGCCAGCAGCTCTTCCTTGAAATCGCGGCCCTGTTCCCAGACCTTCATGGCGTTGCGCTGCACCAGGCGGTAGGCGTTCTCGCGGCTGACACCGGCCTGCGTCAGCGCCAGCAGCACGCGCTGGCTCATCACCAGGCCGCGGAACTTGTTCATATTGGCCAGCATGTTGTCAGGGTAGATCACCAGTTTTTCGACCACGCCCGCCAGACGGTGCAGGGCGAAATCCAGCGTCACGGTGGCGTCCGGCCCGATCATGCGTTCCACCGAGGAATGCGAGATGTCGCGCTCATGCCACAGCGCCACGTTTTCCATTGCCGGCACCACTGCCATGCGCACCAGCCGGGCCAGCCCGGTGAGGTTTTCGGTCAGCACGGGGTTGCGCTTGTGCGGCATCGCGCTGGAGCCTTTCTGCCCCTTGGAGAAGAACTCCTCCGCCTCCAGCACCTCGGTGCGCTGCATGTGGCGCACTTCCACGGCGATGTTTTCAATGCTGCTGGCAATCACGCCCAGCGTGGCAAAGAACATGGCGTGACGGTCGCGCGGGATGACTTGGGTGCTGATGGTCTCCGGCTCCAGCCCCATCTGCCCGCAGACATGCGCCTCCACCGCCGGGTCGATATTGGCGAAGGTGCCCACCGCGCCGGAAATGGCCCCTGTTGCCACCTCGGCCCGCGCGGCCTGCAGGCGGCTGCGGTTGCGCGCCATTTCCGCGTAGAACCGCGCGAAGGTCAGGCCCATGGTCGTTGGTTCGGCATGGATGCCGTGGCTGCGCCCGATGCGCACGGTATCCTTGTGCTCCATCGCGCGGGCCTTCAGGGCCGCCAGAACACGGTCCATCCCCGCCAGCAGCAGATCCGCCGCGCGCACAAGCTGAACGTTCAGCGTGGTGTCCAGCACATCGGACGAGGTCATGCCCTGATGCACGAACCGCGCCTCCTCCGCGCCGACGATCTCGGCCAGATGGGTGAGGAAGGCGATCACGTCATGCTTGGTCACGGCCTCGATCTCATCGATCCGCGCGACGTCAAATTCCACGTCGCGTGCCTTCCAGACAGCCTCGGCGCTGGCCTTGGGGATCACGCCCAGCTCCGCCTGCGCGTCGCAGGCATGGGCCTCGATCTCGAACCAGATGCGGAATTTGGTCTCGGGGCTCCAGATGGCCACCATTTCGGGGCGGGAATAGCGCGGGATCATCGGACCCTCCTTCACGTGCATGGGCGTTTGCGGCGTGATAGACCGCAGCCGATGCAACGGCAAGGCAGGCAGATGTTTCCATCCCTTCAGGCATTCACCGGGCGCTGGCGCCTGTCCCGCAGAATTACTGACCATCGCGCCGGCGGCACCGGGCTGTTCACCGGCCACGCGCGCTTCACCCCCGATGGCCAGGGCCTGCGATATGAGGAAACCGGCACGCTGGAGCTGAACGGCGCGCGGTTTCACGCCAGCCGCCACTACCTGTGGCGCGCGCAAGGGGTCGGCATTGACGTGTTCTTCGATGACGGGCGGTTTTTTCACCATATCGCGCCGGATCACCCGGAGGCCACGCATGACTGCGCCCCAGACCTCTATCGCGTCAGATATGACTTCGCCACCTGGCCAGAGTGGTCCAGCAGGTGGGAGGTGTCCGGCCCGCGCAAGGCGTATCTGGCGGAAAACCAGTTTGTCCGGGACGATGCCCGCGGCTGACTAGCTGTGCGGGGTCAGCCCCGCACGCGTTCTGATTTCGGGTCATAGAGCGGGGCGAGGCTGGCCTCGGCCGCGACAATCCGGCCCGCGACATTGATCGTGTATGCCGATCCCAGCAGGTCTGCCGCCGTCTCCTCCGGCGCGCATGGCACATAGCCCAACCCGACCGCACCGCCCAGGGCATGGCCATAGTTGCCGGATGTCACGTAGCTGACGATCCTGTCGTCGCGCAGGATCGGCTCGTTATGGAACAACAGCGGCGCCGGATCCTGCAGGCGAAATTGCAGCATCCGGCGGGTCAGCCCGGCGTCGCGCTTGCGCAGCACCGCGTCGCGGCCGATGAACGCGCCCTTGCCGGTCTTGACGGCAAAGCCATGGCCCGCCTCCAGAACGTGGTCTTCATCGGTGATGTCGTGGCCGAAGTGGCGAAAGCCTTTCTCGATCCGGCAGCTGTCCATCGCGTGCAGCCCGCAAAGCGTCAGCCCGACCGTTCGCCTGCTTCGAGCAGGGTTTCAAAGACATGCGCCGCCTGGTCGGTGGAGACATAGAGCTCCCAGCCAAGCTCGCCCACATAGCTCACCCGATGCGCCCGGGCGAGGCCCATGCCGATCTCGATCTCCCGCGCCATGCCGAAGGGGTGGGCGGTGTTGCTGAAATCGTCGGGCGATACGAGGCGCAGCAGATCCCGCGCGCGCGGGCCCATCACCGGGATCACGGCCTCGGCTGTGGTGACAGCTCTTCCACGTCGATGCCGAAATCCGGTGGCCAGGCCGGTTTCGGCGGCAAGATCGGCGTAAAGGTCGGTGGAATATTTCGCCAGCCGCGTCATGTTCTGGCTGGCGCGCAGCTGGCCCACCAGGCCCGCGGCATGCCATGTCGTCCCCGAGGTCAGCTGCTTGCGCTCCAGCAGGACGATATCCGTCCAGCCGAGCTTGGCCAGGTGATAGGCGACGGAACAGCCCGATATCCCCCCACCGATGATGACGACACGCGCCTGTTTGGGAATATCGGCCATGAGGAGCTTTGCCTTGCTATGGGCGCACCTGAGGGCGCGCGGATGACAGTCTGTGCGCAGACCTGCGGGGCAGGGCTGTGGCAGGGCGAAGGTAGCCGGACCCGCGGCGGCAATTCAACGAGCTCTGATGGCGGAGGATCGCGGCGGGACGGGCCTGCATTGCGCCCGCCGTCTGGGCGGGCAGGGGCCAGAGGCTGCTGTGCGGGCTTGGCCGTGAACCTGGGGCACAGCCTTTTCATCCCCGAAACAGCCTGGCGCGCAGGGCGGGAAACAGACCCCGTTAAACAGTGTCCAGGTCATCCCCGTGTCAACGCCACGGCGCGTCTGGCGCGGGCGGCGTCAGCGGCGGCGCAGCATCAGGCTCATCAGCCGGGCCTGGCGGTCAAACGGCTCCTCCGGCGTTGCCGCGCCGGCCACGCCATCCATCATCCGCCGCACCATCAGCGCCGCCACAGCGGCAAAGATCACGCCGCCCACCGCCTGCCCGATCAGCACCCCCGCCGCGCCGAACAGCGCGCCGCCCGCCAGCACGAACGGCACCGTGCCCAGCGTGTGCCGCCCCCAGTTGATCCAGGTCGACCGGAACGGATGGCCCATGTTGTTGAACGCCGCGTTGGACACGAAGATCACGCCGTTGAAGAAGAACGCCAGCGCAAGCGGGCCGCAGAACAGCACGATCAGGTCTTGCGTCACCCCCTCGGCCCCGAACAGCGCGATGATCGGGCCGCGCAAGGCAAAGAGGATCGCGGCCATCGCCAATGTGAAGATCCCGCAAAACAGCAGCCCGTCGCGATAGGCCTGCCGGACCCGGTCCATCCGCCCCGCGCCGAAGTTCTGGCCGATCACCGGTCCGATGGCCCCCGACAGCGCGAAGATCACGCCGAAGGCCAAGGGCGTCATCCGGGACACGATGGCCATGCCCGCCACCGCCGCCTCACCATAGCTGGCCATGGCGCGGGTGACGACAGCTTGGCCCAGCGGCGTTGCCAACTGGGTCAGGATCGCCGGGGCGGCGATGGTCACGATTGGC
>CBFHYV010000030.1:0-17316 GCA_965660085.1 uncultured Paracoccaceae bacterium
GTGATCCGCCCAGCCGCGCGCAGAGGTTGCAAACCGGCGCGGGGCTGCGTATTTACCCGCCATTGAATCTTGGAGGCCGGCACATGGCGCGCAGCAATCCCATCCAGTTCGTTCAGCAGGTCCGCGCGGAAACCGCGAAGATCGTCTGGCCCACCCGTCGGGAGGTTTTGCTGACAACCGGCATGGTGTTCGTGATGGCCACGCTCACCGCCATTTTCTTTGCATTGGTGGATCTGGGCATTCGCAGCGGCCTGCAGGCCGTTCTGGGCATCTTCGGCTGAAGCCGGTCATCGGCAAGGGTTGAAATCCGGCTCTGGCGCGGGTAGCGACCTGATCCAATGCAGGAGGGGCGTGCAATGATTCGAGTTGCACGCCGCATTTGTTTTCGGGCGTCGGCTTGGGCCAGACGCCGGACCATGGCAAGACACGCACGCCCGTTCCGGGTGGCTGAATGAAAGGATCCTGAGCAGATGGCGAAGCGGTGGTATTCGGTAAGCGTGCTCTCGAATTTTGAAAAGAAGATCGCTGAGCAGATCAGGACCGCCGTCGAGGAGCAGAACCTCGGGGACCAGATCGAAGAAGTCCTGGTGCCCACCGAAGAGGTGATCGAGGTGCGCCGCGGCAAGAAGGTGACGACGGAGCGGCGCTTCATGCCCGGCTATGTGCTGGTGCGCATGGAGATGTCGGATCGGGGCTATCACCTGATCAACTCCATCAACCGGGTCACGGGCTTTCTTGGCCCGCAGGGCCGTCCCATGCCCATGCGCGATGCCGAGGTCGAGGCGATCCTGGGCCGCGTGGCCGAGGGCGAGGAAGCCCCGCGCACGCTGATCCATTTCGACGTTGGCGAGAAGGTGAAGGTCAACGACGGTCCGTTCGAAGGCTTCGATGGCATGATCGAGGAAGTGGACGAGGACAACCAGCGCCTGAAGGTCTCCGTTTCGATCTTTGGCCGGGAAACGCCGGTGGAGCTGGAATTCACCCAGGTCGCTAAGAACGGCTGAGGCTGTTCCACGCCCCGTGCCGGGGCTTGCATTTCGGGCCGCGCGGGTCTATCGCGCGGCTCTGTCATGGAAACATGACGATTCCCCGTGGGAGACGAGGCAAACGCGTTTGCCGGATCAGACCACGTCAACCAAAGGCCCGGAACGCGTTTCGGTGCCGTTGATAACAGGAGCAGCCCATGGCCAAGAAGCTCGTCGGCTCAATGAAACTGCAGATCCCTGCAGGCAAGGCAACACCCAGCCCCCCCGTCGGCCCTGCATTGGGTCAGCGCGGCATCAACATCATGGAATTCTGCAAGGCGTTCAACGCCAAGACGCAGGACATGGAGCCTGGCGCACCGTGCCCCACCGTGATCTCCTACTACCAGGACAAGTCCTTCACGATGGACGTGAAGACGCCGCCTGCCTCCTACTACCTGAAGAAGGCCGCTGGCCTGAAGCCGGTGGGCAAGCGCAACCGTCCGCGCGGCGCTGAAAAGCCCGGGCGTGAGACGATCGCGACGGTCACCGTGGCGCAGGTGCGTGAAATCGCCGAAGCCAAGATGAAGGACCTGTCCGCGAATGACGTCGAGGCAGCAATGAAGATCATCCTCGGCTCCGCGAGCTCGATGGGTATCGAGGTGAAGGGATAATCGCCATGGCAAAACTGGGAAAACGCGCCCGCGCCGCGCGCGAAGCCTTCGCTGGCAAGGAAGATCTGACGGTTGAAGAAGCCGTTGCGCTGATCAAGGCCAATGCCAATGCGAAATTCGACGAAACCGTCGAGATCGCAATGAACCTGGGCGTTGACACGCGCCACGCGGACCAGATGGTGCGCGGGACTGTCGGCCTGCCCAACGGCACCGGCAAATCCGTGCGCGTCGCCGTGTTTGCACGCGGCCCGAAGGCGGATGAAGCCAAGGAAGCGGGTGCCGATATCGTTGGCGCCGAGGACCTGATGGAAACCATCCAAGGCGGCACGATCGAATTCGATCGCTGCATCGCGACCCCGGACATGATGCCCATCGTCGGCCGTCTGGGCAAGATCCTGGGCCCGCGCAACCTGATGCCGAACCCCAAGGTCGGCACCGTGACCATGGACGTCAAGCAGGCTGTCAGCGATGCCAAGGCCGGCCAGGTCCAGTTCCGCGCTGAAAAGGGCGGTGTTGTGCATGCGGGTGTTGGCAAGGCGTCTTTCGACGAAGCCAAGCTGGTGGAAAACATCCGCGCATTCGTGAACGCCGTGTCGCGTGCAAAGCCGACCGGCGCCAAGGGCACCTACATGAAGAAAATCGCGCTGAGCTCCACCATGGGCCCGGGCGTGAGCGTTTCCGTGGACAACGCCAACGCCAACGGCTGACCCAAAAGGGCAACGGCTATTGAAAGGGGCGCCAATGGCGCCCCTTTTTCGTGGTGTTTGGCCACGGGCCGGCGAAGGGCGTTGCGGGCGATGTGGGCTTGGCAAGCGGGGCGTTTACCTGTAACGCAGTGCTTCGTGCCTGAGCCGGCGATTCGTCGGGGTAGGGCGCGTTCGTCCAAGACGGTGGGAGGGAGCAATCCCTTAATACTCCTGCCCGAGACGGGAAACTACCAGGTTGGTCGGTGCATTCTGCCCCGGACGATGATGGCGCAGCCCCGTAAACGGACCTCAACGCCGGGTTCGCCCGGCAAATTCGAGCCGGGGGGTGCAAGCCTCCCATGAATGGAGTGAAACTGTGGATAGAGCCCAGAAAGAGAAAGTGGTCGAGGAACTCGGCCAGATCTTTGAAAGCTCTGGCGTCGTGGTGGTTGCCCGCTACGAAGGCCTCACGGTTGCCGAGATGCAGGATCTGCGCGGCCGCGCCCGTGGTGGGGAAGCCCAGGTCCGTGTCGCCAAGAACAGGCTCGCCAAGATTGCCCTGAAGGACACCCCCTGTGAAAACATGGGTGACCTGATGCAGGGCATGACCGTTCTGACCTTTTCCGAAGACCCCGTGGCCGCGGCCAAGGTGGTTGAGGATTTCGCCAAGGCGAACAGCAAGTTCGAAATCCTTGGCGGGAACATGGGCGGAACGCTTCTGGACCGTGCCGGCGTGGAAGCCGTGTCGAAAATGCCGTCCCGCGAGGAGCTCATTGCCTCCATCGTTGGCTGCATCGGCGCACCTGCCTCCAACATTGCCGGTGCAATTGGCGCACCTGCTTCGAACATCGCAAGCATCCTCAAGACCATCGAAGAGAAGGCAGAGGCTGCCTGAGGCAACTCGTGAGATCTGTGGGGCGTGGAGATCGCGCCCTGACGTTGGAACACAACCTGATAGTGAAAGAGTCTGGAAATGGCTGACCTGAAAGCACTTGCAGAGCAAATCGTCAACCTGACGCTGCTGGAAGCACAAGAACTGAAGACCATCCTGAAGGATGAATACGGCATCGAGCCCGCCGCAGGCGGCGCCGTGATGATGGCTGGCCCGGCTGGCGGCGACGCCGGTGGCGAGGCTGCCGAAGAGCAGACCGAATTCGACGTGATCCTGAAGTCCGCTGGCGACAAGAAGATCAACGTCATCAAGGAAGTCCGCGCCATCACCGGCCTGGGCCTGAAAGAAGCCAAGGAACTGGTGGAAGCCGGTGGCAAGGCCGTCAAGGAGCAGGTTTCCAAGGACGAAGCCGAAGAGATCAAAGGCAAGCTGGAAGCAGCTGGCGCCGAGGTCGAGCTCAAGTGATCGGGCCCGGGGCAACCCGGACCATGACGTGAAATTCTGGCTGGGTCCGGCATTGTCCGGGCCCAGCCGAACCTGTCTTGGCAAGCCGCGCATGTGCGGTTTCCCCGGGCGAGGTTTGGCAATCGGGAGGTCTTCGGTGGGACGGAGACCGGGCATAGATTGCACCTTCGTCAACTCGGATGGCCACGCCGCTGCTGCCCACCAGCGCGTGATGTCATCGCGAAACTGAAAGGGTGTCCACGACCATGGCGCAAAGCTTCCTTGGCCAGAAACGTCTTCGCAAATACTACGGCAAGATTCGCGAAGTGCTGGAGATGCCGAACCTGATCGAGGTTCAGAAATCCTCCTATGACCTGTTCCTCAATTCCGGCGATGCGCCGAAGCCGCTGGACGGCGAAGGGATCAAGGGGGTGTTCCAGTCGGTTTTCCCGATCAAGGATTTCAACGAAACCGCCATCCTTGAATTCGTCGATTACGAGCTGGAAAAGCCCAAATACGACGTTGAGGAATGTCAGCAGCGCGACATGACCTACAGCGCGCCGCTGAAGGTGACGCTGCGCCTGATCGTGTTCGATGTGGATGAGGACACCGGCGCGAAATCCGTGAAGGACATCAAGGAACAGGATGTCTTCATGGGGGACATGCCCCTGATGACGCCCAACGGCACGTTCGTTGTCAATGGCACCGAGCGTGTGATCGTGTCCCAGATGCACCGCTCGCCCGGTGTGTTCTTTGACCATGACAAGGGCAAGACGCATTCCTCGGGCAAGCTGCTGTTTGCCTGCCGGATCATTCCATATCGCGGGTCCTGGCTGGATTTCGAATTCGACGCAAAGGACATCGTCTTTGCGCGCATCGACCGGCGCCGCAAGCTGCCCGTGACCACGCTGCTCTATGCCCTGGGTATGGATCAGGAATCCATCATGGATGCCTATTACGAGCGTGTGACCTTCCGCCTTGAACGCAACCGTGGCTGGGTGACCAAGTTCTTCCCCGACCGGGTGCGCGGCACCCGCCCGACCTATGATCTGGTGGACGCCGCCACGGGCGAGGTGATCTGCGAAGCGGGCAAGAAGATGACGCCCCGCGCGGTCAAGACCCTGATCGAAGAAGGCAATGTGACCGAGCTGATGGTGCCGTTTGACCAGATCATCGGCAAGTTCGCGGCCTGTGACATCATCAACGAAGACACCGGCGCGATCTATGTCGAGGCTGGCGATGAGCTGACCTGGACCACCGACAAGGATGGCGAGGTGACCGGCGGGTCCCTGAAGGAGCTGCTGGACGCGGGCATCACCGAGATCCCCGTGCTGGATATCGATAACGTCACGGTCGGCTCCTATATCCGCAACACCATGGCCATGGACAAGAACATGGACCGCAACACCGCGCTGATGGACATCTACCGCGTGATGCGTCCGGGTGAGCCGCCCACCGTGGAGGCCGCCAGCGCCCTGTTCGACACGCTGTTCTTTGACAGCGAACGCTATGACCTGTCCGCCGTGGGCCGGGTGAAGATGAACATGCGCCTTGCGCTGGACAAGCCCGACACCCAGCGCACCCTGGACAATGATGACATCGTTCAGTGCATCAAGGCACTGGTCGAACTGCGCGACGGCAAGGGCGAAATCGACGACATCGACCACCTCGGCAACCGCCGCGTGCGTTCCGTTGGCGAGCTGATGGAAAACCAGTATCGCGTCGGCCTGCTGCGTATGGAACGCGCGATCAAGGAGCGTATGTCCAGCGTGCAGATCGACACGGTGATGCCGCAGGATCTGATCAACGCAAAGCCCGCCGCGGCGGCCGTGCGTGAATTCTTCGGCTCCAGCCAGCTGTCCCAGTTCATGGACCAGACCAACCCGCTGTCCGAGGTGACGCATAAGCGCCGCCTGTCGGCGCTTGGCCCGGGCGGTCTGACGCGGGAACGCGCGGGCTTCGAGGTGCGCGACGTGCACCCGACCCACTATGGCCGCATGTGCCCGATTGAAACGCCGGAAGGCCCAAACATCGGTCTGATCAACTCGCTGGCGACCTTCGCGCGGGTGAACAAATACGGCTTCATCGAAACGCCCTACCGCGTGGTCAAGGATGCCAAGGTGACCGATGAGGTGCATTACCTCTCCGCCACCGAGGAAATGCGCCACACGGTGGCGCAGGCCAACGCCTCGCTGGATGAAGAGGGGCGGTTCCGCAATGATCTGGTCTCAACCCGCCAGTCGGGCGACTACACGCTGGCGCCGCGCGAAAGCGTGGATCTGATCGACGTGTCGCCGAAACAGCTGGTGTCTGTTGCGGCCTCGCTGATCCCGTTCCTGGAAAACGATGACGCCAACCGCGCGCTGATGGGCTCCAACATGCAGCGTCAGGCCGTGCCGACGCTGCGGTCCGAGGCGCCGCTGGTCGGCACCGGGATCGAGGAGATCGTGGCCCGGGATTCCGGCGCGGCCATCATGGCGCGCCGTGGCGGGGTGATCGACCAGGTCGATGCGATGCGGATCGTGGTGCGCGCCACCGAGAACCTGGAACCCGGCGATCCGGGCGTGGACATCTACCGGATGCGCAAGTTCCAGCGGTCCAACCAGAACACCTGTATCAACCAGCGTCCGCTGGTGAAGGTGGGCGATACCGTGGCCCGCGGCGAGGTGATTGCCGATGGCCCGTCCACGGATATGGGCGAACTGGCCCTGGGCAAGAACGTCGTCGTGGCCTTCATGCCCTGGAACGGCTACAACTATGAGGACTCCATCCTGATCTCTGAGCGGATCGCACGGGATGACGTGTTCACTTCCGTCCATATCGAGGAATTCGAGGTCGCGGCCCGTGACACGAAGCTCGGCCCCGAGGAAATCACCCGCGACATTCCCAACGTGGGCGAAGAGGCGCTGCGCAACCTCGATGAGGCCGGCATCGTCTATATCGGCGCCGATGTGGAGCCGGGCGATATCCTGGTGGGCAAGATCACGCCCAAGGGCGAAAGCCCCATGACGCCTGAGGAAAAGCTGCTGCGCGCGATCTTTGGTGAAAAGGCCAGCGACGTGCGCGACACCTCGTTGCGCGTGAAGCCTGGTGATTACGGCACGGTGGTCGAGGTGCGCGTGTTCAACCGCCACGGTGTGGAGAAGGACGAACGCGCCCTGCAGATCGAGCGCGAGGAGGTCGAGCGCCTGTCGCGGGACCGGGACGACGAGATGGCGATCCTGGACCGCAACATCTATGCGCGTCTGAAGTCCATGATCCTGGGCAAGACCGCCGTCAAAGGTCCGCGCGGGGTCAAGGCGAATTCGGAGATCACCGAAGAGCTGCTGGCCTCCCTGACCCGCGGCCAGTGGTGGCAGCTGGCGCTGGCCG
Source organism: uncultured Paracoccaceae bacterium (assembly GCA_965660085.1). GTDB lineage: Bacteria > Pseudomonadota > Alphaproteobacteria > Rhodobacterales > Rhodobacteraceae > CBFHYV01. The sequence goes on from CBFHYV010000030.1 coordinate 7,031, forward strand.
AGGAGCAGGACGCCAAGCATGTCGAGGCGCTGCACGAACAGTATGACCTGCAGAAGCGCGCGCTGGATGCCCGTTTTGAAGACAAGGTTGAAAAGGTGCGCCGCGGCGACGACCTGCCGCCGGGTGTGATGAAGATGGTCAAAGTCTTCATCGCGGTGAAGCGCAAGCTGCAGCCGGGTGACAAGATGGCGGGCCGTCACGGCAACAAGGGTGTGATTTCCCGCGTTGTGCCGATTGAGGACATGCCCTTCCTGGCAGACGGGACGCCGGTGGATTTCTGTCTGAACCCGCTGGGCGTGCCCTCGCGCATGAACGTGGGGCAGATCCTTGAAACCCATATGGGCTGGGCCGCGCGCGGTCTGGGCCTGAAGGTGGATGAGGCCCTGGCCGATTACCGCCGCACGGGTGACCTGACGCCGGTGCGCGAAGCCATGCGCATCGCCTATGGCGACGACGTCTATGACGAAGGTCTGCGTGACATGGATGAGGCGCAGCTGGTCGAGGCCGCAAGCAATGTGCGCACTGGCGTGCCGATTGCCACGCCAGTGTTCGACGGCGCCAAGGAAGCCGATGTGAACGATGCGCTGACACGCGCAGGGTTCAGCGAAAGCGGTCAGTCCATCCTGTTTGATGGCCGCACGGGCGAACAGTTTGCCCGTCCGGTGACCGTGGGTGTGAAATACCTGCTGAAACTGCACCACCTGGTGGATGACAAGATCCACGCACGCTCCACCGGGCCTTACAGCCTGGTCACCCAGCAGCCGCTGGGCGGCAAGGCCCAGTTCGGCGGCCAGCGTTTCGGGGAGATGGAGGTCTGGGCTCTCGAAGCCTATGGCGCCGCCTACACCCTGCAGGAAATGCTGACGGTCAAGTCGGACGACGTGGCGGGCCGCACCAAGGTCTATGAAAGCATCGTCAAGGGCGAGGACAATTTCGAGGCTGGCGTGCCGGAATCGTTCAACGTTCTCGTCAAGGAGGTCCGGGGTCTGGGCCTCAACATGGAACTCCTGGATGCGGAGGAAGAGCAGTAACGGCCCTTGGCGGGCGCGCGGCTTGCGCGCCTGCCCTGTCTGTTTTCGCCTTTCCCCGCACCCTCGCAGCTTTGAGGACACAGAATGAACCAGGAACTGACCAACAACCCGCTGAACCCCATGACCCCGCCGAAGGTCTTTGACGAGATCAAGGTCAGCCTCGCCTCGCCCGAACGGATCCTGTCGTGGTCCTATGGGGAGATCAAGAAGCCCGAAACCATCAACTACCGCACGTTCAAGCCCGAGCGTGACGGCCTGTTCTGTGCGCGTATCTTTGGCCCGATCAAGGATTACGAATGCCTCTGCGGCAAATACAAGCGCATGAAATATCGCGGCGTCGTCTGCGAAAAATGCGGCGTGGAAGTCACGCTGCAGAAGGTCCGCCGCGAGCGTATGGGCCATATCGAACTGGCCGCGCCCTGCGCCCATATCTGGTTCCTGAAATCGCTGCCCTCGCGCATCGGCCTGATGCTGGACATGACGCTGCGCGATCTGGAACGCGTGCTGTATTTTGAAAACTACGTCGTCATCGAACCCGGCCTGACGGACCTGACCTATGGCCAGATGCTGTCCGAGACCGAGTTCATGGACGCGCAGGACGTCTATGGCATGGATGCCTTCACCGCCAATATCGGTGCCGAAGCCATCCGCGAAATGCTGGCCAATATCGACCTGGAGGCCGAGGCAGAGCAGCTGCGCGCGGACCTCAAGGAAGCGACCGGCGAGCTGAAGCCGAAGAAGATCATCAAGCGTCTGAAGGTTGTCGAAAGCTTCCTGGAATCCGGCAACCGCCCGGAATGGATGATCATGACGGTCATCCCGGTCATTCCGCCGGAACTGCGCCCGCTGGTGCCGCTGGATGGGGGCCGCTTTGCGACCTCTGACCTCAACGATCTGTATCGCCGCGTCATCAACCGGAACAACCGCCTGAAGCGCCTGATCGAGCTGCGCGCGCCGGACATCATCGTGCGGAACGAAAAGCGGATGCTGCAGGAATCCGTGGACGCGCTGTTTGACAACGGCCGACGCGGCCGCGTGATCACCGGCGCCAACAAGCGGCCGCTGAAATCGCTCTCGGACATGCTGAAGGGCAAGCAGGGCCGCTTCCGCCAGAACCTTTTGGGCAAGCGCGTGGACTTTTCTGGCCGGTCCGTCATCGTGACGGGGCCGGAGCTGAAGCTGCACCAGTGTGGCCTGCCCAAGAAGATGGCGTTGGAGCTGTTCAAGCCCTTCATCTATTCGCGCCTGCAGGCCAAGGGCCTGTCCTCGACGGTCAAGCAATCCAAGAAGCTGGTCGAGAAAGAGCGCCCGGAGGTCTGGGACATCCTGGATGAGGTCATCCGCGAACATCCCGTTCTGCTGAACCGCGCGCCGACCCTGCACCGCCTGGGCATTCAGGCGTTTGAGCCGAAGCTGATCGAGGGCAAGGCAATTCAGCTGCACCCGCTGGTCTGTTCCGCCTTCAACGCGGATTTCGACGGTGACCAGATGGCCGTGCACGTGCCGCTGAGCCTTGAGGCGCAGCTGGAAGCCCGTGTTCTGATGATGTCCACGAACAATGTGCTGTCGCCGGCCAACGGCGCGCCGATCATCGTGCCGTCGCAGGACATGATCCTTGGCCTGTATTACACCACCATCATGCGTCAGGGCATGTTGGGCGAGGGCATGAAGTTTGCCTCTGCAGAAGAGGTGGAACATGCGCTGAACGCGGGTCAGGTGCATCTGCACGCCCGCGTGACCTGCCGGATCAAGCAGATCGACGAAACCGGTCAGGAGGTCTGGCGCCGGTTTGAAACCACGCCGGGCCGTGTCCGGCTGGGCGCGCTGCTGCCGCTGAACGCAAAGGCGCCGTTTGACCTGGTCAACCAGTTGCTCCGCAAGAAGGACGTGCAGCGCGTCATCGACACGGTCTACCGCTACTGCGGCCAGAAGGAATCCGTGATCTTCTGTGACCAGATCATGTCCATGGGTTTCCGCGAGGCGTTCAAAGCCGGGATTTCCTTCGGCAAGGATGACATGGTCATCCCGCATGACAAGTGGACCATCGTCGATGAGACCCGCGATCAGGTGAAGGATTTCGAACAGCAGTATATGGACGGCCTGATCACCCAGGGTGAGAAATACAACAAGGTCGTCGATGCCTGGTCGAAGTGTAACGACAAGGTCACCACTGCGATGATGGACACCATCTCTGCGCCCAAGCATGACGAACAGGGCGCGGAAATGGAGCCGAACTCGGTCTACATGATGGCGCACTCCGGTGCGCGTGGCTCTGTCACCCAGATGAAACAGTTGGGCGGGATGCGCGGCCTGATGGCGAAGCCGAATGGCGACATCATCGAGACGCCGATCATCTCGAACTTCAAGGAAGGTCTGACCGTTCTTGAATACTTCAACTCCACCCACGGTGCGCGGAAGGGCCTGTCGGACACGGCGTTGAAGACGGCGAACTCCGGTTACCTGACACGCCGTCTGGTGGACGTGGCGCAGGATTGCATCGTGCGTCTGCATGATTGCGGCACATCGCGGTCGATCACGGCCGAAGCCGCCGTGAACGATGGTGAAGTGGTCGCCTCGCTGGCGGAGCGTGTGCTGGGCCGTGTCACGGCAGAGGACATCCTGCGTCCGGGCACCGATGAGGTGCTGGTGCCCATCGGCACCATGATCGACGAACGCATGTCCGACGCGATCGACGAGGCCGCGGTGCAGACGGCGCGCATCCGCTCCCCGCTGACCTGTGAGGCGGATGAGGGCGTCTGCGCCATGTGTTACGGGCGTGACCTGGCGCGCGGCACCATGGTGAACGAGGGCGAGGCCGTCGGCATCATCGCGGCGCAGTCCATTGGTGAGCCGGGCACCCAGTTGACCATGCGGACCTTCCACATCGGCGGCGTGGCCCAGGGTGGTCAGCAGAGCTTCCAGGAAGCCAGCCAGGAAGGCATCGTGGCCTTCGACATGCCCAACGTTCTGTTGAATGACGCGGGCGAGACGCTGGTGATGGGCCGCAACATGAAGCTGCGGATCGTCGATGAGCATGGGGCCGAGCGCGCCAGCCACAAGCTGGGCTACGGCAGCAAGCTGTTCGTGGAAGAGGGTCAGACGATCTCTCGCGGTGACAAGCTGTTCGAGTGGGACCCCTACACCCTGCCGATCATCGCCGAGGCCGACGGCATTGCGCGCCACCTGGATCTGACCAATGGCGTGGCCGTGCGGGATGAGACCGATGACGCCACGGGCATGACCCAGAAGATCGTGATCGACTGGCGTGCCGCACCCAAGGGCAATGAGCTGAAGCCTGAAATCGTCCTGTTGGATGACAGCGGGGACCCGGTGCGCAACGCGGCCGGCAACCCTGTGGGCTACCCGATGTCGGTGGATGCGATCCTGTCCTGCGAGGACGGTCAGCGGATCAAGGCCGGTGACGTCGTGGCGCGTATCCCGCGCGAAGGTGCCAAGACCAAGGACATCACCGGCGGTTTGCCGCGTGTGGCCGAACTGTTTGAAGCCCGCCGTCCCAAGGACCACGCAATCATCGCGGAAATCGATGGCTATGTGAAATTCGGCAAGGACTACAAGAACAAGCGCCGCATCGCCATCCAGCCCGCGGATGAGAACCTGGAGCCGCGGGAATACATGATCCCCAAGGGCAAGCACATCCCGGTGGCCGAGGGCGATTATGTCCAGAAGGGTGACTACATCATGGACGGCAACCCTGCGCCGCATGACATCCTGGCCATCATGGGGGTCGAGGCCCTGGCGAACTACATGATCGACGAGGTGCAGGATGTCTATCGCCTGCAGGGCGTGAAGATCAACGACAAGCATGTCGAGGTGATCGTGCGCCAGATGCTGCAGAAGTGGGAGATCCACGACAGCGGGGACACCACCCTGCTGAAAGGCGAGCATGTGGACAAGGCCGAGCTGGACGCGGCCAATGCCAAGGCGATCAAGAAGGGCGACCGCCCGGCAGAGGGCGAGCCGATCCTGCTGGGGATCACCAAGGCATCGCTGCAGACGCGCTCCTTCATCTCTGCGGCGTCCTTCCAGGAAACCACCCGCGTGCTGACGGAGGCCTCCGTTCAGGGCAAGAAGGACAAACTGGTCGGCCTGAAGGAAAACGTCATCGTGGGCCGTCTGATCCCGGCCGGGACCGGCGGGGCGACCAAGCGGGTGCGCCGCATCGCGCAGGACCGCGATCACAAGGTGATCGACGCCCGGCGGGCCGAGGCCGCCGAGGCCGTGGCCCTGGCCGCGCCCGAGGCTGGCGACGCCTGACACGCGCAAACTGCATCCGGCCCTGGCCGGTTGTGGAGCCGGCCCCGCAACGGGGCCGGCTTTCTTTTTTTCCGGGCCAGTAACTGGCATTGGCCTGACAGCCTGAACTTGGGGGCGTGACATGCAAAGCGATAACCTGCGCGGGGCGGGTCTGATGATGGGCTCCATGGCTTGTTTCACCCTCGGGGACGCTTGTATCAAGGCAACGGGCGGGGAGATCCCGCTGGCGCAGATCCTGCTGCTGCGCGGTGCGCTGGCCAGTGTGCTGGTGGCGGCACTGGCTTGGCGGCTTGGGGCCTTGCGCTGGCCTGGGCTTGCCGCGGACAGGTGGCGCATTGCCGTGCGGTCCATTGCCGAAGTTTGTGCGGCCTATTTCTTTCTGACGGCTCTGCTGAACATGCCCCTGGCCAATCTGACGGCCCTGTTGCAGATGCTGCCCCTGACGGTGACAGCGGCGGGGGCGCTGTTCATGAAGGAACCCGTGGGCTGGCGCCGGGCGCTGGCGGTGGCTGTGGGCTTCATGGGGATGCTGTTGATCGTGCGCCCCGGTGCCACCGGGTTCAACGCCTTCACCGTCTACGGCCTGCTGGCGGTGGCCTGTGTCACGATCAGGGATCTGGTCACGCGGCGGCTGTCGGCGCAGGTGCCGTCCTTGACCGTAACGCTCGCGGCCTCGGTCGCGGTGACATTGTTTGGAGCGGCCTGGGGCGCGGCATCCGGCGGTGACGCGCATTGGGTGGCTCTGGCGCCGGGGCAGGTGGGGCTGATCCTGGCGGCGACGGGATTCGTGATGGGCGGGTATCTGTTTTCCGTGATGGTCATGCGGGTGGGGGATCTGACCTTTGTCGCCTTCTTCCGCTACACGGGGCTTTTGTGGGCTCTGGTGCTGGGGGCCCTGTTCTTCGGTGAATGGCCCACGGGGCTGACGCTGACTGGCGCTGCCATCGTCGTGGGCAGCGGGGCCTATACGCTGTGGCGCGAAGGTCACGCGGGCCGGCGCAGTCGCGCGCTGGCCCGGCGCAGTTGACAAGCCCTGCGACTCCACCTATACGCCCGCTATCTCGGCGGTCGGGGTTTGCCCTGCGTGCCGAAATCACAACCGAAGCGGTCAAGATCCGGGCTGTTGCCCCGATCCTCTGGGCTACAACCGCGTCGCTTCCAAATAGGGAAGCGCATGCGGTTTTTTGCGTCACGTATGTGATGCGCCCGGTCCTTTTGGTTGACGCCTGGTTGCCCCGACATGCGGGCGCGGCCATGAAAGACAACCGCACGGGCTTTTCCGTGCACCACAGATGTGAGCTTACACGGGGAAAGAACCGGAATGCCAACGATTCAGCAGCTGATCCGCAAGCCGCGGCAGCCCAAAGTCAAACGCTCCAAGTCTCAGCACATGGAGGCCTGCCCGCAGAAGCGCGGCGTTTGCACGCGCGTCTACACCACCACGCCGAAGAAGCCGAACTCGGCCATGCGGAAGGTGGCCAAGGTTCGTCTGACAAACGGCTACGAGGTGATCAGCTACATCCCCGGCGAATCCCACAACCTGCAGGAGCACTCCGTTGTGCTGATCCGCGGCGGCCGTGTGAAAGACCTTCCCGGTGTGCGCTATCACATCCTGCGCGGCGTTCTGGATACCCAGGGTGTCAAGGACCGGAAGCAGCGCCGTTCGAAATATGGCGCCAAGCGTCCCAAGTAAGAGGATAAACAAATGTCTCGTCGTCACGCCGCCGAAAAACGCGAAGTTCTGCCTGACGCCAAATATGGCGACCGCGTTCTGACCAAGTTCATGAACAACCTGATGATCGACGGCAAGAAATCCGTTGCCGAAAAGATCGTCTACAACGCGCTGGATCGCGTTGAGACCAAGGTCAAGCGCGCCCCCGTGGAAGTGTTCCACGAAGCGCTGGACAACATCAAACCCTCCGTCGAGGTGCGTTCGCGCCGCGTGGGTGGTGCGACTTATCAGGTGCCCGTCGAAGTGCGCCCCGAGCGCCGCGAGGCGCTGGCCATCCGCTGGCTGATCAACGCGTCGCGTTCGCGCAATGAAAACACCATGGAAGAGCGCCTGGCCGGCGAACTTTTGGACGCAGTGCAGTCTCGCGGTTCCGCCGTTAAGAAGCGCGAAGATACGCACAAGATGGCCGACGCCAACAAGGCGTTCAGCCATTACCGCTGGTAACCCAAACTCAAGGACCTGACAGATGGCCCGCGATTATCCTCTCGACCGCTACCGCAACTTCGGGATCATGGCGCATATTGACGCCGGCAAGACCACGACTTCGGAGCGGATCCTCTATTACACCGGCAAGTCCCACAACATCGGTGAGGTGCATGATGGCGCCGCAACGATGGACTGGATGGAGCAGGAGCAGGAGCGCGGGATCACCATCACCTCCGCCGCGACCACGACCTTCTGGGAGCGCACCGAGGACGGCGAGACCCCGCAGACCGAAAAGCACCGCTTCAACATCATCGACACCCCCGGCCACGTGGACTTCACCATTGAAGTCGAACGTTCGCTGGCGGTGCTGGACGGCGCTGTCGCGGTTCTGGACGCCAACGCGGGCGTTGAGCCGCAGACCGAAACCGTGTGGCGCCAGGCTGACCGCTACAAGGTTCCGCGGATTGTCTTCGTGAACAAGATGGACAAGATCGGCGCGGATTTCTTCAACTGCCACGCGATGGTTGAAGACCGCACCGGCGCGCGCGCCGTTCCGGTTGCCATTCCGATCGGCGCCGAGACCGAGCTGGAAGGTCTGCTGGACCTGGTCATTATGAAAGAGTGGCTGTGGAAGGGCGACGATCTGGGCGCAAGCTGGATCCTGGCCGACATCCGCCCCGAGCTGCAGGACATGGCTGACGAGTGGCGCGGCAAGATGATCGAAGCCGCCGTCGAAATGGACGACGACGCGATGGAAGCCTACCTGGAAGGCGAAGAGCCTGACGTGCCGACCCTGCGCAAGCTGCTGCGCAAGGGCACGCTGGAGATGGCTTTCGTCCCGATGCTGGGCGGCTCCGCGTTCAAGAACAAGGGCGTGCAGCCCCTGCTGAACGCCGTGATCGACTATCTGCCCAGCCCGCTGGACGTGGTTGACTACATGGGCTTCAAACCCGGCGACGAGACGGAAACCCGTGACATCCCGCGCCGTGCGGATGATGCGATGCCGTTCTCCGGCCTGGCGTTCAAGATCATGAACGACCCCTTTGTCGGCTCCCTGACCTTCACCCGGATCTATTCCGGCGTGCTGAAGAAGGGTGACTCGATCCTGAACTCCACCAAGGGCAAGAAAGAGCGCATCGGCCGTATGATGATGATGCACTCCAACAACCGCGAAGAGATCGAAGAAGCCTTTGCGGGCGACATCATCGCGCTGGCGGGCCTGAAGGATACCACCACGGGCGACACCCTGTGCGACATGAAAGAGCCTGTGGTTCTGGAAACGATGACGTTCCCGGAGCCGGTGATCGAAATCGCCGTCGAACCCAAGACCAAGGGCGATCAGGAAAAGATGTCCGCCGGTCTGGCGCGTCTGGCGGCCGAAGATCCGTCCTTCCGCGTGGAGACGGATTTGGAATCCGGCCAGACCATCATGAAGGGCATGGGCGAACTTCACCTGGACATCCTGGTGGATCGCCTGAAGCGCGAATTCAAGGTCGAGGCCAACATCGGTGCACCGCAGGTGGCGTATCGTGAAACCATCTCTCACAAGGTGGAGCACGCCTACACCCACAAGAAGCAGTCCGGTGGTTCCGGTCAGTTCGCGGAAGTGAAGCTGGAAATCATCCCGACTGAGCCGGGCGAGGGTTACTCCTTTGAATCCCGCATCGTCGGTGGTTCGGTTCCGAAGGAATACATCCCGGGCGTCGAAAAGGGCATCCAGTCCGTCATGGACAGCGGCCCGCTGGCTGGCTTCCCCGTGATCGACTTCAAGGTCGCGCTGCTGGACGGCAAGTTCCACGATGTGGACTCCTCCGTTCTGGCCTTTGAAATCGCATCCCGCATGTGCATGCGCGAAGGTCTGAAAAAGGCCGGCGCAAAGCTGCTGGAACCGATGATGAAGGTCGAGGTGGTGACGCCTGAGGAATACACGGGTGGCATTATCGGTGACCTCACCTCTCGCCGGGGTCAGGTTCAGGGTCAGGATCAGCGCGGCAACGCGATTGCGATCAGCGCCTTCGTGCCGCTGGCCAACATGTTCGGCTACATCAACACGCTGCGGTCCATGTCCTCCGGCCGTGCGCAGTTCACGATGCAGTTCGACCATTACGAACCTGTGCCGCAGAACATCGCCGACGAAATCCAGGCGAAATACGCGTAACTATGAAACCGTATTTTCTGATTGCTTCGGTTGTTGTCCTGGCTGGGTGCATGGGGGCCACTACGGCCTCCATCGCCCCGGTGCCCTTGTTGGGGATCGATAGCGTGGACGTGCAGATTGCGGAAAATGCATCCTATGGCCTGCTTCAGGCCACCCAGGATGCAGGTTTGGCGCAAAGCTTCGCCTCCACACTTGAGCAGGAATTGCGGCAAGACTTGGTGACAGGTGGATCTGGCAACACTGCCACGGTGGTTGTCGAGGCCATTACGATTCAGTCCGGCGTAAGCCGGACCGTCGCCGCGGCAGAGAGTGCGGTCCGCGGGGATGTGCGTGTTACCGATGGTGCCGGCCGGGAGGTTGCGCGTTTTGAGGACGTGGACTTTGCCAACAAGGCGGGTGCCAATCAATCAACGTTCAACGGCATTCCCATCGGGGCGTTGTTGAGCATGGCGCGCAACTCCAGGGACGCTACCCCTGAGCAACAGATCGCCACATTGGCGGACGGCTACTCAAAAACAATTGCGGCCCGCTTCGGCCGCTGATCAGAAACGGCGCTCATGGCGCCACCTCACTTCAAGGAGGCCATCATGGCAAAGGAAAAGTTTGAGCGCGGCAAGCCGCACTGCAACATCGGCACGATTGGTCACGTTGACCACGGCAAGAC
>CBFHYV010000031.1:0-17186 GCA_965660085.1 uncultured Paracoccaceae bacterium
GTTCGGGCCAGTGCCGGCCGCAGCCTAGGCGCCAGCGGCGGCATCCGGTGCCGCGGCCTGCGCCGTGGCAGAGGCCCGTTCCCTGATCTTCTCCGCAATCAGCCACAGCCTGTCCTGCCCCCAGACCGCGATATCCTCGCCGCCGCCCCGCAAACGGTAGCACGGCACACCCCACAGCCCGATGGTTTCAATCATTTCCTTTTGGGATGCGGCAACCTCGGCCTTGTAGTCCGGCTTGTCCAGATGTGCCTGCGCGTCCTTCCAGGACAGGCCCGCGCGTTCGACAGCCGCCTGCAGCCCGCTTTTGGTGTGCAGGCCGACACCACGCCCAAACGCCGTGTGCAAGGCCGAGGACAGCAGCGCGGTTTCCTTGCCCTGGCTGCGCGCCCAGGGAAACAGCGAATAGACCCGGTGCACGGGGTCACCGATTGGCGACATGACCGGCCCGAAGGAGACGCCCAGATCATCCGCCTCGCGCTTGGTGTCAGCCACGATGTAGAAGGCCTTTTCCTTGGTCAGCGGCACGCCACGCATGACCATGGGCAGCACTGGCCTGTGGTGCAGCGTGATGCCACAGGCTTTGGCGGTTTCAATCGTCTTGTCATAGATCGCGGCCGTGTAGGGCGAATTCAGCGAGGGGAAGAAATCAAGCTCCAGCCCGCTGGCATCCACATCTGAAAGGTCAATCCTGGGGCGCGGACAGATCAGCGGCAGGTCCGGGTCCTTGCAGGCGCCAAGCGACCGAAGGCGCCGTTCCAGGTGGAACAGACGGTCGATGCCCCAATACCATTCGCCAGCGTAATGGAACATGGCACCGGAATAATGCTTCAGCTCCGCCAGACGGGCGCTGCCCTTTTCGACCAGCGTGTCCACCTGCGCATCGTCGAACGTGGTCTCACCCGGAACGGGCGCGTCCCGCCAAACGGCCTTGCTGACATCCGAAATTGCGCGGATGAACACCGCCGGAGACAGCGTCGCCACTGCGCGTTGCCCCGCGCGCACGGATGCCGCGGAGGGGCGGACCCCTGCGGTGCCGGGGAAATCCAGCCCGAAGTAAGGGGCGATCAGTTCCGCATCGCGCCGCGCCCATCTGGCCAGCTTTTCCGACTCAGGTTGGTTGTCGCCTCCGGTGGCGCGGATCAGATGCGGGATGAGCTTGATGTTATAGCGCTGGGCAAAGGTGTTCAGAACCTGCGCGGCCAGATGGGAATAGGGGTCATCGAATTGATGAAAATACTCCACCACATGCGGCAAACCCGCCTTGATCCGCATTGCCTCCTGTTTCTGGCGGGCAGCGCGGATCTTGGCAGGGTTGGTCAGGTGATCGGCCATATGGCTGATCAGATGCCGGACGATCCCCGGCGGGTTTGATTTCCATTTCGGGTTTGGATTGTCTTTTGGCTCAAGCATGTGCGATTGCCGCGCGGCGCTGGTCCCGCACGATCCCCTGTTGTTTGGAGTTTTCAGAATACGGCAAGGCGACCGGCGCCTGCGCTGGGGTGGTACGGTTCTGGCTGCAAGGCCGGCGCACATCAGGGCAGCCCCCGATGTTGGCCGCCGAAGGCTTGGCGCGCACCCCTTGGCCCGGTGTCGCGCTGATCCTGCCCAAAAAATGTGCCAATATGGACAGCGGCGGCGGGTGCAAAGCCGAAGCAGTAGGCGGAAATTGCGTGCTGACAAACATCACTCAAAGGCCCTCCCGAAATACCTGCGTCTTCGGGCCTTTTCAGGCTGACAGAAGCGCATTGGTCGCCCCCTTGGGGTCATTGCGGGGGAGTTTTGCAGGGTGATTCAGCATTGTCCAACATCGTCTCTGCCGGCGGGGGATGGGTATTGGCGCCCAGGCTGGACCATGGAACGCCTCCGGCCATTGGATGTATTGGATTTCTTTCCGTTGTGCGCATTCTGACCGGATAATCAGGACGCTGCGTCAATAGTGCCTCAGGAACTCTTTTCTACGGGCTTTCTGATTGGGGAGGGCCATTGAACGCGGCGTCAAACGTTCCTGATGAACAATTCACCGAGCCTCGTCATGCTACCGTCCTTCATCACCCCAGAATCCGTGTTCGACACGGAGGGCCATCAGGCCAGCACAAGCATAATGTAAATCGGGGTAAAGGGAGGAAAGACTATGGTGGATGAATTTACACAAGGCGTTCTGGCCTTGATGATCGTTGTCATCATGCTTGGCATGGGTGCATCCCTGACGCCACGGGAATTTCGCCAAGCGTTGCAAACGCCACAGGGGCTTGCAATTGGGGTAATCAGCCAGTTCCTGTTCATGCCCCTGATCGGATTCTTGCTTGTGCGGTTTCTGGACCTGCCTGCAGAGATCGCGGTTGGTGTTCTGATCATGGCCTGTATGCCCGGCGGCACCACATCCAACATCTTCACCTATTTTGCCAAAGGCAACCTGGCCCTTTCCGTGCTGATGACAGTCACTTCGACCGTTCTGGGCGTTGTGGTAATTCCGCTGGTTTTGCTGATCTACGCATCGGCGCTGGAGCTTGAGATTCCCCGTGAAAACATCATCATCACGCTTGCCTTGATCCTTGTCCCTGTTGGACTGGGCATGTTGTTGCGCCGGATCAGCGAACGGGCCGCTGAAATTTGTGAGCGCTTCGCCTCCTATCTGGCGATTTTCTTCATTGTTTTCATCATCGGATCTTGGATTCCAAACAACTGGCAGTTCCTGCAAGGCACGGCGCCGTCAACCTACGCATCTGCGATCTGTCTGGGCCTGTTCGGTATCGTGATTGGCTATGTGTTTGCCCGCGTTCTGGGCCAAACCAACCGCAACGCCCGCACCATTGCGCTGGAAACCGGGCTGCAAAACGGACCACTTGCAATCGCAATCGTGGCAATCACTTTCACCGGGGCAGAAGCGCAGAGCTATATGGCTGTGCCTGCGCTTTATTCTGTGTTCATCGTGTTGATTGCAACTTTGGCAACCTTTTTCTTCCGCGCAGAGGCGCGCTGGGAGGGAGAGCCTGTAGCGAAGTGAAAGCCCTAGTGAGCCAAGGGTGGGCTTTGCTCACCATCGATGCAAGGGCTGAAAATGCCAAAGCCATGTTCAGAGATATGGCTTTGGTAATCGGAATTTCTTGTTCAATTCAAAAATTGATCGAGGATTGATCTGAAGTTCTGCAAAGGGAAAAGGCTCGCGCTGAGGCGCGAGCCTTTTGTTATTGTTGGTGTCTTCAAATCAATCCAATTTGAAGGATACGGTCAAGCCAAGCCCCCAAGCCTCGTTATCCTCAAACACACCGGCGGGCGTATTGCCGCCAAGGACAGTATCCGCATCCCCCAGATCCGCATAGCGGACACCGACACGCAGCTTGCCGTTTTCGCTGAAGTTGTAGACGGCGCCTACCGAGTAGCTCATGAAGCCATCAACAGGGGTGAAGTTGGTGGTCGGGCTTCCGGTGCTTTCCTCGTAGCCGAGTGAGAAGAACCCGGAGAAATCATTGGTAAACTGACGGGCGATCCCCAGCCTGTAAGTTGTCCGGTCGTCCTCAAAAAACGCCAGAGGGCTGCCTGTTGTGGAGGTGTAGAGCTGTGGTGCAATTTCGAAATTGCTCCACGGAACATACCGCACCGCGCCTAGGACGAGCGTTTTGGGCGCCACGCCGGACTGGAACTCCAATTGCCAGAACTCCGGGGTGGAGATTTCGGTGGTTGAACTGCCGGTGGCTGCGCCCAACTGTTCCTGGGTGTCCAGGTTGTGTTCGATTTCAGAGCCGTAGGACAATGCCACGCGCAGTGCAATTTCCGGCTTTTCATAGGCCACACCAGCGAGGTAGCCATAGCCCCAGTCATCTTCGGTGCTAACGACATAGTTCCCAAGGAACGGGATGTCGGCGCTTGCGCCCATCCGTTGCGCCCGCAGACCGCCGAATACGCTGAACCCACCGCCCGTAGCCGTGGGATTCAGATTGTATTGCAAAATCCCGGTGAGAGTATTCGTGTCCACATTCGCGGTGGAGTTGGAGGCAAAGTAATTCGAGGCCTCATATGTCACATCGGCGCCATAAGGCTGATCGAAGATCAGCGCGTAGGACAGCCGGTCATTGATGTCATCCTTGTAGGCCAGGCGGATCTGGTTGAAGCTGTCGCCGATGTCGCCAGATGCCGCGCCAGGGGTCGGGGTCAGAGCGCTGGCAGTGCCGGTCACATCGGGCATCCCGAAGGACAGGCCAACTTCCAGATGGCGCCCCTGTTCGAAGAGAACACCGACGGACTGTTCCGTGCGTTCAAGCCCACCGGCAAAGGCGGCCGTTCCGACGCTGCAGGTCGCGAGCGCAATGGTTACGTAAGATCTCATGATCCTCCCTTTCATTTATCTGTTTCGGTGACTTTTGGTGTCTTTTTTCCGAAGCAGGGTGTTGCATATTCCGAGAGTTCGACTGTAGGCGCGATGGGCATTTCAAGAATGTTCACTTCTTGACAGTCTTTGTGCTTGTTTTGCACTGTAGTGTGTCGACCACACTTGTCCGGTGCTGCGGGGGCTGAGCTGTCCGGCGCGCGCCTGATTTTCAACAACAGGGAGAGATGAAATGAAAGTATCTATAGACATTGATTTGTCAGCGGACGAAGCAAGGGAAATTCTAGGACTTCCAAATGTCCGAAAGGTTCAGGATGAGTGGATTGAACAGGTTGGCAAGAAGATCCAGGAAGACTCGGAGAACTTCACGCCAGACAAGATCCTCGCCAGTTGGGTTTCGGGCGCTGCGCCAAACACGGATATGTTGGCGGGGCTGATGAATACGTTTATGCAGATGCCCGGAAAGCCGAAATAGAATTTTCGGTCACGCGATGTGACTGTACGTTTGCTATGGGCCTTGCAAGGGTAAATCTTGCAGCAAGAATTTGGGGGCAATACTTGAATAGGGCCGGGCGGATGTCTGGCCTCGTGTCCTGGCCTGCAAGCCTGCAGCTTTGGCCAACACCCATCCGGTGAGCATGGTTCTTCATCTCAATCTCCGAACCGGCAAGAGAATGAGGCGGTGTCTCGGCCATGGGGGCCATGGCCGAGACGCCTTGACCACTACGGCCTGCAGTTCACGGGCCGTGATCGTGTCTTTCTGTCGTCCAGCTTACGCTGCGGACGAAGACCTGTAGGTGTCCAGCACTTCCTTGACCGGGGCGTAGGTCTCGGTGGCCTTTTCCCGCGTCAGCTCAACCACTTCGCGGGCGTTCGCGGCATTGGCCTCAACACGGGCATGAGCGTTGGCAGCGTAGAGGTTGATGAGCTCTTCGATGTTCTTGGCTCGAATTGTCTCCTTGCCAAGATCAACGTAGCTGGTGGCCGCATCGCGCATGTAGCCCAGCAAGGCTTTGTCTACGGCGATGATGCCTTCGACGGCTTTGCGGCTGGCGGAGAAGGTCGCGCTGAACAGGCCCGTTGCGGCTTTCGTCGCCTCAGCCACAGAGGTTGTGGTTTCCGCGATCGCTTCGGCATCTTCAACTTTTTGGGGTGCAGTGGACGTATTGGATTTGGTGTTCATCAGAGGTCTCCTGAGTATTGATGACCCCAATTTAGTATTTCCTATGCTGCGCCGCAACATAATCATGCTGCAACGCAGCGTCACTTGGCCTTGGCCGCAGTTCAGGCAAAAGAATGGGTCACCGCATGCAGGCAGCCGCCCACAAAAGCGCCCAGAACAGCACCATTTATCCGAATGAATTGAAGATCACGCCCAACTTCGCTTTCCATCCGCATCACCAGATCGTCGCTGTCCCAGTCCTCAATCACCTTCGTGATATACAGAGCAATATGGGGGCGGGTTTTGCTGACCACAGCGTGTACCATTGACACCAGCCGCCTATTGATCTGGCTTTGCAGAGCTTGGTCCCGTTTCAGGTTTTTGGAAAAGTCTTTTATCGCCTTGGAAATGAACTCAGTCTTCTGTCCAGAGTCCGTTTCAAGGCTTTCTTGCAGCCTGGTCAATAAGGATTGAATCACAGTATCAACGGCTTCGGCAAAGGCGTCAGACTCCATATAGCTGTTCTGGCTTTGGATGATGAAATGTTCGATTCGCCCCTGGTCATGCAGATCCGAGACCAGGTGGACGAGGGATTTGTCAAAATCCCGACGCAAGTCCGAGTCCCGTTGCAGCAGTTCATCGATGACCGAAAGCACACCATCGACCAGCAGCTTGACCACCCTTTGGTCAATTGCCGATGCAATCCACCACCGGCTGCGGTCTTCGATGACTTTCGTGACCTTGTGGCGGTTTTCATCAAGCGATTGGCGCACCTGCAGAAGGATATCATCCATCAGCGTGCTGTTCAGCGTGTCCTTCATCAGCGTGGTGATGCTGCCAGAGATATCGGCCGGCTGGACGATCTCCTTGAGAAATGTGCGGATTGCGCGGCTTGTTTCGCGGCTCAGGCCTCGGTCCGTGGTCTGTTTCAGGATCAGGTGAACGAAACTCTCGATTTCGCGGGAGACGGCCTCGGCGTTGCCGGGCTTGCTCAGCCATTCGGCAAGCAACTGTGCGGGATTCAGCCGTTGGACTTCCTGCGACAGACGGTCAGGGACCAGGAAATGGTCATCGATGAACCGCGCAATGTTCTTTGCGGCCCGCTTTTGGTTGCGGGGCAACAGGGCCGTGTGGGGGATCGGGATCCTGAGCGGGTGGCGAAACAGCGCCTCGACAGCGAACCAATCCGCCAACCCGCCGATCATGCCTGCCTCTGCCATGGCGCGCAGCAAAAGCAGCCAGTATCCCGGCGCCTCCACCGTGAAAGTGCACAGGAAGATCAGCGTCAGGCACAGCAGCAGGCCAGTGGCGACCCTGCGGACCCTTTTGATGTCATCGGCAGCCATGGTTCCGCCTCATGTCACTGGATCAGACGGCGGCGGCGTGGTCGTCGTGAATGAAGGCTTCGACCCGGTCTGCCACCGCCTCGGCCTGCGTCAGGATGAACATGTGGCCGCAATCCACCTGTTCCAGCGTGGCATTGGGCAACCGGCTGGCCATGATCTTGCCGTTGATCGCCGGCACGATGGGATCGTGATCCCCCATGAGGATGAGGGTCGGGATCTTGATCTGGCTCAGCCACAAGATGCTGGTCCAACCCGCGCCCGCCAGCAGCTGGTAGACATATCCTTTCTTGTCGCCGGCTTTCATCGCGGCCGTGTGGGACCGCAGCATTTCCTTGTTCGCGGCCACCGCGCCGCCGTAGATCTCGGCGCCGATGTCCAGCATGTATTCCGGGTCCTGGTAGCGTTTCGGCGATGCCATTTTCTTCATCACGCTGAGGCTGCCGGGAACCATGGCCATGCCGGCCGATGTGGCCGCCAGGGTCAGGGACCGGCACCGCTTCTGGAAATCAAAAGCGAATTGCTGGGCCAAGGCACCGCCCCAAGACACGCCGAACACGTCCACCGTGCCCACGTCCAGCTCATCCAGGATCTTGTTCAGCATCCGGGTCAGATTGCTCAGCCGATACGGCGACCATGGGGTAGGGGAGCGCCCCACGCCCGGAACATCGAAGGCGATCAGCCGCGTACGCTTGAAGTGCCGGGCAAAGGGTTCAACCGTCTCGACGCTGGCCCCGATACCGTTGCACAGCAGCAGCGTCCGGTCAGCGTCCCTGGGCCCCATGATGGCGATATGCCAATCCTGCCCCATGACGCTGACCATGCGTGTTTCCATATTCAATCGGTGTCCTTTCAGTCGCCCGCGAGCACATAGGTGCCCGGCGCTGCGGCCAGAGATGTGTATTTGGAGGTGCCGGCCTTCTTTGGGGCCGTCACTTCGGTGCCCGCGCGCGTTTTCAGCCAGTCCGCCCAGTACAGCCACCAGCTGCCCTGATGGCTTTCCGCCCCTTTCAGGAATTCCTCGGGCGAGCTGTGTCCCGCGGTGTTCGTCATATAGGACGCCTTGGGATTGTTCGGTGGATTGATGATGGATTGCACATGCCCCGCCTTGCTGAGCACAAATTCGTTTTCCCCGCCGAATGTATCAAGCGACAGGTAGCATCCCTCCCAGGGCGTGATGTGATCCGTGATCCCGCCCACCAGGAACTTGTCACAGGTGACCTGCTCCAGCCCGATCTTTTCACCCAGAACGGTCAGGTCCGCGCCGGGACGCGCACCGCCTTTTGCCATGATGTCGATCATGTCGCTGTGCAGGGCTGCGGGCAGGTTCGTCGTGTCCGAGTTCCAGAACAGCACGTCAAAGGCGGGCGGTTCATTGCCAAGCAGATAGTTGTTCACCCAATAGGCCCAGATCAGATCGTTGGGCCGCAACCAGGCAAAGGCCTTTTGCAATGAGCTGCCCGGCAGAACCCCCTGCGTGCGAGAGAACAGGCGCGCCAGTTCCAGCGTCTCGAAATTCGCAAACAGGCCCATGGAGGTGTCCTTGGCACCTTCAAGCTGCAAGATGGCGACCAGCAGGGTGAAGGAATTGGCCCGTTTGATCCCCTTCGCGGCCCAATAACCCATCAACAGGGCCGCCGTGATCCCGCCTGAACAGGCGCCGACCATGTTGAGGTCATCGCATTTGGTGATCTCGCACGCGACGGCCGAGGCACGGTCCAGCGCGTCGATATATCTGTCCATGCCCCAATCCGCGTGATCGGAGCTGGGATTGCGCCAGCTGACAATGAAGACGGTGTGCCCGTTCTCGATCAAAAACTCAACGCAGGACCGGTTCGGCGCCAGATCCCAGGCGTAGAACTTGTTGATCTGCGGCGGGACGATGAAGATCGGCCGCTTGAACACCTTGGGGGTCGTCGGCGCATACTGGATCAGCTCCAGCATTTCTTCGCGGTAGATCACTTCGCCCGGCGTCACGGCGATGTTCTCACCCACCTTGAACTTGGACTTGTCCACGGAGGACGGCAAGCCGCCGTTGTTGACCATGTCATCCAGCAGGTGCTTCGCACCCGCGATCAGGTTCTGCCCCCCCGTTTCCAGGGTCTTGTGCATCGCGGCGGGGTTGCCGAGCACGGCATTGGTGGGGGCCATGGAATCCGTGAGCATGGAGGTCACAAGCTTCGCACGCAGCTTGTTGCGCTCGTCGATCTCAAGGGACTCCACCCAATCGTTCATGGCCCGCGACCAGGTCAGGTACGATTGCATCAACGCCTTGTAGGCCGGGTTGGATGACCAGATCGGGTCCAGGAACCGCTTGTCGCCCTTTTCCGGCGCTAGGTCAGATGAGGCCGTCAGGGCGGAAAAACTGTCCTGCATCGCCTTGGCATAGGCCGACATCAGCTTGTCCGGCTGCCGCAGCGAGCTTGCGAAGACCTCGCCCATTGCCTTCATCAGATCGGTCGACGTTTCGAGAGGTTTCTTCGACATCCTGCGTCTCCTATCCCAGAACCATGGCAAGCAATTCCGCCACAACAGCGGGCTTTTCCGCGCCTTCGGCGGTCAGCGTCGCCTCCAGGGTCATCAATTGCGAACCCGGCGCCTTCTGCTCGACAGCGGCCAGTTTGTATTGCACCCGCACGCTCGATCCGCTGAGGACGGGGGCCAGAAAGCGGACATTGCTCAGGCCGTAATTCAGCACCGCCTTGGCATCGCCCGGTGCGACACCGGCGGTGTCCGATGCCGCGGCCAGAAGCGAAAGCGTCAGGAACCCATGCGCCACGGGGCCACCGAAGGGCCCGTGTTTCGTGGCCTTTTCAACGTCCACATGGATCCACTGATGGTCGCCCGTCACATCGGCGAAGCCGTTGATCATGTCCTGGGACACGACGATGGGGTCTGACAGGCCGAAGTCATGTCCGATATGTTCGGCAAGCGTCTTGGTCGAATAGGTCGTAGGTTGAACCATGATGGTGTCCTCCGGGGATGCGGTGGTGCGGTATGTGGGCAGGCCCGTTCAAAACGGAGATTGCGTGGCCCCGGTGATCTGGATCCGCCTGGTGCGGCCGGGGTTGGGCGCCCTGTCAGCGCCCAACGCAATCCGATCCTGATCGAGAGAGCCCGCGCCTGCCTCAGGCTTCGACAACCACCTTGCCTGTGGGCTTCTGTTCGATGATGTCGGCGTATTTCTTTTCCAGCAGATCGCGCTTGATCTTCAGCGTCGGCGTCAGAAGCCCGTTCTCAATGGTCCAGGACTCTTTCGCGACGACGATGTGGCTCAGCCGCTCATGGGCTTCCAGGCGCGCGTTGGTGTTTGCCAGCGTCTTTTCCAATCCGGCGATTTCCGCCTTCATGTTCTTGATATCTTTGACCTGTTCGCCCATGACAACCACGGCCACCGGCTGCGCCATGCCATAGCCCATCACGCAGATCTGTTCGATATACGGGTTTTCGGCCAGCAGGCTTTCGATCGGGACGGGGGCCACATATTTACCCTTGGACGTCTTGAACAATTCCTTGACGCGCCCGGTGATCCGCAGACATCCATCCTTGTCGATGGCGCCCTTGTCGCCGGTGTGCAGCCAGCCGTCACGGAAGACCTCGGCGGTTTTCTCCGGATCCTTGAAATACTCCTTCACGACACCATCGCCGCGCACCAGCAATTCACCGTCATCCGAGATCTTGATCTCTGTCCCGCGGGGCGCGCCGCCGACTGTGCCGACCTTCTTGGGATCAAACGGTGCGTTCACGGTCGCAAGACCCGAGGTTTCGCTCATGCCGAAGGCCTCGGAAATGTTGATGTCCAGCTTGCCGAACCATTCCAGAACCGCCGGAGAGATCGGCCCAGCCCCGGACCCCCACACACGCGTGTTCTGAAAGCCAAGCCCCGCCTTGATCTTCTTCTTCACGATGCCGTTGAGGATCGGGATCTTGAGGAACAGGTCCAGCTTCTTCTGGGGCATCTTGGCCAGGATGCCGCTTTGGAACTTCATCCAGAGCCGCGGAACAGAGACAAAGAAGGTGGGCGCCGCGTCGCGCATGTCCTCGGCGAAGGTGTCGAGCGATTCCACGAAGGACACCGTGCAGCCGTGATACAGGCCCACATATTGCACCGTCGCACGCTCGGTCACATGTGCCAGCGGCAGATAGGAGATCATGCGATCCTTGGGGGAGAACTTCAGGCTTTCCAGCCCGACAGAGGCGCTGTAGCCGAAGTTGCGGTAGGTGGCGACCATGCCCTTGGGGCTGCCCGTCGTGCCGGAAGTGTAGATCAGCGAGAACGTGTCATCCATTGAAGGTGTGACGATGTCCTTCAGCGGTTCATGCTGCGCGATCAGGTCCGTCATCTGGTGATCGCAGGCGATCGTGTCATAGGGCTGGGCGATCTTGATCACGCCTTCGGGGATGGCGGCCTCGGCAGGGCCCAGATCATCGAGCTTGCCCACGACAATCGCCTTGGCGTGGCTGTGCTTGACAACATAGCGGATCGTATCCTCGCCAGCGGTGAAATAGATCGGGGCGGGGATCAGCCCGGCCACGCCGCAGGCGAAATCCGTGATGAACCATTCGGCGGTGTTCTTGCCCAGAATCGCCACCACATCGCCTTTTTGCAGGCCGATGGCGCGGAACCCGGCGGCCAGGCGCAGCACTTCGTCATGGACCTGGGCCCAGGTCTTTTCATGCACGACCCGGTTCACCGGCTGTCTCAGATAGACGGTGTCGGGCATCTCGGTGGCCCATTTCTTGAGCATTTGATAGGGGATCGGGTAAACGCCGCTGGTCATGTTTTCCTCCCAGAGATGAACATCGCGAGCTGGTTCAAATTGTCGCGCTTGGGGACCAATGTGCGCGGGGCGGCGCGCATTCGTCTGAGCACAAGTGAACAGTTGGCAAAGATGGGCGAATCCGCGCCGTAACGTCATGGCGGCCCGATCTGGGGTCTTGCGGGGGCATGGGGCAGGGGCGGTGATGCGCGCGTGGCGCCGTGTTGGGCATCCGCCCGGCGGGCAACTTTCTTCCGTCAGGCGCGCTGGATGTGTTTCGGAAATTTCTTTCCAGTCCGCGCCCGCGCCACAAGATCACCGTCTATACATGTGATCGGCCTCATGCCATGCTGACCTATGATCTCCTGTTTCAACAGTTATGCTGACGGTCTGATGGACCTGTTGTCGCCGGAAGCAACGCAGGCGTTGCTCAAGTCCGGCAGGCGCATCACGCTCAATGACGGCCAGCTGTTCCAAAGCCGCGGCAGCGACGAGGTTGGCATGGTTGTCATCCTCAAGGGAACGGTCCGGTTGATGACCCTGGGCAAGGATGGCACCGCGCTGTTGACCGCGATCCTGGGGCAGGGCCAGCAATTCAACGAAATCACCTTGTTTGCGCATGTCCACCGGACCCATGACGTGGTGGGCATCGGCAAGACAGAGCTTCTGGTGCTGAATTCCGATCAGTTCAACGCCGTGGCGCAGACCTACCCGGAGGTCATCAAGGCGCTGCTGATCAGCAACACCCAGCGGATGCATCAACTGGTGGAAACGCTCAATGATTTCCGGGCGCTGCCAAAACGTCTCGTCGTGGCGCGGCTGCTGTTCAAGAACGCCAGAAAGCAGGGAACCCTGGGGATCAACAAAAGCGTTGAGCTGATCCTGACGCAGGAAGACATTTCCATGTTCGTGGGCGTGACCCGCGCCTATCTGAACAAGGTGCTGGCGGACCTGACATCCCAAGGGCTGATCGAGGTCTCCTACCGCAAGATCAAGATCCTGAACATGCCGCAGTTCGAGGCATGGATTGAAGAGCATCTGTCCTACGTGGCCGTTGACGCGCGGGATGCGCCGCAGCTGCCGTGATCCTGCCCGCCGGGAACTGCCCCCCCTCGGGCAAGGGCCGCGGCCGCCCCACAGGCTGCACCAGCCGCCGGAGGGACGGCTGGGCAGGGGCGGCAAGACGTCAGGTGAAGGCGCTGTGCCCGGTCAGGTTCCGGCCGACGATCAGGCTCTGGATTTCGACGGTGCCCTCATAGGTGATCAGCGCCTCCATGTCGCACAGGTGACGCATGATGTGAAAATCCAGCGTGATCCCGTTGCCGCCCAGCACATCACGCGCCTTGCGGCACACATCGCGCGCCTTGACCGTGCAATAGTATTTCGCAAGCGACGCCTGAGTGTCCGTCATTTTCCCTTCGTCAATCAACCGGCCCAGACGCAGGACATACAGCTGCATCGCGGTCAGATCGCCCAGCATCTCCACCAGGGTGCGCTGGATCATCTGGTTGCTGGCAATCGGCTTGCCGAACTGGATGCGCCGTTCGGCATAGGTCAGGGCAATGTCATAGGCGGCGGTGGCATTGCCCACGGCGGCCCAGGCCACGCCATTGCGCGTGCCGGCCAGCACTTTTGCCACGTCCAGGAAGGATCGGCATTTCTGCAGGCGGGCCTCTTCCGACACGCGGCAGTCCTTCAGGACGATATCGGCATTCTGCACGCAGCGCAGGGAGACTTTCTTCTCGATCTTGGTGGCGTGGTAGCCGGGGTTGTCCTTCTCGACGATGAAACCCTTGACCTGGTTGTCCGCAACATCGCGGGCGAAGACGATGATATAGTCGCACCAGACAGCGTTGCCGGGCCAGCGTTTCAGCCCGTTGATGACCCACTCATCTCCCTGCCGCTCTGCCGTGGTTTCCAGTGACACGGAATCCGAGCCATGGTTCGGCTCGGTCAGCGCAAAGGCCCCGATCTTTTCCAGCCGGGCCATCTGCGGCAGATACAGGGCGCGCTGGTCTTCGGACCCCAGCATGTTGATGGATTGCATGGCCAGGCCCATGTGCACGCCCAGGAAAGTCTGGATGCTGGTATCGTTTCGCGCCAGTTCCGCCACGATCAGCCCGCAGCCAACGGCTGTCATGGGCCGGCACCCGTGGTCCTTCAGGTTCCAGTCGCCAATGATGTTCAGCCCGGCGATTTTCGGGATGATCTCGAACGGAAACTCGCCGCGTTCCCAGTAATCGTTGATGATCGGCTGGATTTCGGCCTCGCCGAAGGCGCGCGTGGTGTGCAGCAGGTCCAGTTCATCCTGGGTCAGCTGGTCCTTCATCAGGAAATAGTCCGTGCCCCGGGCCTTGCCGATGTCGCGGGCGAGTTCTGCGGTAAGCTGGTCAGTCATGCGGGTCCTCCAAGACGTTTCAGGTGACGAAACTTCGCCCCGGCCTCCGTTGATGGGGCCGATTGTCCTGCGCCAAACGATAGGCGCGGGGGTGGCCTGTAAAAATGTCGACAACTGCTCCTTTGACGTCACGTCGCCCGCCCAAGGCCCGGTTTGCGGGACAGCGGCTAGAGATTTTCGCGCATGGCCCGCATATCCTTGCGCCAGACCGGGCATTCGGGGGCGGCGCAGGCCGCATCCCCCCATGCCACGCGCCTTTCACGACAGGACCGGCGGACAACGCCGGCACGTCAACATTCAGACCGTTAGGGAGGTCACCCATGAATCACTGGATCAAGTCTTATGGCCCCGGCGTTCCCGCCACAGTGGACCCGGACACCCATGCGTCCATCCCCGCCCTGTTCTCTGACGCGGTTCAGGGTTTCGGCGACCATGCCGCCTTCACATGCTTTGGCAAGTCACTGACGTATAACGACATTGACCGGATGTCCCGCAATGTGGCGGCCTATCTGCAGGCAGAGCTGGGCATCAAGCGGGGCGATCGTATCGCGCTGAAGATGCCCAACACCTTTGTCTTCCCGATTGCCATGCTGGGGATCTTGCGGGCCGGCGCTGTGCAGGTGAACGTCAACCCGCTCTATACTCCGCGGGAGCTGTCGCACCAGCTCAACGATGCGGATGTGCATACCATCATCGTGTTTGGCGGGGCAACGCCGGTGCTGGCGGAGATTGTCGATGAGACGCCGATCAGGAACATCATCGTGGCCGATGTGGGGGATGGGTCTGGCTTGCCGATCCCTTCGCCGCATGTCGATGACCGGCTGCGGGATGTCACCCGCTTTGCGGATGTCCTGACGCGCGGCGCGGACCTGCCCTTCCATGAGCTTGACCTGACCGGCGATGACCTGATCTTCCTGCAATACACCGGCGGCACCACCGGGCTGAGCAAGGGCGCCACGCTGACCCACCGCAACCTGCTGGCCAATATCGCGCAATACAAGGCATTCATGCCCGAGGCGCTGGAGCCGGGCCGGGAAATCTTTGTGGGGGCCCTGCCGCTGTATCACATCTTCGGCCTGATGGTGACGCTGTCCTATCTGTCCGTCGGCGGCAGAACCATTCTGATTCCCAACCCGCGGGACATGGACGCCTTCCTGGCGGCCATCAAGGATGAAAAGTTCTCCATCATTGCGGGGGTGAACACGCTGTTCGCCGGAATGATGATGCATCCTGCGTTCAAATCCGTCGATCTGTCCGGCTACAAGATCGCCATCGGCGGCGGTGCGGCGGTGCTGCCGGCCACCTCGGACAAGTGGAAAGCGTTGACGGGCCATCACATCAAGGAAGGCTACGGGCTGTCGGAAACCTCTCCGGTCCTCTGCATCAACCAGATGTCGATGACGGAGTTTACCGGCTCCTGCGGACTGCCCGTGCCCTCGACAGAGATCAAGCTACTGAAGGACGACGGCACCGAAGCCGAGATTGGCGAGGCCGGCGAGATCTGCGCGCGCGGGCCGCAGGTGATGCGCGGCTACTGGAACCGCGATGACGCGAATGCCGAGGCCTTCACCGCGGACGGCTTCTTCCGCACCGGGGACGTGGGCGTGTTTGACCAACAGGGCTATCTGCGGATCGTCGATCGCCTCAAGGACATGATCCTTGTGTCCGGCTTCAACGTCTATCCGAACGAGATCGAGGCCATCGCGGCCTCCTACGACGGTGTGGCGGAATGCGCCTGTATCGGCGTGCCTGATGACAGAACGGGCGAGGCGGTCGCGCTCTTCGTGGTCACGCTGCCCGGCGCACAGGTTGAGGCGGAAGCGCTTGTCGCCTTCTGCAAGGAACGCATGACCGCATACAAGACGCCGCGCCACATCCGGTTTGTGGATGAACTGCCCAAATCCAACGTCGGCAAGATCCTGCGGCGAGAATTGCGCAAGATGGTCTGAGCGCGGGTCCGCGCGGGCCGTCCTGCGCGGCGGCAGGTCCCGGGTTCCATTTTCCGCCGGCATTGGGTAGGGCGTGCTGGCCGGCGGAGGAACGCCATTGATCCTGGCGTGGCGCGGGGCGATCCCGCCCCGCCCTTGCCGCGCAGGTGTTCCGGCGCGGCCGGCGAGCGCAGGGGCCTGCGTAATCGGGCGTGGCACGTTACCCCGGCTCGTGATCGACAGGGTGCCGCTGACTGCGGCAGGTCGCGGGTGGCACTCACGCCGCGGATGGGAGTTGAGATTGGGACAGAGCGACAAGAACACCCTCGATCTGGCAGTGCGGCTGTCCGTGGCCCCCATGATGGACTGGACGGACCGTCATTGCCGCATGTTCCACCGCCTGCTGTCACGGCAGGCGCTGCTTTATACTGAAATGGTCACCGCGCCCGCGCTGGTGCGGGGTGGGGCGCTGCATCTGCTGGCCTTTGATCCTGCGGAACACCCCGTGGCCTTGCAGCTGGGCGGCTCCGATCCGGCGGAGCTTGCGCAGGCCGCGGTGCTGGGGGCGCGGGAAGGGTATGATGAGGTCAACCTGAACTGCGGCTGCCCCTCGGACAGGGTCCAGTCCGGCATGTTCGGCGCGGTGCTGATGCAGCAACCGGACCTTGTGGCCGATTGCGTGGCGGCCATGGCGGATGCCATCGGCCGCGAGGTGACCGTGAAATGCCGCATCGGCGTCGATGACCAGAACCCGGCCGAGGCCTTGCCCCGCTTTCTGGAGGCCATCGCCCGGGCCGGGGTGCGGCGGGTCACGATCCATGCGCGCAAGGCCTGGTTGCAGGGGCTCAGCCCGAAGGAAAACCGTGATATCCCGCCGCTGGAGTATGACCTTGTGCTGGCGATGAAGCAGGCCTTTCCAGATCTCCACATCTCCATCAATGGCGGGGTGCAGGATCTGGACAGCGCGGAGGCCTTGCTGGCCCGGGGGCTGGACGGGGTGATGATCGGGCGCGCGGCCTATCACACGCCCTATGATATTCTGGCCCAAGCCGATGCGCGGATCTTTGGCCAGCCGGACGCCCCCCAAAGCCGTATGGCCGTGGTGCAGGCCATGGCCGACTATGCAGAGGCGCATCTGGCCCGCGGTGGCCGCTTGCCCGACATCTCGCGCCACATGCTGGGTCTGTTCGCGGGCCAGCCCGGGGCGCGGCGCTGGCGGCGCATGCTGTCCGAGGAGGCGCATCGCCCCGGCGCGGGGCCGGAGCTGTTGT
>CBFHYV010000032.1:0-17144 GCA_965660085.1 uncultured Paracoccaceae bacterium
GTGCTGGACGCGGGCTGCGGAACCGGGATGATGACGGCGGAACTGGCCGCGCGCGGGGCAGAGGTGCTGGCGGTGGATATCTCGCCCTCGCTTCTGGACATCGCGCGGCAACGCCTGCCCGCCGCGCTGGCCCCGCGCGTGACCTTCGCCGCGGGCGACATGCTGGACGCCGCCCATGGGCATTTTGACCATGTCATGGCGATGGACAGCCTGATCTATTACCGGCAGGACGACATCGCCCGCGCCATGGCCGGGCTGGCCGCCCGCACCGGCGGCAGCGTGGTGTTCACCGTGCCGCCGCGCACGCCGCTGCTGATGGCCATGTGGCAGGCGGGGCGGCTGTTTCCGCGCGCGGACCGGTCGCCCGTGATGGTGCCGCAGGCGCCCCGGCAGCTGGCGCGCGCCCTGGCCAGCAGCGGCACGGTGGATGACCTGGGTCGGGTCTCTGTCGGCTTCTATATCTCTCACGCGCTGGAGGTGCGGCCATGATCCTGGGCGTCGGCCATATCCAGCGGCTGTCCAAGGGGCTGCTGCCGTTCTCGGACGCGGCCTCGGACGATCTGCCGCTGGGCCAGCTGCTGCGGCTGTCGCTGTTTCAGGTCTCGGTCGGCATGGCGGGCGCCATGCTGCTGGGCACGCTGAACCGCGTGATGATCGTGGAAATGGGCATCGCCGCCGCGCTGGTGGCGGCCATGATCGCCCTGCCGGTGCTGATCGCGCCGTTCCGGGCGCTGCTGGGCTTCCGCTCTGACACCCATCGCAGCGCCATCGGCTGGAAGCGCATCCCCTACCTGTGGTTTGGGTCGCTGTGGCAGATGGGCGGGCTGGCGGTCATGCCCTTTGCGCTGCTGGTTCTGCAGGGCGAGGGCGTGCACCATGTGCCCTTCGCCGGCGAAGTTCTGGCCGCGCTGGCCTTCCTGATGACGGGGCTGGGCATGCACATGACCCAGACCGCCGGGCTGGCCCTGGCCGCCGACCGCGCGACAGAGGAGACACGGCCCCGCGTCGTGGCGCTGCTGTATGTGATGTTCCTTGTGGGCATGGGCGTGTCGGCGGTGGTGATTGGCTGGCTGCTGCGCGATTTCTCGCCGCTGCAACTGGTGCGGGTGGTGCAGGGTGCGGCTGCCGTGACCTTGGTGCTGAACCTCACCGCGCTGTGGCGGCAGGAACGTCCCCGCCCCATGAGCGCCGCCGAGCGCGCCGCCCCGCGGCCAAAGTTCCGCGACGCATGGGCGGATCTGTCCCGCGGGGGCGAGGCCGGGCGCCTGCTGGTCACCGTGTTCCTGGGCACAATGGCCTTCAACATGCAGGACGTGCTGCTGGAACCCTATGGCGGAGAGATCCTGGGCCTGCCCGTTGCCGCGACCACGCTGCTGACCGCCGCCTGGGCGGGGGGCGCGCTGGTGGGCTTTGGCATCGCGGCGCGCTGGCTGGCGCGGGGGATCAACCCTTACCGGCTGGGCTCCGGCGGGCTGTTGGCCGGGCTGGTGGCCTTTTGCGCGGTGATCTTTGCCGCGCCGCTGGGTTCGGCCGTGCTGTTTTTTACCGGCGCCGCGCTGATCGGGCTGGGCGGGGGGCTGTTTTCCGTGGCCACGCTGACCGCGGCCATGACCATGCGCACCGAAGGCCTGGCCGGCCGCGGCCTGGCGCTGGGCGCATGGGGCGGCGCGCAGGCCACTGCCGCGGGCCTGTCCATTGCCCTGGGCGGCGGGCTGCGGGACAGCATCAATGCCGCCGCCACCAGCTGGGGCCCGACCATGGCCACCCCGGCCACGGGCTATTCCTTTGTCTATCACATCGAGATCGCGCTGATCTTCGCCACGCTGGTGGCGCTGGGTCCGCTTGTGCGCCGCCGCAACGCGGCATCCCCCCAACCCCTGTCGCGCATCGGCCTGGCCGATTTTCCGACCTGACCTCAGGAGACTACCATGACACAGCCATTCTTCGGCAATTTCGACCTCGCCAGCCTGTCCTTGTGGCTGTTCTGGCTGTTTTTCGCAGGGCTGATCTATTACATCCAGCGCGAGAACATGCGCGAGGGCTTCCCCCTCAAGGATGATGACGGCAATGAAAGCGCCAACCTGTCCGGCTGGTCGCTGCCCGCGGACAAGACGTTCAAGCTGCCCCATGGCCGGGGCGAGCTGACCGTGCCTTCGGGCCAGCAGCCCGACCGCGCCAATGACACCCTGGCGCTGAAGCGCACCAACGCCGCAGATGGCTTTCCGTTTGAACCCACGGGCAATCCGCTGGTTGACGGTGTTGGCCCGGCGTCCTGGGCCAACCGCCGGGACGAGGCCGAGCTGGACGCCCACGGCCACCCCAAGATCCGCCCCATGGCGCAGGTCGAAGGCTTCGTGCATGCCGCCGGCCGTGACCCGCGCGGTCTGCCGGTGATTTCCGGCGATGGCGAGGTCATGGGCATGGTCACCGACATGTGGGTGGACGTGCCCGAACAGCTGGTGCGCTACCTGGCCTATACCCGTGAAAGCGATGGCGCGACGCGCCTGGTGCCCTTCACCCTGTGCCGGATGTGGGGCGAGAAGGTGATCGTCAAGACGCTGTTCGCCGAACAGTTCGCCGACGTTCCGGGCATCGCCTCGGACGCGCAGATCACCAAGCTCGAAGAAGACAAGGTCTCGGCCTATTACGGCGGCGGCGTGCTTTATGCGACGCCTGCGCGCCTGGAACCGCAGATCTGATCCACGCCACACGCCCGCCGGGCCAACTGCCCGGCGGCGCCCCATCCTCTTGTGATTTCAGGACCCCCTGACCATGCCCCATGACGATTTCCACCGCGAACCCATCCCCGGCCTTCCCGAACGCCCCCCCGAGGGCGAGGAGATCCTGTGGCAGGGCCGGCCCGACTGGTGGGCGCTGACGCGGTCCGCGCTGTCGTTCTGGTGGGTGATGGGCTATTTCGCGGCGCTTGGGGTCTGGCGCTTTGTTGCGGTGGTGGATCTTGTGCCCTTGCCGCGGGCCCTGGCGCTGTCGCTGCCCTTTGCCATCCTGGGCGGTGTCGTTGCCGTGATGCTTGTGATCACGGCCTGGGTGCAGGCGCGGGCCACGCTCTATACCGTGACCAACCGGCGCGTTGTCATGCGCGTGGGCGCGGCGCTGACCGTGACGCTGAACCTGCCCTATCAGCAGATCGCCTGCGCGGACCTGGACCTGCGCGGCGATGGCACCGGCAGCATCGCCTTTGACACGCTGGGCGAGACGCGCCTGGCCTACCTGGTGCTATGGCCGCATGTGCGCCCCTGGCGGATGCCCGCGCGCCCCGCGCTGCGCTGCATCCCGCAGGCGCAGATGGTGGCAGACCTGATCGCGGGCCAGGCCCGCGCCCGCATCGACCAGACCACACCCCATGCCCAAACAGCCGACGCGGCCCCCGCAGCCGCCGTCGCCGCAGAATGATCGCAGACACCCCATGACCCAGACCATGACCCCCCGCGTTCACGCCGAAACCCCGATTTCCCGCGCCATGGTGCGCGCCATGACCGCGCTGGTCCTGGTGATCCTGACACTGGTGACGCTGTTCGTGCTGTCGGGCCGGCCGCTGGAAAGCACGCCGCCCCAGGGCGCCACCGCGCGTGAGGCCGTGATCTACCTGTCATCCGACATGTCGGGCGCCGCGCGGGTGCTGGATGCCCACGGCAGCGTGCTGGCCGAGCTTGGCCCCGATGACGGGGGCTTCGTTGCCGGGGTGCACAGGGTCATCGAATTTGAACGCGCCAAGCGCAACCTGCCCGATACCGCCCCCGTGCGGCTGGTGGCACAGGATACCGGCCGCATGGCCATCATAGATCCCCTCACGGGGTGGCGTGCCGACCTTATGGGGTTTGGCACGGACAACGCGGCAGCCTTCGCCAAGCTGCTTGCGCAGAGCGACGGCACAACGCTGGGGTATCTGCCCGCGTCGGAGTGCCTCAAGACATCGGAGGGAACCCAATGGGACTGCTGACAAGAGACATCGAATACGCCCCCTGCACCGTGGAGGTGAGCCACAGGTTTGAAAGCCTGCACGCCCATGTGCGCCTGGACAACGGGGCGGTCATCTACCCCGGTGACGAGGTGCGCGTGAAGGGGCCGGAAATCATGGCCGCCTTCGGTGAGGTCATCACCGAACAGCGCGAGGCCGTCATCGTGCGCGCCAGCGCCGTGGAACGCTTGTGGACCCGCCTGACCGGCGACCTTGAGGTGATGGAGCTGTGCGAATTCTCCTTCTCCGAGGAGGTCACGCTATGAACGCCCCCACACCGCAGATGGGCGCCGCCCACACCGCCGACGCCACCACCGCCGAAGAGGGCCTGGCCCTGCAGGAGGCCCAGGCCGCCTTTGACAGCAAGGCGGCAACCGAACTGGCCATGCAGAACACCCTGCTGACGCCGCGTTTCTACACCACCGATTTCGATGAGCTGGACGCGATCGATGTCTCCTCTGTCCGCGCGGACTGGGACGAGCTGATCGGCCAGATGGTCGCCGACCCCAACAAGGGCCATTTCCGCAAGACCGAGGATTGGGACCATGTTGACTGGGACGGGATGGAGCCGAAGCTGAAGAAGGAATTCATCGATTTCCTCGTCTCCTCCTGCACGGCGGAATTTTCCGGCTGCGTGCTGTACAAGGAGATGAAGCGCCGCGGCAAGAACAAGGAAATCACCCAGCTGTTCCAGCTGATGGCGCGGGATGAGGCGCGACATGCGGGCTTCATCAACGATGCCCTGCGCGAAGCCGGCGTGGCCGTGAACCTGGGCTTCCTGACCCAGAAGAAGAAATACACCTATTTCCGGCCCAAGTTCATCTACTACGCCACCTACCTGTCGGAAAAGATCGGCTATGCCCGCTATATCACGATCTTCCGCCACCTGGAGGCCAACCCCCAGCACCGCTTTCACCCGATCTTCAAGTGGTTCGAGGAATGGTGCAACGATGAGTTCAGCCATGGCGAGGCCTTCGCCCTGCTGATGAAAACGGACCCCAAGCTGACCTCTGGCGGCAATGTGCTGTGGATCAAGTTCTTCCTGACGGCCGTCTATGCCACGATGTATGTGCGCGACCATCAACGCCCGGCCTTCCACCAGGCGCTGGGCGTGGACCCGGACTGGTATGCCCATGAGGTCTACACCAAGACCAGCGCCCTGTCGCAGCAGATCTTTCCGATCACGCTGGACATCGAACACCCCCGCTGGCAGCGCAACCTGGAACGGCTGTTTGCCGCCAACCAGGCCATTGCCAAGGGCACGGATCGGGGCGGCATCGGCGGCATGATGCAGCGGCTGGGCGGCAGCCTGCGCGCGGCGCTGGCCTTTGGTGCGCTGTACACCATCCCGGCCAAGCGTCACCGCGTGCCTGACAGCCCCCGGATGCAACCGGCCTATTGACCCCGCAGCCGCCGCTGGCCCCTTGCGGGCCGGTGGCGGCGGCCTTTCGTGAAAGGAGCCGCCTTGGCCCGTTCGACCCACCCTCGCCCCGTCTGGCGGATGCACGGATGACCCTGGCCATGCCAGGCATCGCGGCGCTTGCGGCGCTGTTCCTGTGGTGGTTTTCCACGGGCAGCATCCTGTTGGCGGTGCGTCTGGCGGACCGGGGCGGGCGGCCCTGGCCCGCGGTGCTGACGGCCGCGGCGCTGCCGGTGCTGGCGTGGGGGGTCTTCGCGCTATGGGTCAGCGCACCGCGCGGCGATGTGGGCGCGGCCTACCTGTCATTTCTTGGGGCGCTGGCGGTCTGGGGCTGGGTGGAGCTTGCCTTTCTGACCGGCCAGATCACCGGCCCCGTCACCCGCCCCTGCCCGCCCGGCCTGCCGGAATGGGAACGCTTCCTGCGGGCCTGGGGCACCGTGGCCCATCATGAACTGGCGCTGTTGGCGGCTTTGGTGGCCGTGGTGGCGCTGGGCTGGCACGGCGAGACAACCGTTGGCCCCTGGACCTTCGCGGTGCTGTATTTCGCGCGCGTCTCGGCCAAGCTGAACCTGTATCTGGGCGTGCCGCGCATCAATATCGAATTCATGCCAGCCGCGCTGGCGCATCTGCCCAGCCATTTCCGCATCCGCAGCTTCAACTGGTTGTTCCCGCTGTCCATCAGCGCGCTGACCTTTGCCTGCGGCTGCTGGCTGGAACGGCTGTGGCAGGCCGACACCCCCGCCGAACAGGCGGGATTTGCCCTGTTGGGCGCCATCACCGCGCTGGCGGTGATCGAACATTGGCTGATGGTGGTGCCACTGCCGGACGCGAAACTCTGGCGCTGGATGCTTCCCGCGCCCAACCAGACGACCAGAAAGACTCCGGAGGGACACCATGAATTTTGACGCCCTGTTCAACGAACAGCTCAACGCCCTGAAAAAGGACGGCAACTACCGCATTTTTGCAGAGCTGGAGCGCGATTGCGGCGCCTTTCCGCGGGCCAAATCCCATGACGCCGACACGCCGGACGAGGTGACGGTCTGGTGTTCCAATGACTACCTCGGGATGGGGCGGCACCCCGCCGTGCGCGCCCGCATGACAGAGGTCATCGACAGCTGCGGCGCGGGCGCGGGCGGCACGCGCAATATCTCCGGCACGTCCTGCCACCATGTGGCGCTGGAACGTGAGCTGGCGGACCTGCACGGCAAGGATGCGGCGCTGCTGTTCACCTCGGGCTATGTGTCCAACTGGGCGGCCCTGGGCACGCTTGGCGCCCGGTTGCCCGATTGCGTGATCCTGTCCGATGAGGGCAACCATGCCTCCATGATCGAAGGCATCCGCCATTCCCGCGCGCAGAAGGTGATCTGGAAACACAACGACCCCGAGGACCTGAACCGCAAGCTGGCCGCCTTGCCGGCGAACGCGCCCAAGGTCGTGGCCTTTGAATCCGTCTATTCCATGGATGGCGACATCTGCCCGATGGAAGAGATCATCGAAGTGGCCGAGGCTCATGGCGCCATGACCTACCTGGATGAAGTCCACGCAGTGGGCATGTATGGCCCCCGCGGCGGCGGCATTTCCGAAGAGCGCGGCCTGGCGCATCGTATTGACCTGATCGAAGGCACGCTGGGCAAGGCGTTCGGCTGCATGGGCGGCTATATCACCGGCAGCCACGCGCTGTGCGATTTCATCCGCAGCTTTGCCTCCGGCTTCATCTTCACCACGGCGCTGCCGCCGGCGGTTGCGGCCGGGGCGCAGCAGGCCATCGCACATCTGAAGGCCTCCGGCACCGAACGCGCGGCCCAGCGCCGCCAGGTGGCGCGGCTGCGCGCCCTGCTGGACAAGCGCGGCATCCCCCATCTGCCCAACGACAGCCACATCATCCCCGTGATGATCAAGGACCCGGTGAAATGCCGGATGCTGGCGGATATCCTCATGCGGGATTGGGGCATTTATGTGCAGCCCATCAACTATCCCACGGTGCCCAAGGGCACGGAACGGCTGCGCTTCACCCCCGGTCCGATGCACAGCGATGCCGACCTGGAACACCTGGTGGAGGCGCTGACCGTGCTGTGGAAACAATGCGCCATCGCCCGCGCCGTGGGCTGACAGCGGACACATCCGCCCGGGCCGCCTGATACGGGCGGTCCGGGCATCTCCCCCTGCGCGGGACGCGGGCAGGCGAAGGCAGGATCACAAGGTGGTTTGCCAGTGCCACACCCTACCCCTATTGTCCGGCCAGCAAAGTGCCGTGAGGGGTAGGTATGGCAACCGTGATATTGCATATCGGGGATGCCAAATGCGGCAGCACCGCAATCCAGGAGAGCCTGAAGGCGCAAGCGGACCCGTTGCGCGCGCAGGGCATCATCTATGACACAGGCGCAGACGCGTCCCCCAACCATGACCCCTTGCGCAGCTTTCTGGGCGGAAACACCCGGGGAAATTCAGTCACGTTTCGCGCCCTGGGCGAGGCGCTTTTTGCCCACCTCAGCACACTGAAACCGGGCCGGGATGAGACCGTCATCCTAAGCTCGGAGGCGCTGCACCGGCATGGCCCGGAGGCCACAATCACCCTGCTGCGCGACATTTTCCCCAGCATTCACCGTATTGTCGTGGTGGCCTATCTGCGCGATCCCGATGCCCGGTATCTGTCCTTCGTCCAACAGAGACTGAAGGGGGACAGCCGGCTGAAATTGACGAATTTCTTTGTCCCGCGCATGTTCCAGCTGCTGCCCGACTGGCGCGACCACCCGGCGGTGGACACGCTGGTTGTGCGCAAATTCCATCCCGGCGCGCTGGTGAACGGCGATGTCGTGGCTGACTTCGCCGAGGTGCTGCGGGCGGAAACCGGCATCCCGGACATCACCCTGCCCAGCATCCGGCGCAATGAATCCCTCAGCGCGGAACAGATGATCGTGATGCAGGACTATCGCGCCCGCTACCTGCGCGACCAGGACGGAAAACTGCACCCGCGCAGCGGGCGTGTTCTGTTGGGCTTCCACCAGTTTTCGGGCGCAGGGTTTCCCGGCACCAAGCCCGCACTGAACGCACATCTGCGCGACCACTGCCTGCTTGCCAATGCCCCGTATTGCAAGGCGCTCAACGCCGCCTTCCCCAACCTGAACCTGACCGAAAGCGAGCCGCAGCCCGCACCGCTGGACCTGGCGCCAACAGACAGCGTGCGCCGGCTGTTGCGGGACTGGGATGAACGGATCGTGCAGGCCTTATGGGACAGCCTGCCGGAACAGGCCGCCCGGTTGTCGGCGCCAAGGCTGCGCGAGCTGCTGTTCAACATCCGCCAAATCTGCGACACAGATGGCACCGACCAGGCGCAGATGGCGCGCATCTTGCGATACAACTGGCACAAGGCCGGGCTGCATGACGCTGTCGCCGCGATCAATCAGCACCTGGAGTAAGCGCGCGCGGACCAGCAGCAGAGGGTGACAGGCAGGATGAAGGTGTTTGGCGGCCAAAGACGCTCCGTCCGCTTGCGGCTGCTGGTTCTGGCGCTGGCGCCGGTCACGGTCCTGATGCCGCTGATGCTGGTGCTGGGCATGGCCCGCTGGACCGCCGATTACGACAAGCTGCTGATTGCCAATGTCGAAAGCGACCTGCGCATCGCGCAGCAATATCTGGACCAGTTGATGCGCCAGACAGGGGACGAGCTGAAGGGCGTGGCCGATTCAGCGGAATTCGCCCGCGTTCTGGATGATGAGGCGCCGCGGCTGGACCTGTTCTTTGCCGCCAAGCGGCGCGATCTGGGGCTGGATTTCCTATATTACCTGCCGGAGACGGAGGCCATCGAACAGGCCGCGCGCTGGCCTGTGATCACCGCCGGGCTGAATGGCGAGCCCGCGACCGAGATCGACATCTTCACCGCGCAGGATCTGCGCCGCTTTTCCCCCGATCTGGCAGACCGCGCCCGGATCGAGCTGATCGAGACCGAGGCCGCGGTGCCCACCGACCGGCTGGCGGAGGATCGTGGCATGGTGGTGCACGCTGCTGCGCCCGTGTCCCTGGGCGGGCGGCACGGGGTGCTGGTGGGGGGCATCCTGCTGAACCGCAACCTGGATTTCATCGACCGTGTGAACGCGCTGGTCTATCTCAACGCCATCACGGGCGGCGAGCGTCAGGGCACGGCGACGCTGTTCCTGGACGATGTGCGCGTTTCAACCAATGTGCGGCTGTTCGCGGATGTGCGCGCCCTGGGCACGCGCGTCTCTGCCGCCGTGCGCGGCCAGGTTCTGGGCGAGGGCCGGACCTGGCTGGACCGCGCCTTCGTGGTGCAGGACTGGTATATCTCTGGCTACCTGCCCCTGCGCGACAGCTACGGCGAGCGTGTGGGGATGCTCTATGTCGGGTTCCTTGAGGCCCCCTTCGATGAGGCCAAGCGCGATGCCTACCTGTGGATGCTGGCGGCCTTCGTCTTCGTGGTCCTGCTGTCGGTGCCGGTGTTCCTGGCGCTGGCGCGGGGCATCTTTTCCCCGCTGGAACGCATGACCCAGACAATCCGCCGGGTGCGGCAGGGCGATCTGTCCGCGCGCAATGGCCGGATTGCGCGGCGCGATGAGATCGGGCAAGTGGCCGGGCATCTGGATGACCTGCTGGACCAGGTGCAGGACCGTGACGCCCGCCTGCGCGCCTGGGCCGATGAGCTGAACCAGCGCGTCGCCGAACGCACCGATGAGCTGAGCGCCGCCAACCGCAAGCTGGAGGAGACGTTTCGCCAGCTGGTGATGTCGGAAAAGCTGGCCGCCATTGGCGAGATCACCGCAGGCGTTGCGCATGAAATCAACAACCCCGTCGCCGTGATCCAGGGCAATGTCGATGTCATCCGCATGACGCTCGACCCCGATGCGGCAGAGGCCATCAAGACAGAGCTGGACCTGGTGGACCGGCAGGTGGCGCGGATCGATGCCATCGTGGGCAAGCTGCTGCAATTCGCACGCCCGCATGATTATTCGGGCGAGGTTGCCGCCGCCGACCTGTCCAGCGTGGTGCAGGATTGCCTGGTGCTGGTGGATCACATCCTGTCCCGCACACAGATCCGCGTGAGCACTGACCTGCCGCCCAGCCCCGCAGTGGCCATGCCCGCGGGCGAGGCGCAGCAGGTGGTCATCAACCTCATGTCCAATGCCGTTCAGGCCATGGGCCAACAGGGCACGCTGGAGATTTCCCTGCACCCCCTGCCGCGAGAGGGGCAGGAGGGGCTGTGCCTGCGCGTCTGCGACACCGGCCCGGGCATGCAGGCGGACACGCTTGCGCATCTGTTTGACCCGTTCTTCACCACCAAGCTGGGCGAGGGCACGGGCCTGGGCCTGTCCATCAGCCAGACGTTGGTGCAGCGCGCCGGCGGGTTGATCACGGCGGCCAACCGCCCCGAAGGCGGCGCATGTTTTGACGTTTGGCTGCCATACGCCAAGGGGTAAGGCCCCGTGCAGCCCCATGGCGCGGTCCACCCGTTGTGGCGGGTCAGGGGCCGCACAGGTTCAAGGCAATCCGCGCCAAAACAGAAAAAAGGCGCGGTGATCTCTCTCCGCGCCTTTTGAAATCTCAGCCCTGCCCTTCAAGAGCAGGAAACCGGCCGATCAGGCCAGCTGGATGTTCGAAGCAGCCTCGCGGCCGTCGCGGCCGGGCTCGATGTCGAACGTCACTTTCTGGTTGTCGGCCAGGCCGGTCAGGCCGGCGCGCTCAACAGCAGAGATGTGCACAAACACGTCCTTGCCGCCGCTATCCGGTGCGATGAAGCCAAAACCTTTGGTTGCGTTGAACCATTTCACGGTGCCGTTGGCCATATCCGTGATCTCCTGTGATTGAATGCTACCCGCAGAATGCGGCAGCCCGGCGTAGTCAGTCTGGATCGATCAACTGATGGCCGGCAAGCGGAGTCACAGATTCGAGTAGAAAAACGTAAGCCTGCCGAACATGCACTTTTGCGGCGCGTTTTACAAGGAAAATCGCGGCGGGCCTCTGCCGGGGATCTGCCGGCCGGAACGCGCGCCCCTGGGGGGCGCGCGCGGGTCGGATCGCGCAGCGATCCGAAACAGATCCTATCCCCACCCCCGGCCCTTGGGGGTATCGCAGGGATCAGGCGGCGCTGACGCGCACGGCGGCAAACTTGAACTCCGGGATCTTGCCGAAGGGGTCCAGCGCCGGGTTTGTCAGGATATTCGCCGCAGCCTCGACATAGGCGAAGGGCAGGAACACCATGTCCGGCGCCACGGCGCGGTCGGCCCGCGCCATCACTGTGATCTGGCCCCGCCGGGTTTCCAGCGTGACCATCCCGCCCGGTTCCACCCCCAGCTTGCGCAGGGTGGACGGATGCAGCGAACAGTTCGCCCCCGGCTCCACCCCATCCAGCACGCGTGACCGCCGCGTCATGGAGCCCGTGTGCCAATGTTCCAGCTGCCGCCCCGTGGTCAGCACCATGGGATAGTCGGCATCGGGCTGTTCATCCGGCGGAATGACCTCTGCCGGGGCAAAGCGCGCGCGCCCGTCAGCCCGCGGGAAGCCATCGCCAAACACGATCGCCTGGCCGGGGTCTTCGGGGCTGAGGCTGGGGTAGGTCACGCCACCCTGCGCCTGCAGCCGGTCCCAGGTGATGTTGTTGAGCGATTTCATGCCCTGCGCCATTTCGGCAAAGACCTCACGCGGGTGGGTGTAGCCCCAGTCCAGCCCAAGCCGCCGGGCCAGATCGGTGGTGATCTGCCAGTCTGGCCGGGCCTGTCCCGGTGCGGGGACGGCCTGGCGGCCCATCTGCACCTGGCGGTTGGTGTTGGTGACGGTGCCGTCCTTTTCATAGAAGGCCGCGGCGGGCAGGATCACATCGGCATAATTGGCCGTTTCCGTCAGGAAGACATCCTGCACCACCAGATGGTCCAGCTTTGCCAGCGCGGCGCGGGCATGGGTCACGTCCGGGTCGGACATGGCGGGGTTTTCGCCCAGGATATACATCCCGCGGATGTCGCCCGCATGCACGGCGCCCAGGATTTCGGTCACGGTCAGGCCCTTTTCGGCGCTGAACTCCGCCCCACCCCACAACTCGGAAAAGGCGGTGCGCAGGGCATCGTCCGTCACGCTCTGGTAATCGGGCAGGAACATCGGGATCAGGCCCGCGTCCGATGCGCCCTGCACGTTGTTCTGGCCGCGCAGCGGGTGCAGCCCCGCGCCGGGCTTGCCCACATTGCCCGTCATCAGCGCAAGCGAGATCAGGCAGCGCGCGTTGTCGGTGCCATGCACATGCTGGCTGACGCCCATGCCCCAGAAGATCATGCCCGCCTGCCCGGCGGCAAAGTCGCGCGCCACGGCGCGCACCTGCGCGGCGGACACGCCGGTCAGCTCCTCAACGGTTTCGGGAGCAAAGCCGGCAAGCTGCTGTTTCTGCGCCTCCCAGTTCTCGGTATGGCGGTCGATATAGGCCTGGTCATACAGGCCCTCTTCCACGATCACGGACATGATCGCGTTCAGCAGCGGCACATCCGCACCGGGGCGGAACTGGACCATATGTTCCGCATGGCGGGCCAGCGCATGGCCGCGCGGA
Organism: uncultured Paracoccaceae bacterium; assembly: GCA_965660085.1. Classification (GTDB taxonomy): domain Bacteria; phylum Pseudomonadota; class Alphaproteobacteria; order Rhodobacterales; family Rhodobacteraceae; genus CBFHYV01. The sequence continues at coordinate 12,940 of CBFHYV010000032.1, forward strand.
TCCATCACGATCAGCTTGCCGCCGCGCTTGGCGAACTGCTTGAAGAAGCTGGCCGCGACGGGGTGGTTTTCCGCCGGGTTGCAGCCGATCACGATGGCCACATCGGCATTCTCGATCTCGTTGAACGTGGCGGTGACAGCGCCGGACCCGACGTTTTCCAGCAGCGCCGCGACAGAGGATGCGTGGCAAAGCCGCGTGCAGTGGTCCACGTTGTTGTGGCCAAAGCCCTGGCGGATGAGCTTCTGGAACAGATAGGCCTCTTCATTGCTGCACTTGGCGCTGCCAAACCCCGCCACGGCACGCCCGCCATGATCGGCGCGCAGCTGTGCCAGCCCGCCGGCGGCGGCGTCCAGCGCCTCCTCCCAGGTGGCTTCGCGGAAATGGGTCATGGGGTTGGCCGGGTCCACGTTCAGCCCCTTGGGCGCGCCCTCACGCCGGATCAGCGGCGCGGTCAGGCGGTGCGGGTGGTGGATATAGTCAAAGCCGAACCGGCCCTTCACGCACAGGCGGCCTTCGTTGGCGGGGCCGTTGATGCCATCCACGCGCGCAACCTTGCCATCCTTGACCTTCAGGCTGACCTGGCAGCCCACACCGCAGAAGGGGCAGATGGACTCCACCGCCTCGTCGAAATCGCGGCTGTCCCCGCGCTGGTCGGCATCCAGGGCCGTGGCGGGCATCAGCGCGCCGGTGGGGCAGGCCTGCACGCATTCGCCGCAGGCCACGCAGGTGCTGTCGCCCATCGGGTCGGCAAAATCGAAGGTCGGGTAGGCGTCATGCCCCCGGCCCGCCATGCCGATCACGTCATTGACCTGCACATCGCGGCAGGCGCGCACGCACAGCCCGCACTGGATACAGGCATCCAGGTTGACGGACATGGCGATGTGGCTGTCATCCAGCAGGGGGATGCGGGCCTGTTCCAGCTTGGGAAAGCGGCTGTCCTCCAGGCCGTTGGCCTCTGCCATGTCCCACAGGTGGCTGCCGGCGTCATGGGCCTGGTCCCGCGGGGGCTGATCGGCCAGCAGCAGTTCCATCACCGTCTTGCGGGCCTTTTCGGCGCGGGGGCTGTCTGTCTGCACGGCCATGCCGTTGGACGGGTGGCGGCAGCAAGACGGCGCCAGGGTGCGCTCGCCATCGATCTCCACCACGCAGGCGCGGCAGTTGCCATCGGGCAGGTATCCCGGCGCGGGCTTGTGGCACAGATGCGGGATGATCTTGCCGTGGCGTTCGGCCACCTGCCAGATGGTTTCGCTTTCAAAGGCGGTCACATCTTCACCGTCCAGCGTGAAGATGATCAGATCAAGGCGGTTGCCGTCAGCTGCCATGGGGGTCGTCCTTTGCGGGTCTGGATCAGCGGTGCTGGTCGATCAGGATGGGGTTTCCGTCAGGGTCGATGACGGAGATATGCGCGGGGCCTGTGCCCGCGGGGTCCGCGGATTCCACCGGATTTATCCCGCGGGCGCCCAGGGCCGGGACGGTCATTGCCCTGCCTTCGCTTGGCCGACTTCGTCCGGGAAGTGCTGCATGACAAGCCGGATCGGGTTGGGCGCGGCCTGCCCCAGGCCGCAGATGGAGGCATCGGCCATGACCTCGCAGAGGTCGGTCAGCAATTCGGTGTCCCAGCGGTCGGCCTGCATCAGCTTCACCGCCTTTTCGCAGCCCACGCGGCAGGGCGTGCACTGGCCACAGGATTCCGATTCAAAGAAGCGCAGCATGTTCAGCGCCGCGGTCCGCGCGCTGTCATGATCCGACAACACCACAACCGCCGCCGATCCGATGAAGCTGCCGTGCGGTTGCAAGGTGTCGAAATCCAGCGGCACATCGTTCAGCGTGGCCGGCAGCAGGCCCGAGGACGGCCCGCCCGGCTGATAGGCCTTGAACACATGCCCCGGCACCATGCCACCGGCGGCGGCGATGATGTCCGTGATCGTGGAGCCTGCCGGCAACAGATAGACCCCCGGCTGCGCTACGCGGCCAGAGACGGAATAGCTGCGCAAGCCCTTGCGGCCGTTGTGCTCTACCGCGTTCAGCACCTGCGGGCCTTCGCGGCAGATGCGGGCGATCCAGTGCAGGGTTTCGATATTGTGCACCAGCGTCGGCTGGCCGAACACGCCGACCTGCGCCACATAGGGCGGGCGCAGACGGGGAATGCCGCGCTTGCCCTCGATGCTTTCGATCATCGCGCTTTCTTCGCCGCAGATATAGGCGCCCGCGCCGCGGCGCAGCTCGATATACCCGGGGGCGACAAGGCCCGCGGCCTCCAGCGCAGCGATCTCCCGGCGCAGGATTTCCAGCACGGCAGGGTATTCGTCGCGCATATACAGAAACACGCAAGAGGCCTCCACCGCCCAGGCGGCAATCAGCATCCCCTCCAGCATCAGATGCGGCGTGCGCTCCAGGTAGTAGCGGTCCTTGAAGGTGCCCGGCTCGCCCTCGTCCCCGTTCACGGCCAGATAGCGCGGGCCGGGATTGCCGCGCACAAAGCCCCATTTGCGCCCCGAGGGGAAGCCCGCGCCGCCCAGCCCGCGCAGATCGGCGGTCAGCAGGCTGTCCTGCACCTCTTCCCAGTTGCCGGTCTCACGCAGCTGCGCCAGCACGGCGTAGCCCCCGGCGGCACGATAGGCCGCCAGATCCTCATAATCGGGGATGCGCGCGTGAAAATCGCCCGCGGCCACGACCTCTGCCACCTTTTCCGGGGTGGCGTGGTCAATATGGCGATGGCCGATTTCCAGCACCGGCGCCCTATCGCAGCGGCCCATGCAGGGCGCGCGCAGCACGCGGATGCGCGCGGGATCGTGGCCCGCGCTCAGCGCATCGAACAGCGCCTCTGACCCGGCCAGTTCACATGACAGCGACTCACACACACGGATGGTCAGGTCCGGCGGCGGTGTCTCGCCCTCGCGCACGGGATCGAAATGGGCATAGAAGGTGGCAACCTCCCAGACCTCGGCCATGGACAGCTTCAGCTCCTCGGCCAGGGCGCGCAGCAGGGCGGCGGGCAGATGGCCGCGCGCATCCTGGATCAGGTGCAGGAATTCAATCAGGTGATCGCGGCGGCGGGGCCGGTCCCCCAGCAGCGCGCGCAGCTCCGCCTGCGCGGCGTCATCCAGCTGCCGCCCCTTGGGCGTGGCGCGGGCCTTGCCGCCTGACCGGCCGCTGGACCACACGCCCTTGTCCTTGTCCTGCCGATGATCGAGCGCCATGTGCCACCTCCCGTGTCTGCGGTCTGGCGCCATCCATGGAAAGGGATACCCCCTTCGGTCAATATCGAAATCTCGTCACTTGATCGGATTTTTCTATCAAACAGGCGCACCATGAGGGCTGGACAGCCGCGCAGCCGGTGCTATCCCTAGGGCATGGATTGGGATCATGAACTCGACGCGCGCGGCCTGCTGTGCCCGCTGCCCGTGCTGAAGGCACGCAAGCGCATCGCCGCGCTGGACAGCGGGCAGGTGCTGCGCGTGCTGGCCGATGACCCGGCGGCCATCGTGGATGTGCCGCATTTCTGCACTGAGGCCGGACATGCCCTGCTGGACAGCGGCGATGAGGGCGAGGCGCAGGTCTATCTGATCCGCAAGGGCGGCTAGCCCCGCAGCCCAAGCTGGGCATAGGGTATGAACCGCACCGGATCGCCCGGCGCGATGGTCAGCCCCGCATCCGGCAGCTCCACCAGCCCCGTGGCCCAGGACAGGCCCGAGATCCGGCCAGAGCCTTCGGAGGCAAAGACCTCTGCCGCGCCATCCGGCGTGATGCGGGCGCGCAGATATTCGCGGCGCCCGGGCTTCTTGGTCTTGGAAAAGGCGGCGGGCAGCATGAAGCCCTGCGGCACCTGCCAGCCCGCGCCGGACATCAGGCTCAGCGCCGGGCGGGCGAAGATCAGCGCGCAGACCAGCGCGGCCACCGGGTTGCCCGGCAGGCCGAACACCGCCGCGCCCTTCCACAGCGCCAGCGCCAGCGGGCGGCCCGGTTTGACCGCGATGCGCCAGCTTGACAGCGTGCCCTCTGCCCGCAGCAGGGCGGAGACATGGTCCTCATCCCCGGCCGAGGCCCCGCCGGAGGTCAGGATCACATCCGCCTTCGCCGCACCGGCATCCAGCGCGGCGGCGATCCGGGCGCGGTCATCCGGGGCATGGCCCAGGTCCACGGCCTCAAAGCCCCAGTCACGGGCCAGCGCCAACAACATGGGCCGGTTGGCGTCCCAGATCTGA
>CBFHYV010000033.1:0-17137 GCA_965660085.1 uncultured Paracoccaceae bacterium
GCGTTGGTGGCGTTTCAGCGCGGCTATCCGGCGGCACATGGCGGCGCGGTGCTGGACGGGCGTGACATTGGCACCGTGATCTGCCCCGATGCGGCGGTGAAGCTGTTTGTCACCGCCTCGGCAGAGGTGCGCGCGGGCCGCCGCCATGCGGAATATCGCGCCGCCGGGCAGGACAGTGATCTGGCCCAGGTGCTGGCCGATGTCCGCGCCCGGGACGCCCGCGACATGGGCCGCAGCGATGCGCCGCTGCGCCCCGCGCCGGATGCCACCGTGATCGACACCAGCGACATGGATATCGACACCGCCATTGCCACGGCCTGCGCCGCCGTGGACCGCGCCAGAGAAGAGGCCTCCAGATGACCCAGATGCCGCAGCGCCGTATTGCCGGGCGGGACGTGTCCTGCATCGGCTATGGTGCCATGTCCTTTTCCGATTTCTACGGCGCCACCACGGATGCGCAATCGCTGGCCGTGATGCATGCGCTGGTGGAGGCCGGGGTGACCCATATCGACACGGCGAATGTCTATGGCATGGGCCGGTCTGAAAAGGTGATCGGCCAGGCGCTGCGCGCGGACCCGGGCCTGCGGGACGGCCTGTTCATCGCCACCAAGGGCGGGATCACCAGCACCGCCGAGGGTCAGCGCCGCTTCGACAACTCCCCCAGCCATCTGGAGACACAGCTGGATGCTTCGCTCGCGCGGCTCGGGGTGGACTGTGTCGATCTGTATTATGTGCACCGGCGCGAGGCTGACCGGCCGATCGAGGAAGTTGCCCAGACGATGGGCGCGCTGGTGCGCAAGGGCAAGGCGCGCGCCATCGGGTTTTCGGAAATCGCCCCCGCCAGCCTGCGCCGCGCCCATGCGGAATTTCCGGTGGCGGCGGTGCAGTCGGAATACTCGCTGGCCACGCGCCTGCCGGAACTGGGCCTGGTGCAGACCTGCGCCGAACTTGACGTGGCGCTGGTGGCGTTCTCGCCTGTGGGGCGTTCGCTGCTGACGGATCATCCGCTTGGCCCGGAAGAGATCGCGGGTCTGCCGTTCCTGGCCAGCAATCCGCGCTTCATGGCGCCGAACCTGGCGGCCAACATGGCGCTGACGGACAGGTTCCGCGCACTGGCCGCGGACATGGGCCTGCCTGCGGCAACGCTGGCCATGGCCTGGGTGCTGGCGCAGGGGCCGCATGTGCATCCCATTCCCGGCACCCGCAGCCTGGACCACTTGGCGGAACTGATCCGCGCCGCAACAGTGCAGCTGAGCACTGATGACCTTGCCCGGATCGAGGCTGTCTTGCCCGTGGGCTGGGCGCATGGGGATCGGTATGGGCCGTCACAGGCCGTGGGGCCGGAACAGTATTGTTGACCTTGGCCAGCCCCTGGTGGCATGCTGGCGCCATCTTGCGATGCGCCCTGCGCCGCCCTGTTTTCATGGGGCGGCGGATCGGCGTGACGGGCACGGCGGGCCTTGTCAGGTCCGTTTTTACCGTCTATAGAACGCGCGTCTGAACGGCAACGAAGACCGGGATCGCATGAGACAGAGCAGGGTCGGGCAACCGGCCCTTTTGCGTTTTCCGCGCGCTGAAGACCAACCCCAAGACCGGCGGAGACAACCGCCCGGCCAGAAAAGCATGAACAAGGACCGAAACGCTATATGCCCAACGCATCCATGGAGGAATTCGAAGCCCTCCTGAACGAAAGCTTCGAAATGGACACACCCGAAGAGGGGACTGTTGTCCGCGGCAAGGTCATCGCCATTGAGGCAGGCTTCGCCGTAATCGACGTCGGCGGCAAGATGGAAGGCCGCGTCGAGCTGAAGGAATTTGCGAACCCCGGTGAAGCCCCCGAAATCGCCGCTGGCGATGAGGTCGAGGTGTTCTACCGCGCCTCCGAAAACGCCCGTGGCGAAGCCGTGCTCAGCCGTGAGATGGCCCGCCGCGAAGAGGCATGGGACCGTCTGGAAAAAGCCTACGCCGATGACGCCCGCGTCGAAGGCGCGATCTTTGGCCGGGTCAAGGGTGGCTTCACCGTGGATCTGGGCGGCGCCGTGGCCTTCCTGCCCGGCAGCCAGGTCGATGTGCGCCCCGTGCGCGATGCCGGCCCCCTGATGGGTCTGAAGCAGCCCTTCCAGATCCTGAAGATGGACCGCCGCCGCGGGAACATCGTGGTGTCGCGCCGTGCGATCCTGGAAGAATCCCGTGCCGAACAGCGCGCCGAAGTCATTGCCAACCTGCAAGAAGGCCAGGCAGTGGACGGTGTGGTCAAGAACATCACCGAATACGGCGCATTCGTCGATCTGGGTGGTGTGGACGGCCTGCTGCACGTCACGGACATGGCATGGCGCCGCGTCAACCATCCCTCGGAAATCCTGTCGATCGGCGAAACCGTCAAGGTTCAGGTCGTCAAGATCAACAAGGAAACCCACCGTATCAGCCTGGGCATGAAGCAGCTGCAGGAAGATCCGTGGGATCTGGTGGCGGTCAAGTATCCGCTGGGCTCCGTGCACAAGGGCCGCGTGACCAACATCACCGATTACGGCGCATTCGTTGAGCTGGAAGCCGGTGTCGAAGGTCTGGTCCACGTCTCCGAGATGTCCTGGACCAAGAAGAACGTGCACCCCGGCAAGATCGTGTCCACGAGCCAGGAAGTGGACGTCATGGTTCTGGAAATCGACGGTGGCAAGCGCCGCGTCAGCCTGGGCCTGAAGCAGACCATGCGCAACCCGTGGGAGCTGTTTGCCGAAACACACCCCGAGGGCACCGAGGTCGAGGGCGAAGTCAAGAACATCACCGAATTCGGTCTGTTCGTTGGCCTGCCGGGCGACATCGACGGCATGGTCCACCTGTCCGACCTGTCCTGGGACGAGCGTGGCGAAGACGCCATCCAGAACTATCGCAAGGGCGACATGGTGCGCGCGGTCGTGTCCGAAGTGGACATTGAGAAAGAGCGTATCTCCCTGTCCATCAAGGCCGTGGGTGGCGACAAGTTTGCCGAAGCAACGGGCGATGTGAAGCGTGGCTCCATCATCACCGTGGCCGTGACCTCCATCGAGGATGGCGGGATCGAAGTGGAATATGAAGGCGCGAAATCCTTCATCCGCCGCTCTGACCTGTCGCGTGACCGGGCGGAACAGCGCCCTGACCGCTTCTCCGTCGGAGACAAGATCGACGTGCGCGTCACCAATATCGACAGCAAGTCGCGCCGCCTGGGCCTGTCCATCAAGGCGCGCGAAATCGCTGAAGAAAAGGAAGCGGTTGAGCAGTATGGCTCCTCCGACTCCGGCGCATCGCTGGGCGATATCCTGGGCGCCGCGCTGAAGCGCGACTGATCCGGGCCAAGTCCTGAAACATCCAGGCCCCGGCAGACATGCCGGGGCCTTTTTTGATTCGCGCACTCTGCTGGCGGGTCCGCCCCGCCCGGGGTGCGGGCGGGTGACATGGGCCACACATGCATGCCTGCTGTGCTTTGATGCGCGAAACGTGATATATCAGTGGATTGAAGGCTTCCGCGCCGCGCGCCGTTGCTTATACTGTCCTGAAAAGGCCGCAAGAAAGCGGCCGTCGGGTGCGGGGGACAGGGATAGATGATAAGGTCAGAGTTGATCCAGAAGATCGCGGATGAGAACCCGAATCTCAACCAACGTGAGGTGGAGAGAATCGTGAACACGGTTTTCGAGGAAATCACCCAGGCGATGGAGCGTGGGGATCGGGTCGAGCTGCGCGGCTTTGGCGCGTTTTCGGTGAAGAAACGGGATGCGAGGGTTGGCCGAAACCCCCGCACGGGCGAGTCGGTTGAGGTTGAGGAAAAGCACGTGCCTTTCTTCAAGACCGGCAAGCAATTGCGAGAGAGACTGAACGGGAAATCCTGATGCGCTATATTCGTTACGCCTTCTGGGGCATTCTTGCCATCGTGCTGATCACCGTTGCGCTGGCCAACCGCGGCCCCGTTACGCTGACCCTGCTGCCCGAGGCGCTGGCCGACATGTCGGCGTTCCAGGCCTCGGTCGAGCTGCCATTGTTCCTGGTGATCTTCGGCGGGATCGTGGCGGGGCTGTTCATCGGCTTTGTTGCGGAATGGCTGCGCGAGGCCAAGTTCCGCACCGATGCCAGCCGCAAGGCCGGGGAGCTGCGCAAGATGGAGCGTGAGCTGCGCCGGGTCAAAGGCCAGCGGGACGAGGGCAAGGACGAGGTTCTGGCCCTGCTGGATGATGGCCGCTAGGCCCAACCCGGCCGACATCCGTGTCAAGATTTGTGGGCTGACGCGGCCTGAGGACATGCGCGCGGCTGTTGACGCCGGCGCAGGCTATGTCGGACTGGTGTTTTTTCCCAAGTCTCCGCGCCATGTCACACCGGCGCAGGCTGCGGCCCTGTCTGGCCTTGTGCCGCCTGGGGTGGCCAAGGTGGCCCTGACCGTGAATGCCAGCGATGCCGAGTTGGATGCCCTTCTGGCAGAGGTGCCGCTGGACATCCTGCAACTGCATGGAAAAGAGACGCCCGAGCGCGTGAGCGCAGTCAAGGCGCGCTATGGCTTGCCGGTGATGAAGGCGGTTGGCGTGGCCACGGCGGATGATCTGCCCGCGTTGGACAGCTATGCGCAGGTGGCCGATCAGATCCTTGTGGATGCCAAGCCTGCCCCGGGTGCTGCATTGCCCGGAGGCAACGGGCTTGCCTTTGACTGGCGGCTGATTGCCGGGCGGCGTTGGCCGGTGCCCTGGATGTTGGCCGGGGGGTTGACGCCAGGAAACGCGGCAGAGGCGCGGGATGTCACGGGCGCCGCGCAACTGGACGTCAGCAGCGGTGTCGAATCCGCGCCGGGGCAGAAGGATGCCGGGTTGATGAGGGCCTTTATCGCCGCGGCGCAATCCGCCTGACGCGGTGCCCCGGTTTTACGGGCTGGGGAAGTTCTGGCTGATCTGGTCCAACTCTGCCTGATCCGTCAGCGCGAATCGTGTCACGAAGCGGGTCTTGAACCCCACGCGGCCGCGCCTTGCGCCAAAATTCTCGCCATGGTTCAGCACATACAGCACCGCAGGCGGCAGCAACGGCTGTGGGCGCAGCCCGGCCAGCCGCGCCAGATGTGGGAACATGCGATGTTCATGCTGGACCATTTCCGCCAGAAACGCCCGCGCCTGCGGCTGCGCCGGGTCCAGCCGCAGGGCCATGCAACTGCCACAGAGCTTCCAGAACGGTTTGCGCAGCGGCTGGCCTGGGGTGGGGCGGTCCGCCCGGGCCACGCCGCCTGTCGCGTGGTCCAGCACATACCCCGCCTGCACCAGATAGCCCCCGGCGCTGCGTGTTGACAGCATCCGTGCCACGGCCTCGCGGTGCAGCAGGTCATCGGCGTCAAAGCTCATGACATAGCCGGGCAGGGCGGGCAGATCCGCCAGATGCTGCACCAGGCTGTGCAGCTTGGCCCATTTGTCATTGCCGGTGAAATCGGTGGTGAAGGGCAGGTGGATCAGCCGGGGATCGTCTGGCAGGGTGGGGCGGTGCTGGCAGCAGATGACCGCGCGCCAGTTCGGGTTGGTTTGCGCCAACAGGCTGTCCACAGTGCTGCGCAGGCGGGCCTCAACGGCGCTCCAGTCCGCGACATGGGCCGGACCGACCAGTGGGATCAGGAAGGTGACGCCTGTCGCCTCCGGCGGTGTCAGCCGTGCCTGGCGAAGGGTCAGCGCCGCGCGTTCCGATGCGGCGGAGGCCAGCGGCCCGGCGAGTTGAGGCGAAATCCGCGCCAGCCCCCGCAGTACCCAGCGTGTCCATTTCGGGGTGGCCGGGCGTTGCGCCATGGGCAAAGGTCCTTCAAAGCGGCTCAGGCGCGGCCAACGCGGGCCAGTTCATCCTGCAGGTCGGCAAAGAGCGTCTTGCGCTCGTCTTCGCTGAGAAAGGCGCCGATTTCAACCTCTCGTCCCGCGCCGGACAGGGTGATGTAGAACGGAACCGGGCCGCCCTTCTCATGCAGGCTGACCCGCGCCCAGTAAGGGTTGCAGTCCCACCGTTGCTGTCGGCCATCTGGGTTGTTGCGCACCAGGGACATATCCTCGGCCGTGATGGTGAGGGTTTCGGTGATCTGCCTGTCACGCGCATTGCGGCTGAGCGCCACCCAGATGCCCGCCAGCGCCGCCAGCGAAAAGGGCAGCAGCCCCCAGAACACCGCCGTGCCGATCAGCCCATAGAGCGGAATGGTCGTCATCAGGTAGGTGCCCAGGATGAAGGCCGCGAAGCCCTTGGGTGGCAGGGAGTTGTGCGGCCAGAGGCGCAGTTCGCTCTGGGGGGTCTTATTGGGCGCGTGGGTCCATTTGTAGGGCATGGGGCGTCTCTTGGTCTTGGTCTGGTGCTTGGCTGGAATTGGCGCGACCTGGCCAAAAAGCAAACGGCCCCGGCGAGTGATCGCCGGGGCCGCCATTCAGTTCAGGCTCGGCGACGGGTCAGTGCGCCGGTGCCTTGTCCCAGTCTTCTCGCTTGGGCAGCTGCTCGAAGGTATGCTCCGGCGGCGGGGAGGGCAGGGTCCATTCCAGCGTGTCCGCATATTCGTTCCAGGGGTTGGCAACGGTGGACCGTGCGCCAGACCGCAGGGTGTAGATGATCACCCCGAAGAAGAAGATGAACGACGCGAAGGACAGGAACGCACCCCAGGAGGAGACGTAGTTCCACAGCGCATAGGCCTCGGGATAGTCGATGTAGCGGCGCGGCATGCCCTGACGTCCCAGGAAGTGCTGGGGGAAGAAGGTCAGGTTTGCACCGATGAACATGGTCCAGAAGTGCAGCTTGCCGGCCCATTCGGGATACATGCGGCCGGTCATCTTCGGCAGGTAGAAGTAGATCCCTGCGAAGATGGCAAACACCGCACCCAGCGACATCACGTAGTGGAAGTGTGCCACAACGTAGTAGGTGTCATGATAGGCACGGTCCACGGCAGCCTGGCTGAGCACCACGCCCGTCACACCGCCGACGGTGAACAGGAAGAGGAAGCCGAAGGCCCACAGCATGGGTGTCTTGAACTCGATGGAGCCGCCCCACATCGTGGCGATCCAGGAGAAGACCTTCACACCTGTCGGCACCGCGATGACCATCGTCGCCAGCATGAAGTAAGACTGCTGCGACAGGGACATGCCCACGGTGTACATGTGGTGCGCCCAGACGACAAAGCCCAGCACGCCGATCGCGATGATCGCCCAGATCATCGGCAGGTAGCCGAAGACAGGCTTGCGCGAGAAGGTGGCGATGACGTGGCTGATGATGCCGAAGCCGGGCAGGATGATGATGTACACTTCCGGGTGGCCGAAGAACCACAGGATGTGCTGATACAGGATCGGGTCGCCCCCACCGGCCGGGTCAAAGAAGGTCGTGCCGAAGTTGCGGTCCGTCAGCAGCATGGTGATCGCGCCGGCCAGAACGGGCAGGGACAGCAGGATCAGCCAGGAGGTGACGAAGATCGACCAGGAGAACAGCGGCACCTTGAACAGGGTCATGCCCGGGGCACGCATGTTCAGGAAGGTGGTGATCATGTTGATCGCGCCCAGGATGGACGAAGCGCCGGAGACGTGGACCGCGAAGATCGCGAGGTCCATGGACATCCCGCCTTCACGCACCGACAGCGGCGGATACAGAACCCAGCCCACGCCAGAGCCAAGCTGGCCGTTGCCGCCGGGCGACAGGACGGAGCAGATCGCCAGCATGGTGCCGGCCACATACATCCAGAAGGACAGGTTGTTCATCCGCGGGAACGCCATGTCCGGCGCGCCGATCTGCAGCGGCATGAAATAGTTGCCGAAGCCGCCGAACAGCGCCGGAATCACCACGAAGAACATCATCAGGATGCCGTGACCGGTGATCAGCACGTTCCAAAGGTGGCCGTTGGGCGTGCATTCGCCGGCCGCGGCTGCGGTCATGCGGGCGCCTTCCAGGCACATGTATTGCACGCCGGGCTCCATGAGCTCCAGTCGCATGTAAACGGTAAATGCCACCGAAACGAAGCCCACCAGCGCAGAGACGATCAGGTAGAGAATCCCGATGTCCTTGTGGTTGGTGGACATGAACCAACGGGTGAAGAACCCGCGGTTGTCTTCGTGTTCGTGGCCGTGAATGGCGGCGTCTGCCATCTTGTGCCTCCTGCTGGTAATACTGGCGGGCGCAGGAGATACTGCGCCCGTTGCCTAGCCGTTTTAGAATGTGTCCCCGTGGGCGGCAACGCCTGTGCTTGATTTAGATCAAACATTTTTGTCGCATCCCCTTGCGGGTCCCCTGGGCGGGTATTCCTGACTGATGCAATGACGCGGCACGCCTTAACGTGGGCTTAATCATCGCATGTCGTGATGAGGGGGCCATGTCTTTCAGGGGGCTTGCATGACTTGTATCGACGACAGCCGCATGACCGGCGGCACGCGGGGCGCGCGGCGCCTGTCCACGCTCTGGGGCCGCATCGCGGCCGTGTTTGACACGCCGTTTGACCAGCGGTCTCGCCGTATCGCCCGCCGGATCGAGGCGTTGCGCAGCCTCAGCGATGAGGAACTGGCCGCCCGGGGGCTGAGCCGCAGCCAGATCCTGGCGCATGTCCTGCGCACGGCGGCGCGCTGAGCCTCAGCCTTCGCCCAGCGTTTCGTCGAAACACCGCCGCAGCGCCACGTCCAGATCGGCCATGCCCACCGGCAGGCCCAGGTCCACAAGGCTGGTGACGCCGAAATCCGTGATCCCGCAGGGCACGATGCCGTCAAAATGAGACAGGTCCGGTTCCACGTTGATCGAGATTCCGTGGAAGCTGACCCATTTGCGCAGCCGGATGCCGATGGCGGCGATCTTGTCTTCCGCCATGCGGCCATCTGTCAGGCGCGGTTTTTCGGGCCGCTCGATCCAGACGCCCACGCGCCCGTCGCGGATATGGCCGGTCAGGTTGAATTCGGCCAGCGTGGCAATCACCCAGGCCTCGAGATCCTGCACGAAGCGGCGCACATCGCGGCCCCGGCGGTTGAGGTCCAGCATGACATAGACAATGCGCTGGCCCGGCCCGTGATAGGTGAACTGCCCGCCGCGCCGTGTGTAATGGACCGGAAACCTGTCCGGCGCGCGCAGGTCTTCGACCCGGGCGCTGGTTCCAGCTGTATAGAGTGGCGGGTGTTCCAGCAGCCAGATGCACTCGGCGGCCTCGCCCGCGGCAATGGCGGCGGCGCGGGTTTCCATCCAGGCCAGCGCCTCTTCATAGGGCACGGGGGCGTCACTGATCCGCCATTCCACCATGGGGCTCTCCGTTCTTCTGTATCGGCGCGCGGGGCGGCCGGGTCTGTCTTGGCAGTATCGCCCCGCGCCCTTGGCTTCAACTGCGCGGGGGGCGGGAAATTCGCTCTTGTCGCGGCGGCGGGGCTGGGGTAATCCCCGGCCACTGTCACTGAATGCGGTCGTGGCGGAATTGGTAGACGCGCAGCGTTGAGGTCGCTGTGGGGTAACTCCCGTGGAAGTTCGAGTCTTCTCGACCGCACCAGATTTGCCGCCTGTCATGCTCTCCAACCGGTGCTTGTCACCGTGGCGCGATGCTGCATGAGGTGACTCTCTCCATCCAGACTGCCAAGATCAGCCTGTTTCGTGGTGCACGCGGTTGCCGATCAATCCATGGGCACTTGACAGGATTCGCGCAGAAAAAAATTATCGCGTGTAAAGATAATGCATGAGGTGAGGCGCCAGATGAAGCCTGAGCGTGTCAAAACAATGGAAGAGCTTGCGACGCTCAGCGGGATCTCCCGGCCGACGCTGTCCAAGTTTTTCAATGATCCGACCTCTGTGCGCGCCTCCACCCGCGCGCGGATCGAGGAGGCGCTGGAGCGGTTCGACTACACGCCCAACGTCTATGCGATGAACCAGAATCGCAACCTGACGCGCAACATCGGCATCGTTGTTCCCTATCTGTCCGACCCGTTCTTTGCCGAGATCGCCCGCAACCTTGAGGTGCAATGCAGCGCCGCGGGGTTCAATCCGATCCTGCTCAGCTCGCACGGCGATCCCCAGCGTGAGGTCGCCAATCTGGACAGTTTGCGCGCGATCAAGCCCGCGGGCGTTCTGTTGGCGCCCATCGGGCGCCGGTCCTTGCGGGCAGAGCTGGAGGCCTTCTGCGCCGATGTGCCCACCATCCTGTTCGACTGTGATGTCGATGGCGTCGGGGATGGCATGTTCGGCACGGATCACTTCCAAAGCACGGCAATCATTGTGGAATATCTTGTCCAGTCCGGTGAGCCACCCGCCCTGTTCGAGATGCGAAACGCCCCGAACCCCAATGCCAACAAGCGCCGCGCCGCCTATGAGGCCGCGATGCGGCGCCTGGGGTGTGAGCCTGTTCTGCTGGTCGCCGAAGGCGTGGGCTGGTCCTTTGAGGAGATCGCGCAGGAGGCCGCCACCTGGATGATCCGGGACAAGACGCTGCCCACCAACACCATTCTGTGCAGCAATGACCGGCTTGCCATTGGCGTCCTGTCGGCCGCGTTCCAATGCGGGCTGCGCGTGGGCCAGGGGCCGGGCCATGCGCTGCGCGTGGCGGGGCATGACGATCACCCCTTTTCCCGGTTCACCTGCCCGCCGCTGACCACCGTGTCCCAGGACTATGACCGGATCGCGGGTGAGAGCCTGGAATTCCTGTTGGGCATCATCGCGTCAGGGGAACGTCCCGTGCAGAAGCAGGCCAACCTGTTCAACGCGCGGCTGGTGCGGCGACAATCCGCATAACTTTACGCGCGTAAAATAAATGTTGACGCAGGCTTTCTTCCTCGCCTAGACCTTGGGCACAACATCCAGATTCAGGGAGGAAAAGGATGTCTTTCTCACGTGCAATTTGCGCGACAACCGCGCTCACCCTCAGTGCATCGATGGCCATGGCCGCGGGGCATGGACAGACGATCACGATCGCCACGGTCAACAACGGCGACATGATCCGCATGCAGGGCTATACCGATCAGTTCACCGAGCAGACCGGCATCAATGTCGAATGGGTGACGCTGGAAGAAAACGTGCTGCGCCAGCGCGTGACCACGGACATCACCACCAAGGGCGGCCAGTTCGACATCATGACCATCGGCATGTATGAAACGCCGATCTGGGGCGCAAACGGCTGGCTGGTTGCGCTGGATGACCTGTCGGCTGGCTATGACGTGGATGACATCCTGCCGGCCATGCGCTCTGGCCTCAGCCATGATGGCACGCTCTATGCCGCGCCGTTCTATGGCGAAAGCTCCATGGTCATGTATCGCACGGACCTGATGGAAAAGGCGGGGCTGGAGATGCCCGAAGCGCCGAGCTGGCAGTTCATCCGCGAGGCCGCCGCCGCAATGGATGACCCCGAAGCGGGCATCAACGGCATCTGCCTGCGCGGCAAAGCCGGCTGGGGCGAAGGTGGGGCCTTCATCACCGTCACGGGCAACTCCTTCGGTGCGCGCTGGTTCGATGAGGACTGGAACGCCCAGTTCGATCAGCCTCAGTGGGCTGAGGCGCTGAACTTCTACGTCAACCTGATGAATGACTATGGCCCCGACGGCTATGCCACCAACGGGTTCAATGAAAACCTGTCGCTGTTCCAGCAGGGCAAATGCGGCATGTGGATCGACGCCACGGTTGCGGCGTCCTTCGTGACCAACCCAAATGACAGCGAAGTGGCCGACAGCGTGGGCTTTGCCCTGGCGCCCAACAGCGAAGGCGTGGCCAAGCGCGCCAACTGGCTGTGGGCCTGGGCGCTGGCCATCCCCGCCGGCACCCAGCAGGAAGACGCCGCCAAGCAGTTCATCGAATGGGCGACCTCGAAGGATTACATTGAACTCGTGGCCGCGAACGAAGGCTGGGCCAATGTGCCGCCGGGTGCGCGCACCTCGCTCTATGAGAACCCTGATTATATCTCCGTGCCTTTCGCGCAGATGACGCTGGATTCCATCAACGCCGCCGATCCGGTAAACCCCACGGTTGATCCGGTGCCCTATGTGGGCATCCAGTTCGTGGCCATCCCCGAATTCGCCGGCATCGCCACCGAGGTCAGCCAGGAATTCTCTGCGGCCTATGCCGGCCGCCAGACGGTGGACCAGGCGCTGGCCAAGGCGCAGGCAATCACCAATGAGGCGATGGAAGCCGCAGGCTACCGCTAAATCGCTTCCTCCCCCCGGAGGGCGGCGGGTCTGCCGCCCTTCGGACCTTGCCTTTCCCTTGATATTTCGCGGCCCCGCCCGCCCATGAAGGACATGCGCCATGGCCACCCAGCATTCCAGATCTGCGGCCCGAGTGATGATGGCCCCCGCCGTGTTCCTGCTGTTGGTGTGGATGCTGGTGCCGCTGTCGATGACCCTGTGGTTTTCCGTGCGGAAATACCTGCCGCTGCGCGGCGGTGATCTGGGCTTCGTCGGGTTTGAAAATTACACCCGCTTCCTTTCCTCAAGCTCCTTCTGGCCGGCGGTGCAGACCACGCTGGTGATCGTGGCGGGGATCCTGCTGATCACGGTGGTGTTCGGCATCCTGCTGGCGATGCTGCTGGATCAGCCCATGTGGGGGCAGGGGGTGGTGCGCATCCTGGTCATCGCGCCCTTCTTCGTGATGCCCACTGTCTCCGCGCTGGTGTGGAAGAACATGTTCATGGATCCCACCAACGGGCTGCTGGCGCATCTGTGGCGTGCCTTTGGCGCCGATCCGGTGGTGTGGTTGAGCGATGTGCCGATCCTGTCGATCATCCTGATCGTGTCCTGGCAATGGCTGCCCTTTGCCACGCTGATCCTGCTGACGGCCTTTCAATCGCTGGACAGCGAACAGCTGGAGGCCGCCGAGATGGACGGCGCCGCCCCGCTGGCACGCTTCTTCCATATCATGCTGCCGCATCTCAGCCGCGCCATCACCATCGTCATCCTGATCCAGACCATTTTCCTGCTGTCGATCTTCGCGGAGATTTTCGTGACCACCGGCGGCGCATTCGGCACCCGCACCCTGACCTACCTGATCTACCAGCGCGTTCTGGAAAGCCAGAATGTCGGCCTGGGCAGTGCAGGGGGCGTCTATGCCATCATCCTGGCCAATATCGTTGCGCTTTTCCTGATGCGCATCGTCGGCAAGAACCTCGACCGGTAAGGGAGAACACTGTCATGGCCCGTGCCGTTTCGACCCAACGCAAGACGGTGAACACCCTGGTCGCCTGGACCATCGGTTTCCTGATCTTCTTCCCGATCCTCTGGACGATCCTGACCTCCTTCAAGACCGAGGCCGAGGCCATCGCGGACCCGCCGCTGTTCCTGAACTTTTCCTGGACGCTGGAAAACTATGCCATCGTGCAGGAACGCTCTGACTACATGCGGTTCTTGTGGAATTCGGTGATCATCGCTGGCGGCTCCACGCTGCTGGGCATCCTGGTGGCGGTTCCGGCGGCCTGGTCCATGGCTTTCGTGCCCTCGGCCCGGACCAAGGATATCCTGCTGTGGATGCTGTCCACCAAGATGCTGCCCGCGGTCGGGGTGCTCTATCCCATCTACCTGCTGTGCATCCAGCTGGGCGTTCTGGACAATCGGCTGGCGCTGGTGGTGATCCTGATGCTGATCAACCTGCCGATCATCGTGTGGATGCTGTATACCTATTTCCGCGAAATCCCCGGAGAGATCCTGGAGGCCGCGCGGATGGATGGCGCCACCTTGCGCGAAGAAATCCTGTATATCCTGACGCCCATGGCCGTTCCGGGCATCGCCTCCACCATCCTGCTGAACTTCATCCTCGCCTGGAACGAGGCGTTCTGGACGCTGAACCTGACGGCTGTCGATGCGGCGCCGCTCACGGCCTTCATCGCCAGCTATTCCAGCCCCGAAGGCCTGTTCTTTGCCAAGCTCAGCGCGGCATCCACCATGGCCATCGCGCCGATCCTGATCCTTGGCTGGTTCAGTCAAAAGCAACTTGTCCGCGGCCTGACCTTTGGCGCGGTGAAATAAGGATAGACACCGTGGGACGCATTCAACTCAAGGACGTGACCAAGCGTTTTGGCGAGGTCGAGGTCATCCCGCCGCTGAACCTGACCATCGAGGATGGGGAGTTCACCGTGTTCGTCGGGCCGTCCGGCTGTGGCAAATCCACCCTGTTGCGCCTGATCGCCGGGCTGGAGGACATCACCTCCGGCGTGATCGAGATCGACGGCGCGGATGCCACGGACGTGCCCCCGGCCAAGCGCGGCCTGGCGATGGTGTTCCAGTCCTACGCGCTCTACCCCCATATGACAGTGCGCAAGAACATTGCCTTCCCCCTGCGCATGGCCGGCGTGCCGCCGCAGGAACAGGCCCGCCGGATCGATGCCGCGGCCAAGGCGCTGAACCTGACGGATTACCTGGACCGGCGCCCGGGGCAGCTTTCGGGCGGGCAGCGCCAGCGCGTGGCCATCGGGCGCGCGATTGTGCGGGAACCTGCGGCCTTCCTGTTTGATGAGCCGCTGTCGAACCTGGATGCGGCGTTGCGCGTGGGCATGCGGATGGAGATTTCCGAGCTGCACAAGAAGCTGGCCACCACGATGATCTACGTCACCCATGACCAGGTCGAGGCGATGACCATGGCCGACAAGATCGTGGTGCTGCACGCCGGGGTGATCGAACAGGTCGGCAGCCCGCTGGAGCTGTATAACACGCCGCGCAATCTGTTCGTGGCGGGGTTCATCGGCTCTCCGCGGATGAACCTGCTGGGCGGGGCGGCGGCGGCGCAGCATGGCGCGGTCACGGTGGGCATCCGCCCGGAACATATCGATATCGTGGCTGACGGCCCCTGGCAGGGCACCGTGGGCGTGGCCGAGCATCTGGGATCTGACACCTTCCTGCATGTGCATGACACGGGCCTGGCCGAGACCCTGACCGTGCGTGCCAGTGGCGAGGTCGGCCTGGTCCATGGGGATCGTGTGTGCCTTGCCCCGCGCATGGACCAGCTGCACCTCTTTGGTGCGGATGGGCTGCGGATCGCATGATGCGGCTGGCTGGCAAAACCGCCCTGATCACCGGGGCCGCGCGTGGCATCGGCCTGGCCTTTGCCCGCGCCTATATCGCCGAAGGCGCGCGGGTGGCCATTGCCGATATCGACATCGCCCGCGCCCGCGCGGCGGCCGATGCGCTTGGCCCCGATGCCGTGGCGGTTCAGATGGATGTGTCCCGGCTGGACAGCATCGAGGCCGGCGTTGCCGCCACCGTTCAGGCGCTGGGGCGGATCGATATCCTGATCAACAATGCCGCCATCTTCACCGCCGCGCCGATTGCCGAGATCGAGGCGCAGGATTTCGACCGCGTGTTCGACATCAACGTCAAAGGCACGCTGTTCACCCTGCAGGCGGTGGCGCGCCACATGATTGCCGAAGGCATCCAGGGCCGGATCATCAACATGGCCAGCCAGGCCGGACGCCGCGGCGAGCCGCTGGTGGCGGTCTATTGCGCCAGCAAGGCGGCGGTGATCTCGCTGACGCAATCGGCCGGGCTGAACCTGATCGGCCATGGCATCAACGTCAACGCCATCTCGCCCGGTGTGGTGGATGGTGAACATTGGGACGGCGTGGACGCCTTCTTTGCCAAGTATGAAAACAAGGCCCCGGGCCAGAAAAAGCGTGAAGTGGGCGCCGCGGTGCCCTTCGGCCGCATGGGCGTGCCGGAGGATCTGACCGGCATGGCCGTGTTCCTGGCCAGCGAGGACGCCCGCTACATCGTGGCGCAGACATATAATGTGGATGGCGGACAATGGATGAGCTGATGAGCAAGGACGCGCAACGCCTCAGCCGGGCCACGCTGGCCGACCTGCCGCGCAACGTGCTGCGCCCCGGCTATCGCGCCGCGGATCTGACGCCGGGCATCGTGCATATCGGCGTGGGCAATTTCCACCGGGCGCATCAGGCGTGGTATCTGCACCGGCTGATGCAGGCGGGGCAGGCGCGGGATTGGGCGATTGTGGGCGCCGGTGTGCGCCCGGCCGATGCCGCCATGCGGGACCGCCTGCTGGCGCAGGACTGCCTGACCACCCTGATCGAGCTTGGCCCGGACAGCCGCGCCGCCGAAGTGACCGGCGCGATGATTGATTTCCTGCCCGTGCAGCCGGACAACGGCGCCCTGATTGCGCAGATGGCGGACCCGGCCATTCGCATCGTCTCCCTGACCGTGACGGAGGGCGGCTATTTCGTGAACCCCGCCACTGGCGCCTTTGACCCCGATCACCCCGATATCGCCCATGACGCGGCTTGCCCCGCCGCCCCGCGCACCTCCTTCGGGGCGATCGTTGCAGCGCTGGCGTGGCGGCGCGCGGCGGGCACGGGCCCGTTTACGGTGCAAAGCTGTGACAACCTGCAAGGCAACGGCGCCATCACCCGCGATACCGTGGTGTCGCTGGCGCGGCTGTCTGATCCCGCGCTGGCAGATTGGATCGCGGCGGAATGTTCGTTCCCCAATTCCATGGTGGATTGCATCGTGCCCGCGACCGGCCCGGCAGAGATTGCCGCCGCCCGCGCCTTCGGCGTTGAGGACGCCGCCCCCGTCACCCATGAGAATTTCCGCCAATGGGTGATCGAGGATGCGTTCTGCGCCGGCCGCCCCGCGTGGGAGGATGTGGGCGCCACCATGACCCGCGATGTCCACGCCTATGAGACCATGAAGATCCGCATCCTGAACGCCGGGCATCAGGTGCTGGCCAATGCGGGGGAATTGCTGGGCGTGCAGACCATCGCAGGCTGCATGGCCCATCCCGGCATTGCCGCCTTCTGGGAGAAGGTCGAACATAGCGAGATCGTGCCCCATGTGGCCCCGGTGCCGGGCATGACCCCGGCAGACTATGTGAAGCTGATCGCGGGGCGGTTTGCCAATGCCGCCATCCATGACACCGTGCGCCGCGTGGCGTTTGACGGCTCCTCCCGCCATACCGGCTTTGTGCTGCCGATCCTGCGCGATGCGCTGGCCGCGGGTGCCCCGGTGCAGGGCCTGGCCCTGGTCGAGGCGCTGTGGGCGCGGATGTGCGCGGGCACGCGCGAGGATGGCTCCGCCATTGCGCCAAATGATCCGAACTGGGATGCGCTGACGGCCTGCGCGCTGGCGGCGCGGGCGCGGCCGCAGGCCTGGCTGGACCAGGCGGCCACCTATGGCGCGCTTGCCCAACAGCCTCGGTTTGCCGATGCCTTTGCCGCCTGGCTGACCATGCTCTGGCGGGAGGG
>CBFHYV010000034.1:0-17036 GCA_965660085.1 uncultured Paracoccaceae bacterium
TCAGTCCAACCGGACCTGACGACGGGAAAGCGTTCAGGCTCAGCGACTATTTCAGCGACCTGTTAAGCTCCAGATCGGCTGAAGCACCTTCAACACATCGGCAACCTCAATTTCACCCACCTGCATTGAGCCAAGGACCGGCAGCGTTTCGGCCTCCAGCGTGGAGCGCCATTGGCGCTTCGCCACCGTCATCTCGCCCACTTCGATCTTTGTCGTCAGATAGATCTCCATGGCTTGCTTGAAGGTCATGGCCTTGCGGTCCGCAGCCTCCTGAGCATCCCGCGCCGCGCGCTTCTCCGCAATGGGGTCTCTGCCCTGTGCAATCTGTTTGCGTAGCTCGCGCGCTTCGTCACGAGCGTCCTTCAAGGAAAACGTGGCCAAAGAGCCAAGGCCAATGTCTCGGCGCCTTGGTCCAATCTTGGCCCGCAAGATCCAGCTGCGCGCGCCCGAAGGCGATAGTTGTACATGAAGCCCAGGCACCCCGCCCACCGCCACAAGCATGTTGTTCTTGCCGCCGTCATGCTTGAGATACTGCACCTGCTTTGCATTCAACTCCTTGGCCACCCGTGGCATCACGCGCCCCCAGCAAACCTACCCAACTTAAAACCCAACATAAAGTTTGCGGAACGGTGCGACAAGCGCGAACGGGAAGAAACAGGAAAGAAGGGGAAACCGCAATGAAACCAGCAACATACACGACTGTACGCGGCTGGAGGCGAAGCACTGAAGCAGGAAAATGGCGGAGAGACAGGGATTCGAACCCTGGGACCCCGTGAAGGGTCAACGGTTTTCGAGACCGCCCCGTTCGACCACTCCGGCACCTCTCCGTGGCGGTGGGGTTACGCGTTTGGGGCAAGGGATGCAAGATGAAATCAGGCGCGTGCACTCTGGACGCGGGCGGTGGTGGCTATACCATCGCTGGCAAACAGGAGGATGGCATGATCAGGACTATCGCAGGGATCATCATGGGCATGGCGGTCTCGGCCAGTGTGGCTTTTGCTGGGCCGAGGGACCTGGCGGAGGCGCTGCGCCTCGCGGATATGGGCGAAATCCTGCGGCAGGAAAGTCTTGCGGACAGCATGTCTCTGTCAGAGGATTTTCCCGTGTCCAAGGCCGCTTGGGCGCGCATGCTTGAACGTATCCATGAACCCGCGCGCATGCGGGATACGCTGATCGAGGCGTTTGTCGATGAGCTGGACGGGCAGGACACCGCCAGCCTGGAGGCCTTCTTTACCTCTGACATGGGCGCGCGGATCATCGCGCTGGAGATTGAAGCCCGCGCGGCCATTTCCGATGACGCCATTGAGGACGCCGCGATGGACCGTCTGCGGAGATTGCGAGGGCAGGGCGACGCACTGCTGGAGTACAGCGCTGCCTTCATCGAGGCCAATGACCTTGTGCAGGTGAACATGGCCGGAATGCTGAATGCATCGCTCGCCTTCTTCGCCGGTCTGGCCGAGGGCGGTTTGCTGGCGGACCCTGAAATGGCGCTGGCGCAGTTGCGTGCGCAGGAAGACGAGTCCCGCACCGAGACCCGGGACTGGCTGGATGCGTTCCTGGTGCTGGCGCATGGTCCGCTGACCGATGAGGAGCGCGCGGCTTACCTGGCCATCAGCCGCACGCCCGAAGGCGCGGCGCTCAACCAGGCGCTGTTTCAGGCCTATGATGCCGTGTTCAACCGGATTTCCTTCAGCATGGGGCTGGCGCTGGCCGCGGCCTCCAGCGTGGAGGATCTGTAGCACGGAAATGCCTTGACAGGGCGCAGGCCGCAGCGGTAACAGACGCCACCGATGGGGCGCTTGCGCCCCTTCTTTGCTTTTGAAAGATCGCAGCCCGAGGTGGCATTTGCCGCAACACCGGCCTGACCGGGACCGCAGGGCGCGGAACATATGAAGGACGAACCAATGTTCGCTGTGATGAAAACAGGCGGCAAGCAATACAAGGTGCAGGCGGGCGATACCCTGCGCGTGGAAAAGCTGGCCGCCGACGCGGGTGAAACCGTGCAGTTCAACGATATCCTGATGCTGGGCGGCGAAAGCACCGTCGTTGGCGCGCCCTTCGTGGCCGGCGCCGCCGTGCAGGCCGAGATCGTGGACCAGATCAAGGGTGACAAGGTCATCCACTTCGTGCGCCGCCGCCGCAAGCACAGCTCCAAGCGGACCAAGGGCCACCGCCAGCAACTGACCGTGCTGCGCGTGACCGAGATCCTGTCCGAAGGCGCGGACGCCACCGGCGTCAAGGCCGCCGTGGGCGCAGGCTCCGTCGCCGTTGCTGCGCCGGTTGCCGAAATGGCAGCCCCCGCTGGCGCGGATGACCTGAAGGTTCTGTCCGGCGTCGGCCCCGCACTGGAAAAGAAGCTGCACGCCGCCGGCGTCACCAGCTTTGCCCAGGTCGCGGCCTGGACCGAGGAAGACATCGCGAAATTCGACGAAGTGCTGAGCTTCAAGGGCCGCATCGAGCGTGAGGGCTGGGTTGACCAGGCCAAGGCGATCGTCGCTGGCGACACCGCAGAGTAAGAGGAGACCCACCCATGGCACATAAAAAAGCTGGCGGTTCATCCCGTAACGGTCGCGACTCCGCTGGTCGCCGCCTCGGCGTCAAGCTCTACGGTGGCCAAAAGGCCATTCCGGGCAACATCATCGTGCGTCAGCGCGGCACCCAGTTCTGGCCGGGTGATGGCGTTGGCCTGGGCAAGGATCACACGATCTTCGCCACCGCCGCAGGCGCCGTGACCTTCCACAAGGGGCTGAAGGGCCGCACCTTCATCTCCGTCTTGCCAGTTGCCGAGGCCGCAGAGTAAGCCGCCTCCCGCACCGGGACGACATTTCGGGGGATCGGCGGCACGCCGGTCCCCTTTTGCTTTTTGCCATGCCGGGCAGCACAACCGCCCGCGCTGGCCGGAGATTGCAATGACCCTCTCTGCCCCTGATCTGCCCACGCTGGCGGCTGATGCGTTCGTCTTGCGCGCGCTGCGCCTGTCTGATGCCGGGCTGTTCGCGCATTATGCCGGGGATGCCCGCGTGGCCCGCATGACCACCCATCTGCCCCATCCCTTGCCCCCCGGCGCGGCGGAGGCCCTGGTGTCCCGCCTGGCCGATGGCAGCGCGGACCAGATGGCTTGGGCGCTGGATGCCACGCGCAGCAGCGGGGGCGAGTTTCTGGGCCTGATCGCGCTGTCCCCTTTGGGTGAGGGGCAGTCTGATCTGACCTATTGGATCGCGCCGGCCTATTGGAACACTGGCCTGGCCTCCGCCGCCGTGGCGGCCTTGATGGCCGCCAATCCCCTGGGCGATACCGCCTGGCAGGCCAGCGTGTTCCAGGACAACCTGCCCGCCGCGCGGGTGCTGACAAACCGTGGTTTTGATTATACCGGAGAGGCGCAGGCCTTTTCCGTTGCTCGCAACGCCACGGCCCCCACCTGGACCTATAACCGCAACCTGGGCTGAGGCCCAACCGGAGCCGTGCCATGAAATTCCTCGACCTGTGCAAGGTCTATATCCGGTCCGGTTCGGGCGGGAATGGCTGCATCAGTTTCCGCCGTGAAAAGTTCATTGAATACGGCGGCCCCGATGGCGGCGATGGCGGCCGGGGCGGCTCTGTCTGGGCAGAGGCCGTGGACGGGCTGAACACGCTGATCGATTTCCGCTATCAACAGCACCATTTTGCTGACAATGGCCGCCCCGGCGCCGGGCGCCAGCGCACGGGCGCCGATGGCGATGACATCGTGCTGCGCGTGCCCGTGGGCACGGAAATCCTGGATGAGGATGAAGACACGCTGATCGCCGATCTGTCAGAGCTGGGCCAGCGCGTGCTGCTGGCCAAGGGCGGCAATGGCGGTTGGGGCAACCTGCAGTTCAAATCCGCCACGAACCAGGCGCCCCGCCGCGCCAATTCCGGCCAACCGGGGGTGGAACGCACCCTGTGGCTGCGGCTGAAGCTGATTGCCGATGCCGGGCTGCTGGGCCTGCCCAATGCGGGCAAATCCACCTTTCTGGCGGCCACGTCCAACGCGCGGCCCAAGGTGGCGGACTATCCCTTCACCACGCTGCATCCCAACCTGGGCGTCGTGGGCATTGACGGGCGAGAGTTCGTCGTGGCGGACATTCCCGGCCTCATCGAGGGCGCGAGCGAGGGGCGCGGCCTGGGCGACCTGTTCCTGGGCCATGTGGAACGCTGTGCGGTGCTGCTGCATCTGCTGGATGGCACCTCCGGCAGCTTGCTGGAGGATTATGACACCATCGTCCGAGAGATCTCGGCCTATGGCGCGGGCCTGGCGGACAAGCCGCGCATCATCGCCCTGAACAAGATCGATGCGCTGGACGCGGAGGAACGCAGCTTTCTGCAAGAAGAGCTGCAGGCCCGCGCGGGCCAGAAGGTGATGATGATGTCGGGCGTCACGGGCGAGGGGCTGCCCCAGGTGCTGCGCGCCCTGCGGTCAGAGATCGAGGCGCGGCGCGCCATCGAGAACGCCTCCGAGGATGAGGACGACACATGGCATCCCTGACCAATGCGCGGCGGTTGGTGGTCAAGATCGGCTCTGCCCTGCTGGTGGACCGCCAGACAAGCGGGCTGCGGGCGGATTGGCTGCATGCGCTGGCGCAGGACGTGGCCTGGATCAAGGCGCAGGGCACGGATGTGATCCTTGTCTCCTCCGGCTCCATCGCGCTGGGGCGGGGGGTGTTGCGCCTGCCGCCCACGGCGCTGCCGCTGGAACACAGCCAGGCCGCCGCTGCCGTGGGCCAGATCCGGCTGGCCCGCGCCTATGAAGAGGCGCTGGCCCCCCACGGGCTGACCACGGCGCAGGTTCTGGTGACGCTGGAGGATACGGAGGATCGGCGGCGCTATCTCAACAGCCGCGCAACGCTGGGCGCGCTGCTGGGCATGGGCGTGGTGCCGATCGTCAATGAAAACGACACCATCGCCACCGATGAAATCCGCTATGGCGACAATGACAGGCTTGCCGCGCAGGTCGCGGTCACGGTGGGGGCGGATCAGCTGATCCTGCTGTCGGATGTGGACGGGTTCTACACCGCCGATCCCACGCTGGACCCGTCCGCGCGCCGCTTTGACGTGATTGATGACATCACCCCCGAGATAGAGGCCATGGCCGGCGATGCGGGCTCTGGCCTGTCCAAGGGCGGGATGAAGACAAAGCTGATGGCGGCCCGCACGGCCACTGGCGGCGGCTGTGCCATGGCCATCACCGAAGGCTCCGTGCTGCACCCGTTGCGCGCGCTGGAAAACGGGGCGGCGGCCACCTGGTTCACCCCGCAAAGTGATCCGCAACAGGCCCGCAAGCGCTGGATTGCGGCGATGAAGCCCCGCGGCAGCATCACCATTGATGAGGGCGCGGCGCGCGCGCTGGCGCAGGGCAATTCGCTGCTGCCCGCCGGGGTGACAGCGGTGTCGGGCAGCTTCGGGCGCGGTGACCCTGTGGCCATTGCCTCGGTCCAGGGGGTGGAGCTTGCGCAGGGCATCGTGCGCTATACCGCAACCGAAACCCGCGCCATCGCCGGGCACCGCTCGGGCGAGATCGAGGCGATCCTCGGCTATCCGGGGCGGGCCGTTTTGATACACAGGGACGACATGGCGCTTCAGGCGCATCAGCGACACTAAGGGCAGGCACCGATGACACAGCAGACAGACATCCCCGCCATGATGGCCGAAATCGGCCGCCGCGCGCGCGCCGCCGCGGCGGAACTGGCCTTTGCCTCGGCAGAGCAGAAGCGCCAAGCGCTGGACGCCGGGGCCGACGCCGTCTGGCAGGCGCGCGACCAGATCATTGATGCCAATGCGCAGGATCTGGAATTTGGCCGCGCCAAGGGCCTGTCACCGGCCATGATGGACCGGCTCATGCTGGACGCGGACCGGA
Source organism: uncultured Paracoccaceae bacterium (assembly GCA_965660085.1). GTDB lineage: Bacteria > Pseudomonadota > Alphaproteobacteria > Rhodobacterales > Rhodobacteraceae > CBFHYV01. The sequence goes on from CBFHYV010000034.1 coordinate 5,873, forward strand.
TGGAAGGCATCGTGGCCGGGCTGCGCACCGTGGCCGCCCAAGATGACCCCGTGGGCCAGGTGATGACGGAATGGGACAGGCCCAGCGGCCTGCACATCCGCCGCGTGCGCACGCCCCTGGGCGTGATCGGCGTGATCTATGAATCCCGCCCCAATGTCACCGCCGACGCCGGTGCGCTGTGCCTGAAGGCCGGCAATGCCGTGATCCTGCGCGGCGGGTCGGAGAGCTTTCACAGCTCTGGCGCCATTCACGCGGCCCTGCAACAGGGCTTGGGCGCGGCGGGCCTGCCGCTGGACGCGATCCAGCGCGTGCCCACCCGTGATCGCGCCGCCGTCAGCCAGATGCTGACCATGACCGACGCGATCGACGTGATCGTGCCGCGGGGCGGCAAGGGGCTGGTGGGCCTGGTGCAGCGCGAGGCGCGGGTGCCCGTCTTTGCCCATCTGGAAGGGATTGTGCATATCTACGTGGACGCGGCGGCTGATCCGGTCAAGGCGCTGTCCGTCGTGCTGAATGCCAAGACCCGGCGTACCGGGATCTGCGGGGCGGCGGAGTGTCTGCTGATCCATCGTGACGTGGTGGACACCATCGGCCAGGGCGTGATCCGCGCGCTGCTGGATGCCGGGGTGGAGGTGCGCGCCGATGAAACCCTGCACCAGATCGAAGGCACCGTGCCTGCCACGGGCGAGGATTGGGGGCGCGAGTATCTGGACAGCATCATCGCCGCGCGTGTGGTGGAGGACATCGACGGTGCCATCGGGCATATCCGGCAGTATGGTTCGAACCACACCGACTGCATCCTGACAGAGGATGACGCAGCGGCGGCGCGGTTCTTCCAACGGCTGGACAGCGCCATCCTGATGCGCAACGCCTCAACCCAATTTGCCGATGGCGGGGAATTCGGGATGGGCGCGGAAATCGGCATCGCCACAGGCAAGATGCATGCGCGCGGCCCCGTGGGGGCAGAGCAACTGACCAGCTTCAAATACCTGGTGGAGGGTGACGGCACCGTGCGCAGCTGACGGCGCGGGCGTGGCTGGCGGCCTCAGGCCGGCAGCCGCAGCCGCAGGCCGGTGTCTGTCCGCTCTGCCGGAACAGGGCCATCTGCCGCCAGGTGCAACAGGGGGAAATGCACCTCTGACGGGGCGGTTTCGGCGGTGAATTCTTGCGCGGCCAGCGCCTGCCACAGCCCATCCACCTTGTCCGAGGGCTTGCCCGCGGCATCCACGTGCCAGCCGTCCTCCTCCTGGGTCACGGTCACGGTCGCGCCGCGGGGCATGGTGCTTTCGATACACAGAAGCGCCAGGTAGATCATCCGCACATGCCGGCGCATCGGGTTGCCCTGCGCATGCCAGACATATTTCATCCGCCCGCCCTTTTGCAGCACGTCCAGCGTTGTCAGGATTTCCCGCAGCACGATCTGCTGGCGATCATTGCCCAGGCCGAAGGCCACCCGAAACATGGTCAGCCGGGCGGTGGCGTTTTGCACGCTGTCCCTCATCAGGGCCATTTCCGGCGTGTCCGCCCCCATGCCGGACAATTCCAGAAGTTCGACACCGTTGTTGATTGCACCCAGCGGGCCGATTAAGTCATGGCAGATGCGGGAGCCGAGCATGGCGGCCAAGTTCTTGGTCATGTTTTCATATCCCATCCCTGAAGGAGCACGGCATGACAGATTTCAACACCTTGCTGGAACCCGGGATGCTTGTCACCAACCCCGACCAGCCTGATTGGGGCGTGGGCCAGGTGCAATCCAACATCGGGGGCCGCGTTACAGTCAATTTCCGCGAGGAAGGCAAGGTGGTGATCGATGGCAATCGCGTCACCCTCATCCCCGCCGCGCCGGGGCAGGAGTAGACCGGCTTGGTATACAAGATGTTAACGTTTGGCGCAGATACCTGTTTGCGTGCCAGAATGTCGCGGGCGCGGGGGGGCTTGCATGCCCCTGACTGAGCCGCGTTTTGAAATCCGCCTTGCCGCGTCGGATGATGACGTGCGCGCGGCGCAACGGCTGCGCTATGACGTCTTTGTCCGAGAGCTTGGCAGCGGCGGCGAGATGGTGGACCATGCCGAAGGGCTGGAGCGTGACAGGTTTGACCCGTTCTTCGATCACCTGCTGTTGCTGGATCACAACCGCCCCGGTGATCTGCCCGTTGTCGGCGTCTATCGCCTGCTGAGAGAGCCGCAGGCCCGCGCGGCGGGGCAGTTCTATTCCGAGGATGAATATGACCTGTCCGCGCTGCGCAGCTTTGGTGCGCCGATGATGGAGCTTGGCCGATCCTGCCTGCACCCTGACTATCGCGGCGGATCGGCGATGTATCACATGTGGCGCGGACTGGCGGAATATGTGGAAACCCACGGCATCCGGGTGCTGTTCGGCGTGGCCAGCTTTCACGGCACGGATGTGCAGGCGCTGCGGCAGCCGCTGAGCTTTCTGGCCCATAACCACCTTGCCCCGGCAGAGCTGCGCGTGCGCTCGCGCAGCTATCAGGACATGGCGCTGGTGCCGGCGGAGGCGCTGGACAGGCTGAGTGCCGCGCGTGAGATCCCGGCGCTGATCAAGGGCTATCTGCGCCTGGGCGGGTTTGTCGGGGATGGGGCCTATGTGGACCATGCCTTCAACACCGTGGACATCTGTCAGGTGCTGGACGTGGCGCGGATGACGGACCGTCAGCGCGCGCTTTATACGGGGGCCGCGCGGTGACCACCACCTGGGTGTCCGACCAGCCGCCGCCCCCGATGGGCAAGGTCACCCCGCGCGGATGGCTGCGGGTGCTGCGCCGGGTGCTGCCTGCGGCGGGGGCCTTGCTTCTGGGGCTGGGCGTGCTGGTTCTGGTGCGGCTGTTGGAACGTCCGCTGGCCGGACAGCGCCGGCCGATCTCGCCGCTGGCGGTGGTGCTGACCTGTCGCGCGGTGCTGGCCTGCTTCGGCATCCGCCGCACGCGGCGCGGCCAGCCCATGTGCGGGCGCGGGGCGCTGGTGGCCAACCATGTGTCCTGGCTGGATATCCTGGTGCTGAACGCCAATGCGCCCGTGTTTTTCGTCTCCAAGGCAGAGGTGGCCACATGGCCCGGCGTGGGGCTGCTGGCGCGGCTGGCCGGCACGCTGTTCATCCGGCGCGACAAGCGCGAGGCCGATATCCAGCGCGCCGCGTTCGAGCTGCGCCTACATGCGCATCAGCGGCTGCTGTTCTTCCCCGAGGGCACCTCTACCGACGGGCACCGCGTGCTGGGGTTCAAGCCGACGCTGTTTGCGGCCTTTTTCACGGACTCACTCCGCGCGGACATGCAGATACAACCCGTCACGCTGGCCTATCACGCGCCGCGCGGGGAAGATGCGCGCTTCTACGGCTGGTGGGGGGATATGGATTTCGGCGCGCATATGCTGCATGTGCTCAGCGCGCCCGCCCAGGGCCGGGTGGAGGTCATATTCCACCCCGCACAGCCCGTGGATGCCTTTCCCAACCGCAAGACGCTGGCCCGCGCCATGGAACAGACCGTGCGCGAGGGGCTGGCCGTGCTGCCCGACGCGCAGCGCGGCCAAGCCCGCATCAGCGCCGACTAGGCGGGCAGGGGGCCTAGCCCTCCATCCCGGCGATCAGGCGGCGCAGGCTGTCCAGCGGATCCTCGCTGGTCCAGACCTCTTCCCCGAAGGCGAAGAAATCCGTGACCGGCGCCAGCCTGCGCACATCCTCGACGCTCAGTGCGCCTTCGGCCACCACGGGCAGCTCAATCACCTCTGACCACCATTCAAACAGCTCCATCTGGGCCGCGGTGCCATCGCCCAGGGTGCTGGCGCCCACGGGGCCAAAGCTGACATAATCAGCGCCAGCCTCACCCGCCGTCAGGCCATCATGGCGCGACGCGCCGCAAAATGCGCCAACGATCGCATCCTCGCCCAGGTCCGTGCGGACCTTGCGGACGGAACGCGCGCCATCGGTCAGATGCACCCCGTCCAGCCCCAGACGCTGTGCCAGCAGCACATGGCTGTCCATCACCAGGGCGATGTCGCGCACATGGGACAGCTCGCGCAGGCTGTCGGCGGCGCGGGACAGCGTGTCTTCATCGCGCGTGGCCAGGCTGAGGCGAATGCAGGCAATCTCCACCCCGTCCAGCACACGGGCCAGTTGCGGGGCAAAGGCCTCCGGGTCGAACACCGGCGGCGTCACGAGGTAGATCTGCGGTTTGTCCGGGGTGTCCATGATGCGCTCCGCTTGTGTGGGTGGGGTTTGGGTGGGTCAGGGGGCCTCATACGCCCGTGGCGCGCGCAGGCCAAGGCCCCAAAACGGCACCAACGCTTGCCAGCCGCGCCGCATCGGCCTATCCAGCGCCGACACGCTTGCAGGAGACCAGATGCCAACGCCCCAGCCGCAGCCCGCCTTCGTGCTGATCCGTCCCCAGATGGGGGAAAACATCGGGGCGGCCGCCCGTGCGATGTGGAATTTCGGGCTGGACCGGATGCGCATCGTTGATCCGCGGGACGGCTGGCCCAACCCGCGCGCGGTGGCGCTGGCCAGTGGCGCGGGCCGGTTGCTGGATGAAGCGCAGTTGCATGACACAACCGCCGCCGCGCTGGAGGATTGCACCTGGACACTGGCCACCACCGCCCGGCCGCGCGGCATGACCAAACAGGTGATGACGCCCGAGGCCGCGATGCAGGAGGCCCGCGCCCGCATCAGCGCCGGCCAGCGCGTGGCAGTGATGTTCGGCCCTGAACGCGCGGGCCTGGAAAATGACGACATCGCCCGGGCCAATGCCATCGTCTCGGTCCCGGTCAACCCGGAGTTCGCCTCGCTCAACCTTGCGCAATGCGTGTTGCTGGTGGCCTATGAATGGCGCCGCGCGGCCCTGCCTGCCGCGCCACAGGTCATGGAACTGGCTGGCACGGACTGGGCTACGGGCCAGGAGGTCGAGATCCTGGCGCAGCACTATGAGGACCGCCTGGGCGAGGCAGGCTTTTTCTTCCCCGAGGCCAAGGCCGAAGGAATGAAGCGCAACCTGCGCAACATGTGGTCACGCATGCCGCTGACACGCGCGGATGTGCAGATGTTCCACGGCACCCTGCGTCAAATGGTGCGCTGGAAACAACGCGGCGACTGACTTGAACCGCCCGGCGGGGCATCTACCCTTCGCGCAAGCAAACGGGACACTGGTTATGAGCGACAAAAGATCGATTTTCCAAGAGGTTGACGGCCCAAAAACCGCCACCGCGCGCACCGGCGCCACGGACAGGGACCGCCGCGGCGCGCGCCGCCTGATCCGGGCCTGGCTGATGGTGCTGTTCGCGCTGGTGGTGGTGATGATCGCCGTGGGCGGGCTGACGCGGCTGACGGATTCAGGGCTGTCCATCACCGAATGGCGGCCCATCACCGGCGCCTTGCCGCCCATGAGCGCCGAGGCCTGGGACAGCGAGTTCGACAAGTATCGCCAGATCCCGGAATACCAGTTGCAGAACAAGGGCATGAGCCTGGCGGAGTTCAAGTTCATCTATTGGTGGGAATGGGGCCACCGCCAGCTGGGCCGCGTGATCGGCCTTGTTTGGGCGGTGGGCTTTTTCGGGCTGCTTGCCGCGCGGGCCATCCCGCCGGGCTGGACGCCGCGTCTGCTGGGGCTTGGCGTGCTTGGCGGGCTGCAAGGGGCCGTGGGCTGGTGGATGGTGGCCTCCGGGCTGAGCGGGCAGATGCTGGATGTGGCCAGCTATCGCCTGGCCACGCATCTGGGGCTGGCCTTCGTCATCCTTGGGTTGATCGCTTGGTATGTCTTCCGCCTGGGCCGGCCAGAGCGTGAGTTGCTGCAAGCCCGCCGCGGAGGCGAGGCGCGGCTGTTCTCGGTCAGCACGGGGCTTTTGCATTTCACCTTCCTGCAAATCCTTCTGGGGGCGCTGGTGGCCGGGATCGACGCGGGCCGCACCTATAATGACTGGCCGCTGATGGCCGGGGGCATCCTGCCGCCCTATCCGCTGGAGCTTTCGCCCGTCTGGCGCAATTTCTTTGAAAACGCAGGGCTGGTGCAGTTCATGCACCGGGTGGCGGGCTATCTGCTGATGATCTTCGGCGTCGTCGTCTGGCTGCGCGCGCGGCGCAGCCCCAATCCGGATACGCGGTTCCGGTTCAATGCGGTGCTGGCCATGATGGTGGTGCAGATGGTGCTGGGCATCGTGACTGTGCTGTATATGGCGCCCTGGCAGATCGCCATCGTGCACCAGATCGGTGCGGTTGTGCTGTGGGTGCTGATCCTGCGCGCGCGCTTCGCCGCGCAATACCCGGTGGCGCAATCGGTGCGGGGGCGGGTGGCATGAGCGTTCAGGCACTGGACGCACTGCTGGCGTTTTCACAGCAGACCACGGCCCTGGCACAGGTGGCTGGCCGCTTGGGCTGGGATCAGGAAACCATGATGCCCGCCGGCGCTGCCGATCAGCGCGCCGAGGAGATGGGCGCGATGGAGGAGATGCTGCACGCGCGTCGCACCGACCCGCGGGTGGCGGACTGGCTTGCGGCCTGTGACGCTGTGGCCTTGACCGCGCCGCAAGCCGCGATGTTGCGCCTGATCCGGCGCGAGCATGACCGCGCAAGCCGTGTGCCGGGCCATCTGGCGGCCGAGATCGCGCGCACGACCTCCCGCGCCCATCGAGCCTGGGCCGCGGCGCGGGCGGAGGATGACTTCGCCGCCTTCGTGCCCATGCTGGAACGGGTCGTCGCCCTGCGGCGAGAAGAGGCCGCAGCACTGGCGCCCGATGGCGATGCCTATGACGCGCTGTTGCAGGATTACGAACCCGGCGCCTCTGCCGCGGGGCTGCAAGCGATGTTCGACGCCTTGCGCCCCCGCCTAGTGGCCCTGCGCGCCGCCGTTCTGGACCGCCCCGCACCCGCGCCGGTCCAGGGGCGCTTTGATGAGGCCCAGCAGATGGTGCTGGCGCAAGAGGTGGCATTGGCCTTCGGCTATGACCTTGATCGCGGGCGGATCGACAAGGCGGTGCATCCGTTCAGCTCCGGCTCGGGCGATGATGTGCGCATCACCACCCGAACGAGCGAGAGCGACCCGTTCTACTGCCTCTATTCCACGATCCATGAGGTCGGCCATGCGGCCTATGAGCAGGGGATCGACCCGGCCTATCGGCTGACAGTGCTGGGGCGCGGCGTGTCCATGGGCGTGCATGAAAGCCAGAGCCGGATCTATGAAAACCAGCTGGGTCGGTCGCGCGCCTTTACCGCCTGGCTGTTCGGGCGGATGCAGGCGCATTTCGGCGATATCGGCCTGCCGGATGCGGATGCGTTCTACCGGGCGGTGAACCGGGTGCAATCCGGCTTTATCCGCACCGAGGCCGATGAGTTGCATTACAACCTGCATGTCATCCTGCGCTTTGACCTGGAACGCGCGCTGATCACCGGCGATCTGGCCGTGGCCGACCTGGAGGAGGCCTGGAACGCGCGGTTTGCCGCGGATTTCGGCGCCACCGTGCCCCGCGCCAGCCAAGGCGTGTTGCAGGATGTGCATTGGTCCGCGGGGTTGATCGGCTATTTCCCGACCTATTCGCTGGGCAACCTCTATGCCGGATGCCTGCACGAGGCGCTGCGCCGCGATGTGCCGGACCTGGATGCCGCGCTGGAACAGGGCAATACGGCACCGGCCACCGATTGGCTGCGCCACAAGGTGCAGCAGCACGGCGGGTTGTTTGAGCCGGAAGACGTCATCACGCAAGCCACTGGCGCGGCCCCGACAGCGGAGGCGCTGCTGAGCTATCTGGAGCAGAAGTTCGGCGCGCTTTACGGGCTGTAACTGCAAACGCTGTGGCCGGTTATCCAAAGGAAAAGGGCGCCCTGCGGGGCGCCCTTTGCACGTTGAGCCGGAGGCTGGGGCCTCCGGCCGCTTGGGCGTGACGCCTCAATCTGCGAGGGGGGGCGCGTCGGGGGCCTCATCCTCGGCCTGTTCGGCGATCCAGGCCACGGAGACGACGGTTTCATCGCTGCCGGTGTTGAACACCTTGACCCCGCCTGCGCTGCGCGAGCGGAAGCTGATGCCCTCGATCGGGACGCGGATGGATTGCCCGCGCGAGGTGGCCAGCATGATCTGATCCTCTATCTCAACGGGGAAGGAGGCCACGATATCCCCGCCGCGCATGGATTTTTCCCATGCCGTCACGCCGATGCCGCCCCGTCCGCGCACCGGGTAATCATGGCTGGAGCTGAGCTTGCCCAAGCCCTGCGCGGTGATGGTCAGGATCAGGTCTTCCGCCGCCGACATCTGGGCATAGCGGTCCTGCGGCAGCAGGGTGTCGGCGTTGCCTTCGTCATCCTCGGCCTCCGTCTCTTCGGTAACGCCGGCCATCAGGCGGCGCATCTTCAGATAGGCGGCGCGTTCATCGCTGGTGGCGTCGAAATGGCGGATGACGGACATGGAGACGACCTCATCGCCCTGACCGAGTTTCACGCCCCGCACGCCCAGCGAGTTGCGCGAGTTGAACACCCGCACCTCCGGCACCGGGAAGCGGATGGCACGGCCCGCGCGGGTGACCAGCATCACGTCATCGTCTTGCGAACAGATGCGCGCATTGATGAGGCGGGTGTCGTCTTCCTCAAACTTCATGGCGATCTTGCCATTGCGCATGACATTCGTGAAATCGGACAGCCGGTTGCGCCGCACACTGCCCTTGTTGGTGGCGAAGACGATCTGCAGGTCGTCCCATTCGCTCTCTGGCCGGTCAACGGGCATGATTGCCGCCACGGACACGCCCGCCGGGATGGGCAGGATGTTGACGATCGCCTTGCCCTTGGAGGTGCGCCCACCCAGCGGCAGGCGCCATGTCTTGAGCTTGTAGGCCATGCCATCGGTGGTGAAGAACAGCAGCTGCGTGTGCGTGTTGGCGACGAACAGCGTGGTGACCACGTCGTCATCCTTGGTCTGCATGCCGGACAGGCCCTTGCCGCCGCGCCGCTGGGCGCGGAAATCCGACAGGGCGGTGCGTTTGATATAGCCTGACTGCGTGACGGTGACGACCATGTCCTCCCGCTCGATCAGGTCCTCATCCTCCATGTCGCCGGCCCAGTCCACGATCTCGGTGCGGCGGGGCACAGCGAACAGGTCCCGCACTTCGCGCAGCTCATCGATGATGATGCCCAGGATCCGATCCCGCGAGGCCAGGATTTCCAGGTATTCGCGGATCTTGCCGGCCAGATCTTCCAACTCGTCCGTGACTTCGCGCACGCCCAGCTGGGTCAGGCGCTGCAGGCGCAGATCAAGGATGGCGCGGGCCTGAACCTCTGACAGGTTATAGGTGCCGTCTTCGTTCAGCGTATGGGTCGGATCATCGATCAGGCGGATGAATGGGGCGATCTCGCCGGCAGGCCAGCGGCGCTCCATCAGGCGGGCGCGGGCCTCGGCGGCATCGGCGCTGCTGCGGATGGTTGCGACGACCTCATCGACATTGCTGACCGCCACGGCCAGACCGCACAGCACATGGCTGCGTTCCCGGGCCTTGCGCAGCAGATAGGCCGTGCGGCGCGCGACCACATCTTCGCGGAAGTCGATGAAAGCCTGCAGGAAACCGTGCAGGGTCAGCTGCTCTGGCCGGCCGCCGTTCAGCGCCAGCATGTTGCAGCCGAAGGAGGTCTGTAGCGGGGTGAAACGATACAGCTGGTTCAGGACCACATCGGCGGTCGCGTCGCGCTTCAGCTCCACCACCACGCGCACGCCGGCGCGGTCGGATTCGTCCTGCACATGGGCGATACCCTCAATGCGCTTGTCCCGGGCGGCTTCGGCGATCTTTTCGATCATGGCCGATTTGTTCACCTGATAGGGGATCTCGTCCACGACGATGGCATAGCGATCCTTGCGCAGCTCTTCCACATGGGTCTTGGCGCGGATGATGACGCTGCCGCGGCCTTCCAGATAGGCCTTGCGCGCGCCGGATCGGCCCAGGATCTGCCCGCCTGTGGGGAAATCCGGGGCTGGCACATGTTCAATCAGCGCCTCGGTGCTGAGGTCGGGGTTTTCGATCAGGGCGATTGTGGCATTCACGATCTCGCCCAGGTTATGGGGCGGGATGTTGGTGGCCATGCCCACGGCGATGCCACCCGCGCCATTGACCAGCATGTTGGGAAAGCGCGCGGGCAGAACCGTGGGTTCCTGCTGCTTGCCATCGTAGTTGTCCTGGAAATCGACAGTGTCCTTGTCGATATCGGCCAGCATATAGGCGGCCGGCTTGTCCATGCGGACCTCGGTATAGCGCATGGCGGCGGGGTTGTCGCCATCCATGGAGCCGAAGTTGCCCTGGCCATCCAGCAGCGGCAACGACATGGAGAAATCCTGCGCCATGCGCACCAGGGCGTCATAAATCGCGCTGTCGCCATGGGGGTGATACTGACCCATCACATCGCCCACCGGGCGCGCGGATTTGCGATAGGATTTGTCATGCGTGTTGCCGGTTTCGTGCATTGCGTAAAGAATGCGCCGATGCACAGGTTTCAGGCCGTCACGCAGGTCCGGGATGGCCCGGCTGACGATCACGCTCATGGCGTAGTCAAGGTAGCTGGCCTTCATTTCCTGGGTGATGGAAACGGTTGGGCCGCTGGGCGGGGTGACGTCCGAAGGTTCTGGAATATCAGGTGTTTGCGGCGTGTCGCTCACGTAGGGTGCCTGTCTTTTCTGGGGAATGTCGCATTTCTGTCACCAGTATAGCCCAGCGGGGGAACCGGGGGCAATGCCTGCGCCCGGGCTTTCTGGCAGCCACGGCCGGAATGTGCCAACAGCATGTTTTCATTGCCCTTTTACCGCCTCGGCATAATCTGGAGGAACCCAGACAAAGAGGTGACCATGACACGATCCGAAACCGAGCTGATGCTGCAGGGCTATGGGCTGACCACGGCTGAGATCTTTTACAAGATGCCGGACTATCAGAACGTGCTGAACACGTTCATCTGGCAGGAGTATGACCTGGCGCCGGACCATCCGCGGTTGTTCAAATTCATCGAGTTCTGGCAGGACCAGATCGAAGGTCCGCTGCATTCGGTGCGCTTTACTCACCGCAAGATGCTGTCCAGCGGAGAATGGCGCAATGTGGTGGGGGAGCTGACTCTGCACTAGCACCGCTTGCGGTCAGTGGCCCGCGATGATACCTGCCAAATCCGACCAGTTCGCTTGGGTATCAGGCAGGAGCATCACGTGGCCAA
>CBFHYV010000035.1:0-13248 GCA_965660085.1 uncultured Paracoccaceae bacterium
AGCGCCCAGGCCGGGCGCATTGCCACCTGCGCCAGCAGCCGCGGTGTCAGCCGAGGCGGCGAGGTCAGGCCGGAACGCACCTGCCGTTCGCGGCGCGAGGCCACCGGCACATCCACCGTCAGCACCAGCGTCGTGAAGCCCGCCGCCCGCGCGCGCGCCAGCATGTCCGCGCGGATCTCCGGGTCACGGGGCGGATACATCTGGAACCAGCCATTGCCATCCAGCCAGGGCGCCACATCCTCTGGCCGGGCGGCGGCGACGGTGGACATGCCATAGGGAATGCCCAGACGCCCCGCAGCACGCGCCAGCCGGCGTTCCGCATCGGGCCAGAACAGGCCGGACATGCCCACGGGGCTGATGCCCACGGGCAGCGGATGCTGGCGGCCGAACAGCGTGGTGGACAGGTCCGGCGTGACCTCTCCGTGCAGGATGGAGGGCGCGAACAGCACCGCATCCAGGGCGCGTCTGTTGCGGGCCTGCGTGGCCTCCGCCCCGGTTGCGCTGTCCAGATATTCCCAGACAAAATGGGGCATCCGCCGGCGGGCCCGGCGGCGCAAATCACTCAGGGCGGGAAAACGCTGGTGCAGATCCATGGGCGCAGGGTTTCCCAAGCGCCCGGAACTGTCCAGCGGTTATTCTGCGGGTTGAAACCCGACGATCAGCTGCCGCAGCCCCAGCGCCGCACCGGCGAAGATGGCGGCCATTGTGACCGGCGCGCTGAAGGCCAGCACCGAAAACGCCGTGATGCCCTGGCCCACGGTGCAGCCCAGGGCGACGACAGCGCCCGCGCCCATGATGCCCGCGCCCAGGATCTGGCGGCGCAATTCGCGCGGATCCTCGCAGGCTTCCCAGCGGAAATGGCCCTTGATCAGGGATCCGGCGAAGGCGCCCAGCCAGACCCCGGCAACAGAGCCAACCGCGAAGGACAGGGGCCGCGCGCTGCCGGTCATGAACCACAGGATGGATTCGCCCACAGGCGCGGAGAAGCTGTGAGAGACGACGGGCAGCGCCTCGAACCCCGTGCTGGCCACCCATTGGGTGCCCGCCCAGCCCGTGACAACGGCGATGCCCACGGCCACGGCCCAAAAGGCGTGCCGCGGCTGTTCCCACAGATCTGCCGACCAGGCGGACCCGACCAGAACCGCAAGCCCGATCGCCCCGCCGATCAGGGCAGGCGCGAGGCCCAGAAACGCCCCAAGCTGATGCGCCAGCCCCGGCGGGACGGCATTGGTGACATCCGCCTGCGGCAGCAGCGCCGCGCGCAGCGGGGCCAGCGGGCCGTTCAGCACCACATAGGCCGAGACACCCATGACCAGAACGATGACGAAGCTGCGCAGGTCCCCGCCGCCCAGCCGCGCAATGGCGCCGTAGCCACAGTTGCCGCAGAGCGCCATGCCATAGCCAAAGGCCAGCCCGCCGAGGACGGAGCCGATGGGCGACCACTGGATGGACAGGTAATAGGTCTCCGCCCCGTTGAGCAGGCCAACGGCCATCAGGCCGAAGCTGCCCAGGATGGCCGTGCCAATGGCGACGCCCCACATGCGCAAGCGCATGGCGCTGCCGCCGTACAGGTAGTCCTCGATCGCGCCGAGCGTGCAAAACCGCCCCAGACGCGCCGCCAGCCCAAGGATGACCCCGCCCAGCAGCCCCACAAGGGCCACCATCATTTGATCTGTCAGTAGTTCAGACACCGTAGCCTCCCGCCGGTTCTGTCTACGACAGTATGCGGGCTTGGCTGCGCTTTGGCAATCCGGCGGTCAGTCCGCGCAGAATAGCTCGTAGACGCATTCCAGCATCTTGCGCGGGCGGTCATCCGCCAGCCGGTAATAGATGGCCTTGCCGTCGCGGCGCGGCTCTACCAGACCTTCCAGCCGCAGGCGGGAGAGCTGTTGTGACACCGCCGCCTGCCGGGCGGACAGCAGTTCTTCCAGTTCGGTCACGGATTTTTCGCCGGTCACAAGGTGACACAGGATCATCAGCCGCCCTTCGTGGCTGATGGCCTTGAGGAAGGATGAGGCTGTGGTGGCCTTTTCCATGAGCTGCGTCAGCTCTGGTTCGGTGATATCCTTGCTGAGAACCGGCAGGCCCATCACGCATCCCTTTCCTTGGTGCGCCCTCAATGGGTCTGGGCGCTGATCGTTCAAACTGCTCTACGCCTCAGGGGGCGTGTAACTTGTATGTGCCTTCAGCATCATGCCGAGCAAGCCCCAGAAGAAATCCTCACCGGGGTAGCCCTCAATCCGGGCAACCTCTGCGCCGCTGCGGGTCAGCACGAAGGTCGGTGTGTAGTTCACGCGCCGCGCAAGGCTGAGGCGGTCTGGCAGGCCGCGCCCCATGTCCACCACGTCCAGCGGGGCAAAGCGGCCCTCTGGCGTCTTGGGGTAGATGTGGCCGATGTCCTCATGCCAGCGGCGGCAATAGATGCAGCCGGCCTGTTCCACCATGACCAGGCGCAGGTCATCCGTCGTGGCACGCAGGGGCGTAACGCTCAGCCCCGCAAGGGCCGATGAGGATGCGAAGAGAAAATGACGCCGATGCATGACGGGCCCGATTGACCAAAAGCTATCCCACAACCTAATCTGAATATGTGAATTGTTCAAGGAACACCCCCCGCCATGTTCGACATTTCCTATGCAGGTGCCCTTTTTGCAGGCTTGCTCAGCTTCTTCACGCCGTGCGTCTTGCCGATGGTACCGTTTTACCTGTGCTATATGGCCGGGATTTCAATGATGGAGCTGCGCGGGGACGGTGAAATTGCCCCCGGCGCACAAAAGCGGCTGGTGCTGTCTTCGGTGTTCTTCGCCCTGGGCGTCACCACGATCTTCGTGCTGCTGGGCATGGGGGCCACGGTGGTCGGGCAGGCGTTTGGCGACTGGAAAGAGCCGCTCAGCTATGCGGCGGCGGTGCTGCTGGCCTTGTTCGGGCTGCATTTCCTGGGCGTGGTGCGCATTCCGCTGCTGTATCGCGAAGCCAAGATGGAATCGAAGGCCGAGCCGACGACGATCCTGGGCGCCTATCTGATGGGGCTGGCCTTCGGCTTTGGCTGGACACCCTGTGTAGGCCCCGCGCTGGCGTCGATCCTGATGATCGCCTCGGGCATGGGGGATGTCGCGCGCGGCGGGCTGCTGCTGTTTGTCTATGGCGTCGGGATGACGGCGCCGTTCATCCTGGCGGCGCTGTTTTCCAAACCTTTCCTGCGCTGGACAGCCCGGAACCGCGGGGCGCTGGCCTATGCGGAAAAAGTGATGGGGGGCATGTTGATTCTTTTTGCTATCCTCATCGCCACGGATACCGTGAACCTGATCGCGGACGCCATGATCCGATGGTTCCCGGGATTTGCAGAACTTGGCTGACGAAGGGAGGATTCTGATGTCCGGATTGTTCAAGACACTTCTGGCCGCAACGGCGGCCCTGGCACTTGCCGCGCCCGTCGCGGCAACGACCATCGGCGATGACGGCCTGCACAAGCAGCCCTGGATGCGCGACACGTTCAAGGACCTGCGCGAGGACCTGGACGAGGCCAATGCCGAAGGCAAGCGCCTGGTGCTGTTCTTTGAACAGCGCGGCTGCATCTACTGCGCCAAGATGCACAAGGAGGTCTTCTCCGACCCCACCGTCAGCGACTACATCGCTGACAACTACTTCGTGGTGCAGCTGAACCTGCACGGCAACATCGAGGTCACCGATTTTGACGGTGAGTCGCTGGAAGAGCGCGACATGGCCCGCAAGTGGCGCGTGATGTTCACGCCCAACATCGTTTTCCTGCCTGAGGAGGTGCCTGAGGGCGTCTCTGCGCTGGAGGCCGCCGTGGCGGTGATGCCCGGCGCGTTCGGCAAGGGCACGTCGCTGGACATGTTCACCTGGGTGGCCGAGAAACGCTATGAGCTTGATAACGGGGAAGATTTCCAACGCTATCACGCGCGCCGCATCCAGGAGCGCAGCAATGGCAGTTTTGATTGACGCCAGGCTGTCAGGGAAAATTGCCGCAACCAATTCACAACTGTGAATTTGATGTTGCGTGAACCTGCTGCGGTAGCCTACGGTATACACCAGCCGAGAGACTTACAATTCGGTCAAGCCTAGGGAGGGACTATGAGGCTTACAGGAATGGCGATTGCCGCCGCACTCGTTGCAGGGGCATCCTTTGCGAACCCCGTTGCACCCGATGATGTTATGTATGGGGAATACGGAGAAATCGAAGCGTCCCTGACGGGCGTGCCCGGTGACGCCGCCAATGGCGCCAAGGTCATGACGAATCGCGGCAAGGGCAACTGCGTGGCATGCCACGAAGTGACCGCGCTGAAGGACGCGCCGTTCCACGGTGAGGTCGGCCCGGTTCTGGATGGAATCGGCGGCTACCGCACCGAGGCAGAGCTTCGCGGCATCGTGGCGAACGCCAAGGTGACGTTTGAGGGGTCGGTCATGCCGGCCTTCTACAAGGTGTCCGGCTTCACCCGCCCCGGCGATGGCTACACCGGCAAGGCCGCCAAGGAGATCACCCCGATCCTGACGGCCCAGGAAGTGGAAGACGTGGTCGCGTTCTTGCTGACGCTGACGGAATAACGCGACCCCAAGTATCTTAAGGAGAACTCAAATGGACTTCACGCGACGTGAGACGCTGGCACTGGGTGCCGGTGCTGCTCTGATGACCGTGCTGCCGTTCCAGGCGAACGCAGCCGCGGACGACGCTATCGCCGCTTTCACCGGCGGTGCGCCGGTGGGCGACGCAGGCGTTGACCTGAACGCCCCCGAAATCGCGGAAAACGGCAACACCGTGCCGGTGGACGTGTCCGCACCGGGCGCAACCGCCATTCTGCTGCTGGCTGCCGGCAACCCGACCCCGGGTGTGGCGCAGTTCAACTTCGGCCCGCTGGCCGGCGCCCAGGCGGCAAGCACCCGCATCCGTCTGGCAGGCACGCAGGACGTGATCGCCGTGGCCAAGCTGGCCGACGGTTCCTTCGCCCAGGCGACCAAGACCGTGAAAGTGACCATCGGCGGCTGCGGCGGCTGATCGGACCCGAATAGGAGAACAAAGATATGGCATCTGGTGTCAAACCCCGCGTCAAGGTTCCGCGCAGCGCATCCGCTGGTGAAACCGTCACCCTGAAGACTCTGATCAGCCACCCGATGGAATCCGGCCAGCGCAAGGACAGCTCCGGCAACCCCATCCCGCGCTCGATCATCAACCGCTTCACCTGCGCGTTCAACGGCCAGACCGTTGTGGACGTCACGCTGGAGCCCGCGATCTCGACGAACCCCTACTTCCAGTTCGACGCGACCGTGCCCGAAGCCGGTGAGTTCACCTTCACCTGGTATGATGACGACGGCTCCGTCTACGAATCCACCAACAAGATCGCAGTCGGCTAAGCACCGGCTCACCCTGCCCCGCCATCAGGTGGGGCAGGGGTTTCTAGGGAGGGAACAGTATAATGAAATTCACCACCATGACGGCCCTGGCCGCCGCGCTGCTGGCAGCGCCGCTGGCTTTTGCCGGTGGCCCCGACGATGACAAGATGGTCATCAACGGCGACATCGACATCGTGACCAAGACCGCCGCGCCGGCGCATATCAGCGATGTCGTGGATGAGGTCATCTCCGGCTGGCACTTCCGCTCTGACGAGACGCAGGCGCTGCAGCTGGACGATTTCGACAACCCGGGCATGATCTTCGTCGATAACGCGATCGAGGCCTGGAACACGGCCGAAGGCACCGAGGACAAGTCCTGCGCCTCCTGCCATGGCGATGTCGAGTCCATGGCTGGCGTCCGCCCCGTGTATCCCAAGTGGAACGAGGCCGCCGGTGAAGTGCGCACGCTGCAGATGCAGGTGAACGACTGCCGCGAAAACCGCATGGGTGCCGAGCCGTGGAAATACGACTCTGCCGCCGCCATCAACATGGAATCGCTGCTGGCTTCCGTGTCCCGCGGCATGCCGGTGAATGTCGCCATCGACGGCCCTGCCGCCGAGATGTGGGAAAAGGGCAAAGAGCTCTACTACACCCGCACCGGCATTCTGGAGCTGTCCTGCGCGTCTTGCCATGAGCAGAACTACGGCAACTACATCCGTGCCGACCATCTGTCCCAGGGCCAGATCAACGGGTTCCCGACCTATCGTCTGAAGAACGCGAAGCTGAACGGCATCCACAGCCGCTTCAAGGGCTGCGTGCGTGACACCCGCGCCGAAACCTATTCCGCGGGCTCCGAGGAATTCGTCGCGCTGGAGCTGTATGTGGCATCCCGCGGCAACGGCCTGTCCATCGAAGGCCCCTCCGTCCGCAATTAAACCACGGTGCCCCATGTCGCTTGTGCGGCATGGGGCATTTCGTTTCCCAACCCATTCACACATGCGCATGTGTGCCGCGAAAGAGAAAGAAAGCTCCCTCCCATGATCTCAAGACGCGATTTCCTGCAGGTCTCCATGGCCGCCTCCGCCCTGGTAGGCGCAAGCGGTTTCGGCAACTGGGCACGTCTGGCGGCACAACAGAGCCTGACACAGGATCAACTGCTGCAGTTCGACACGTTCGGCAACGTGTCGCTGATCCATGTCACGGACATCCATGCGCAGCTGAAGCCGATCTATTTCCGCGAACCGGAAGTGAACATCGGCGTGGGTGACAATCGCGGCGCGGTGCCCCATGTGACGGGCGCGGATTTCCGGCGCCTTTATGGCATCGAGGACGGCTCGCCGAGCCATTACGCCCTGTCCTACGATGATTTCAGCGCCCTGGGCCGTGCCTATGGCCGCGTCGGCGGCATGGACCGTGTTGCAACCGTTGTGAACGCGATCCGCGCGGACCGGCCCGATGCGCTGCTGCTGGATGGCGGTGACACCTGGCACGGCTCCTACACCTGCTACCACACCGAAGGGCAGGACATGGTCAATGTCATGAACGGGCTGAAGCCCGATGCCATGACGTTCCACTGGGAATTCACGCTGGGCCAGGACCGCGTGCGCGAACTGATTGAGGGGCTGCCCTTTGCCTCGCTGGGCCAGAACGTGTTTGACGCCGAATGGGATGAACCCGCCATCGACCACTTCCAGCCCTACCAGTTCTTTGAACGGGGCGGCGTGAAGATCGCCGTGATTGGCCAGGCGTTCCCCTACATGCCCATCGCCAACCCCGGCTGGATGTTCCCGGACTATTCCTTCGGCATCCGTGATGAAAACATGCAGGCCATGGTCGACGAAGTGCGCGCACAGGGCGCGGAGCTTGTCGTCTGCCTGTCCCACAACGGGTTCGACGTGGACAAGAAGATGGCCAGCGTCGTCACTGGCATCGATGTGATCCTGTCCGGCCACACGCATGACGCCCTGCCCGAGCCCGTGCTGGTTGGCGAAACCATCGTTATCGCCTCCGGCTCAAACGGCAAGTTCGTCAGCCGCGTTGATCTGGACGTCCGCAATGGCCGCATGATGGGCTTCCGCCACAAGCTGATCCCGATCTTCTCCGACGTGATCACGCCGGATGCGGACATGACCGCCCTGATCGACGAACAGCGCGCGCCCTATACCGCAGAGCTGGAAGAAGTGATCGGCCAGACCGACTCGCTCCTCTATCGCCGCGGCAACTTCAACGGGTCCTGGGATGACCTGATCTGTGATGCGCTGGTGTCCGAGCGTGACGCGGATATCGCCATGTCGCCCGGTGTGCGCTGGGGCCCCTCCATCCTGCCTGGCCAGGACATCACCCGCGAAGACATCTGGAACGTGACCTCCATGACCTATGGCAAGGCCTACCGGTCCGAGATGACGGGCGAATTCATCAAGGTGATCCTTGAGGACGTGGCAGACAACATCTTCAACCCCGATCCCTATTACCAGCAGGGCGGCGACATGGTGCGCATCGGGGGCATGGGCTACCGGATCGACGTGAACAAGCCGCAGGGCAGCCGGATCACGGACATGACCCTGCTGAAGACCGGCGAAGCCATCGACCCCGCCAAGAATTACGTCGTGGCCGGCTGGGCCAGCGTGAACGAAGGCACCGAAGGCCCGCAGATCTGGGACGTGGTGGAAAGCCATATCCGCAAGCAAGGCACCGTGACGGTGCAGCCCAACAACAGCGTCAAGGTTGTCGGTGCCTGAGGCACTGCCGAATGAGGAGCTAGAAATGACTGAGAAGACTGGAAAAGGTGCATCGCGTCGCCAGTTCCTGTCCGGGGCCGCGGCCCTGGGGGCAGGCACTGTGGCGGCAACCGTGGCACGCGCCGGCGGCCATGGCCCCGACCCGCTGATCACCGAGGTGCAGGAATGGGCCAGCGGCCTGGGCGATGGCGTTGATGCAACGCCCTATGGCCTGCCGATCAAGTTTGAAGAAGACGTGGTGCGCCGCAACGTGGAATGGCTGACCGCCGACACGATCAGCTCCATCAACTTCACGCCCATCCACGCGCTGGACGGCACGATCACCCCGCAGGGTTGCGCCTTCGAGCGTCACCACTCCGGCGCGATCGAGCTGCGCAAGGAAGATTACCGGCTGATGATCAACGGCCTCGTGGATACGCCGCTGGTGTTCTCCTATGAGGATCTGGAGCGGTTCCCGCGTGAGCAGCACGTGTATTTCTGCGAATGCGCGGCCAACACCGGCATGGAATGGGCGGGCGCACAGCTGAACGGCGCGCAGTTCACCCATGGCATGATCCACAACATGGAATACACCGGCGTGTCCCTGCGCACCCTGCTGGAAGAGGCCGGCCTGAATGCTGCCGGCGATCTGGCGGACAAGTGGGTCTATGTCGAAGGTGCGGATGCGTCCTCCAACGGCCGCTCCATCCCCATGGAAAAGGCGCTGGACGATGTGCTGGTGGCCTTCAAGGCCAATGGCGAGGCGCTGCGCAAGGAACATGGCTATCCCGTGCGCCTGGTCGTTCCCGGCTGGGAAGGCAACATGTGGGTCAAGTGGCTGCGTCGCGTCGAAGTCACGACACAGGCGATCGAAAGCCGCGAAGAGACGTCGAAATATACCGACACGCTCGAAGACGGCACATCGCGCAAGTGGACCTGGGTCATGGATGCGAAATCCGTGGTCACCTCGCCCAGCCCGCAATCGCCGATCAAGCATGGTCATGGCCCCGTGGTCATCACCGGCATGGCCTGGTCCGGCCACGGCCGCATCACCCGTGTCGATGTCTCCAAGGATGGCGGCAAGACCTGGGAAACCGCCCGCCTGGCCAAGGAAGGCGAGAATAAGGCCCTGACCCGCTTCTACCTCGACACCGAGTGGAACGGCGAGGACTGGCTGCTGCAATCCCGCGCGATGGATGAGACCGGCTATGTCCAGCCGACCAAGGCGCAGCTTCGCGAAGTGCGCGGCCTGAACTCCATCTACCACAACAACTGCATTCAGACCTGGCATCTGAAACCCAATGGGGAGGCCGAAAATGTCGAAGTCTCTTAATCTCTACGCAGGCTCCGCCATCGGCATCGTTGCGATGCTGACCGTGGCCTACAACTTTGCCGACCGCAACGTCGAGCCGCTGCCCGAGCGCGCCGCCGTGCTGGAGCCGAACGAAACAAACCCCTATTTCACGCTGATCGCCGCGGCCAATGCTTCGGCCGAGCGTGAGGGCAAGTTCGGCATCGGCCGCGCGGCCCTGCCCGAGGAAGTCGCGGCATGGGATCTGGATGTGGCGCCTGACGGCACCGGTCTGCCCGCTGGCTCCGGCGATGTCTGGACCGGCGAAGCCGTGTTCGAGGAAAACTGCGCGGTCTGCCACGGCTCCTTCGCGGAAGGCGTGGACAACTGGCCCAAGCTGGCCGGCGGCGCAGGCACCCTGGCCGACGAAGATCCGCTCAAGACCGTGGGCAGCTACTGGCCGCACCTGTCAACCGTGTGGGACTATGTGAACCGCTCCATGCCCTTCGGCGCGGCGCAGACCCTGGCGGCGGACGATGTCTATGCCATCGTGGCCTACATCCTGTATTCCAACGATCTCGTCGATGACGACTTCGTGCTGAACCAGGACAACTTCGCCGAATTCGAAATGCCCAATGCCGTAGGCTTCATCATCGATGACCGGGCGGAAACCGAATACGCGATCTGGCGGGCCGAACCTTGCATGGAAAACTGCAAGGACAGCGTGGAAATCACCATGCGCGCGACCGTTCTGGACGTGACGCCCGAGGAAGAAGGCACCGAGGAAGCCGCCGCCGCACCCGCCGCAGAGGCGCCCGTGCAGATGGCCGCCGCCGAGGCCGCGCCTGCAGCGGCCGAGGCCGCACCGGTCATGGCCGCATCCTTTGACGCGGCCCTGGCCGCCGAAGGGGAAAGCGCGTTCCGCAAGTGCAAGTCCTGCCACCAGGTGGGCGATGGCGCCAAGAACCGCACCGGCCCGCAGCTGAACGGCGTCTATGGCCGTGCCATCGGCGGCGTGGACGGGTTCCGCTATTCCAGCACCATGGCCAACATGGGCGGCGAGTGGAACACCGAGACGCTGACCGCCTTCCTCGCCGATCCGCGCGGCTATGTGAAAGGCACGAAGATGGCCTTCGCCGGCCTCAAGAGCGATGCCGAGCTCGCCGCGATGGTCGAGTATCTGAAGTCGGTGTCCCAGTGATGCAACGCCTTCTACGGCTGATGACAATGACGCTGTCCCTGATCGGGGGCAGCGTTTTTGCAGAGGAGATCGCCCAGCCGATCGGTGATGCGGACCGGGGCGAGGCGCTGTTTCGCCAATGCGTCAGCTGCCACCAGGTGGGGCAGGGTGCGCAGAACCGCGTTGGCCCGCAGCTGAACAACATCTTTGGCCGCGCCGCCGGGTCCGTTGAGGGTTTTCGCTATTCCAAGGGCCTGTTGCGTGCGGGGGATGACGGGCTGATCTGGGATCTGGAACGTCTGGATGCCTATATCGAGAACCCCAAGGCGCTGGTGTCCGGCACGCGGATGAATTTCCGCGGTCTGAGCGATCCGCAGGACCGCCATGATGTTCTGGCCTACCTGCGCAGGTTCACCGCCAGTCCGCAGGACATCCCCGAATCCGCACCCACCGCGCAGCCGCGTGAGGTGGCCCTGGCCCCGGAGATCCTCGCTATTGTCGGGGATGCGGCCTATGGCGAATATCTGGCCTCCGAATGCACCACCTGCCACCAGCGGGACGGGTCCGACCGCGGCATTCCCGCAATCACGCAATGGCCGGAAGAAGACTTCGTGGTGGCCATGCATGCCTACAAGCGCAAGCTGCGTCCGCATCCGGTGATGCAGATGATGGCAGGCCGCCTGTCCGATGAGGAAATCGCGGCGCTGGCCGCCTATTTCGCAAACGTCGAGTGACGTGCGCCAATCGCCCGAAAATTCCGGGCGGTTGGCATTTTTCCTTTCTTGAATGTGAGATTGCACCCTAAACTGACCCTACGGCCGGAGCCGGGAACAAACCCGCCGCCCAGCCGTTGGTTCAAGGGGAGCGAGAACTCGGGACAACCCGGGAACACCCCAAGGGAGGATACCTGCATGACTTTCAACAGACGCGCGTTCATCGCGGCTGCGGCGGCGACGGCTTCACTCGCCGCACCGATGGTGCGCGCACAAAGCCGGCCTCGTGTGGTTGTCGTGGGCGGCGGCGCCGGTGGCGCCACGGCGGCGCGCTATATCGCCAAGGACAGCAAGGGCGAAATCGATGTGACGCTGATCGAGCCGTCGCGCGCCTATTACACCTGCTTCTTCTCCAACCTCTACATCGGCGGCTTCCGCCAGCTGGACAGCCTGGCCCACAGCTATGGCACGCTGGCGGCAGAATATGGGATCAACGTGGTCCATGACTGGGCCGTGGGTGTGGACCGTGACGCGCGGACCGTGGCGCTGGCCGGTGGTGAACGCGTGCCCTATGACAGGCTGATCCTGTCCCCGGGGATCGATTTCGTCGATGGCTCCGTTCCGGGTTGGGACACCGCTGCGCAGAACGCGATGCCCCATGCCTACAAGGGCGGATCGCAGACTGAACTGCTGAAGGCGCAGATTGAATCCCTGCCCCAGGGCGGAACCTATGTGATGGTTGCCCCGCCCAACCCCTATCGCTGCCCCCCGGGGCCGTATGAGCGGGTCAGCATGGTGGCGCACAAGCTGAAGGCGGAAAACCCCACCGCCAAGATCCTGATCGTGGATCCCAAGCAGGCGTTTTCCAAGCAGGCCCTGTTCCAGGAAGGCTGGGACCGTCACTATGCCGGCATGGTCGAACGCATCGGCCCGGATTTCGGCGGAGCGAATGTGTCTGTGGACCCG
This sequence comes from uncultured Paracoccaceae bacterium, assembly GCA_965660085.1. Taxonomy (GTDB): domain Bacteria; phylum Pseudomonadota; class Alphaproteobacteria; order Rhodobacterales; family Rhodobacteraceae; genus CBFHYV01. Next base: position 12,214 of record CBFHYV010000035.1, read on the forward strand.
GGCGCCATGACCGTGAATGTGGACGGGGAGGTCATCAAGGCCGATGTCTGCAACGTCATCCCGGCGATGAAATCCGGCCGCATCTGCGAACTGGCCGGCATCACCGAAGGCAACTGGGCGCCGGTTTCCGGCCACACGATGCAAAGCCGCGTGGACGAAAACATCCATGTTCTGGGCGATGCCACCAGCCAGGGTGACATGCCCAAATCCGGCTTCTCCGCCAACAGCCAGGCGAAGGTTGCGGCCATGGCCGTGCGCGGTGCCCTGACCGGCAGCCGCGTGTTCCCGGCCAAATTCTCCAACACCTGCTGGTCCCTGATTGATACGGACGATGGTGTGAAGGTCGGCGCCACCTATGAGGCGACGGATGAGAAGATCGCCAAGGTGGACGGTTTCATCAGCCAGACGGGCGAAGACGCCGCGCTGCGCCGTGTGACCTATGAGGAAAGCCTGGGCTGGTATGCGGGCATCACCGCAGACATGTTCGGCTGATCCCTTCGGCGGCCCGTCCGTGCGGGCCGCCAACAACAGAAAGTGAAGACAATGAGCATCGAAAGACTGTCCTCTGGCGGGGCCTTTGAATCCAAAGTCGGCTATTGCCGCGCCGTGGTTGCGGGCGGCTTTGTCTTTGTCTCCGGCACGGTGGGGCAGGGCGAGACCGTGCAGGAGCAGTGCCAGGGTGCGCTGCATACCATCGGCGCCGCGCTGGAGCGTGCGGGGGCGAGTTTTGCCGATGTTGTACGCGTGACCTATTACCTGCCCGATCGCGCTGATTTTGAACCATGCTGGCCGATCCTGCGTGACACATTCGGCGCGCATCCGCCGGCCTCCACCATGGTGCAATGCACCCTGATCGATCCCAAATACCTGATCGAGATCGAAGTCACCGCGCTGGTGCCCGGCGCCGCCACGGCCGACCAGCTCGAGGAGCTGGGCGGCGAAGCGCCCTCGTACGGCTCGCTGGCTAGGCGCCATTGCTGCGAGCCGCTCCGAGGTCCCCTGCGCGTCTGCGTCAGAGGCGGCGAGCGACGCTGG
>CBFHYV010000035.1:13258-16787 GCA_965660085.1 uncultured Paracoccaceae bacterium
CCCCGCACTGGACGTGGCCGGCCCCTTGCGTCATATCTGGGGCGAACTTGGATGGAGTCGGCCATGAGCTTTCTGAACACGCTGCTGCGGGCGGTGACCTGGTGGAACGGGCAGACGATCGGCACCCAGCTCTTTACCTGGCGCAACGGCCGCAAGGTTGGTGAAGATGAGCAAGGCAACATCTTCTACGAGACTGCCGACAAGAAGCGCCGCTGGGTGATCTTCAATGGTGAGATCGAAGCCTCCCGCGTTAGCCCGGATTGGCACGGCTGGCTGCACCACACCTATGCCGAGCCGCCCACCACGGCGCCGCTGCCGCACAAGGCCTGGGAACAGCCCCATAGCGAAAACCTGACCGGAACCGCGCTGGCCTATGCGCCTGCCGGATCGCTGCGCCACGCCAAACCCGCCGATCGCAAGGATTACGAAGCCTGGGTGCCGGAATAACATGAACCAGACCCTGATCGAGAGTCTCGTCGGCGCCGTCGTTCTGGCCGTGGCCATTGCGTTTGGTGTGGTCATGACCTCCACCGCGGGGCTGAGCCTGCGGGATGGCGGCTACACGCTGCAGGCGCAGTTCCGCTCTGTGGAAGGGGTCAGCGTGGGCAGCGATGTGCGGCTTGCCGGCGTCAAGGTGGGCACCGTCGCGGCGCTGGAGCTGGACCCGGAGACCTTCCGCGCGCGCACCGTCCTGGCGCTGGACGAGTCCGTGCAGGTGCCGGATGACAGCGCGGTGCTGATCTCCTCCGAAGGGCTGCTGGGCGGCAATTTCGTCGAGATCTCGCCGGGCGGATCGCCCTTCTATTTCTCTGACGGGGATGAGATCTTTGACACCCAGGGGGCTGTCAGCCTGATCACGCTGCTGCTGCGGTATGTCGGCGGTGGCGGCGACGGGGGCGAATGATGCGGCTTGCGCTGTTTGCCGCGCTGCTGGGCGGCCTCTGCGCCGCCACGCCCGTTGCGGCGCAGGACAGCGCCGCCAGCGGCACGGGCGCGGTGCTGCGGATCCTGGACAAGCTGAACGGCCGCGTTGAGGAAGTGACGCTGCGCAATGGCGCCTGGGGCCGGCTGGGGCGGATCACCGTCGCCGTGGAGGACTGCCGCTATCCGGCGGACAATCCCACGGGGGATGCCTATGTCGCCATCCAGGTGACTGAAACCAGCAGCGACACGCCGGTTTTCGAGGGCTGGATCATCGCGTCCTCCCCCGCCCTGCACGCCATGGACCACCCGCGCTATGACGTCTGGGCGATGCGCTGCACAACCTCCTGACCGCTGCAGGGCAACGGCGGAACCCCAAATTGGGCATGCTGGGCCAAGGCATCCGCCAGCATGGCGCGATACTGGCTGCGCGGGACTTCCAGCGCACCAAGCGAGGCCAGGTGCGGCGTCAGAAACTGCGTGTCAAAGAGGCGAAAGCGGCTTTGCGCCAGATGATCCACTAGCCAGGCCAGCGCGATTTTTGAGGCATCGCGGCGGCGCGAAAACATGCTTTCCCCGAAAAATGCCGCGCCGATCGTCACGCCATAGACACCGCCCACCAGCGCCTTGCCGTCCCACAGTTCAATGGAATGGGCATGCCCGCGGTGATGCAATTCCGCATAGAGCGACATGATCGGAGCGTTGATCCAAGTTACAGTGCGGTCGGCACAGCCGCGCATCACCCCTGAAAAATCCGCATCCAGCGTCACCTGAAACGGGTCCTGCCGCAAGCGGCGCGCCAGGCTGCGCGAGATGTGAAAGCCGTCCAGCGGAAAGATGCCCCTGCGGCGCGGATCGACCCAGAACAGTTCCGGGTCGTCCTGATGTTCGGCCATTGGGAAAAGTCCCGCCCGGTAGGCATTCAGCAGCAACTCGGGCGTGATCTGTTCCATCCGCCGCTATCAGCCCCGCGGCGCCTGTTTTTCCAGCCACTGTTCCAGCCAGTGGATGTTGTATGTGCCCGTGTGGATGTCCGGTTCCTGCAGCAGGGCGTGGAACAGCGGCAGCGTGGTGTCCACCCCATCCACGATCAATTCGCCAAGCGCGCGGTGCAGACGGGCCAGGGCCTCTTTCCGGTTGCGGCCATGCACGATCAGCTTGCCGATCAGGCTGTCATAATAGGGCGGGATCCGATAGCCGTCATAGAGCGCGGAATCCATCCGGACGCCCAAGCCACCGGGCGCATGATACTGGGTGATCTTGCCGGGGCTTGGCGCGAAGTTCGGCAGTTTTTCCGCGTTAATCCGCACCTCGATGGCATGGCCGTTCAGCACCAGATCCTGCTGGGTGAAGCTCAGCGGATGCCCCGCCGCCACGCGGATCTGTTCGCGCACCAGGTCAACGCCGAACACGGCCTCCGTCACGGGATGTTCCACCTGCAGGCGCGTGTTCATCTCAATGAAATAGAACGCGCCGTTTTCATACAGGAATTCGATGGTTCCCGCGCCGGAATAGCCCATACGGGCCACGGCCTCGGCGCAGGTGGCGCCGATGCGCGCGCGCTCTTCCGGGGTGATGCTGGGGCCGGGGGCTTCCTCCAGCACCTTCTGGTGGCGGCGCTGCAGGGAACAGTCGCGCTCGCCCAGATGCACGGCCTGGCCCTTGCCATCGCCAAAGATCTGCACCTCGATATGACGGGGCGTGGTCAGGTATTTCTCAATGTAGACTTCGTCATTCCCAAAGGCCGCTTTGGCCTCTGACCGGGCGGTGCCAAAGGCGGTGTCGATATCCGAGTCCGACCGCGCCACCTTCATCCCCCGGCCGCCGCCGCCGGCTGTCGCCTTGATGATGACGGGATAGCCGATCTCATGCGCAACGCGCCGGGCATCCTCCAGGTCCGCCACGCCGCCTTCGCTGCCGGGCACGCAAGGCACGCCAAGCGCCTTCATCGTGTCCTTGGCAGTGATCTTGTCCCCCATGATGCGGATGTGCTCCGCGCTTGGCCCGATGAAGGTCAGCCCGTGATCCTCGATGGCCTGAACGAAGCGCCCGTTCTCCGACAGAAACCCGTAGCCCGGGTGGATCGCCTGCGCGCCCGTCACCTCGCAGGCCGAGATGATGGCAGGGATGGACAGATAGCTCTGGGCAGAGCTGGGCGGGCCGATGCAGATGGTTTCATCGGCCATGCGCACATGCATGGCATCGGCATCCGCCGTGGAATGCACCGCCACGGAGGCAATGCCCATTTCGCGGCAGGCGCGGATCACGCGCAGCGCAATCTCGCCCCGGTTGGCGATCAGGATCTTGTCGAACATTCCCGGCCTCATTCCAGGATCACGAGAGGTGCGCCGTATTCAACGGGCGCCCCATCGTCCACCAGGATCCGCTTGATCGTGCCGGCGCGGGGGGCCGGAATGTGGTTCATCGTCTTCATGGCTTCGACGATCAGCAGCGTATCGCCTTCGTTGACCGTGGCGCCCACGGTCACGAAGGGCCGCGCGCCGGGCTCGGACTGCATATAGATCGTGCCGACCATGGGCGAGGTCACGGCGCCGGGATGGGCGGCCAGGTTTTCGATCTGGTCCGCCGCCGGGGCGGGGGCCGCGTC
>CBFHYV010000036.1:0-16205 GCA_965660085.1 uncultured Paracoccaceae bacterium
GGAGCTGTTGGCCGCCGTCACGGTGCCGCCTTCGCGGAAGGCCGGTTTCAGATGCGGGATCTTTTCGGGCCGGGCGGTGGCGGGCTGTTCATCCGCGGTGATCTGCTGTTCGCCACGGCGGGTGCGCAGGGTCATGGGGGCGATCTCCGCCGCCAGGTGGCCGGCCTGTTGCGCCGCCAGCGCGCGCGACAGCGACTCCAGCGCATAGGCATCCTGCGCTTCGCGCGTGAACTGGAAGGCGCTGGCGCAATCCTCCGCGAAGGTGCCCATCAGGCGGCCCTTGTCATAGGCGTCCTCCAGCCCGTCCAGGAACATGTGATCCTGTGCCGCGGCATGGCCGATCCGCGCACCGCCGCGCATCCCGGGCAGCAGGTAGGGCGCGCGGGTCATGCTCTCCATCCCGCCGGCAACGATGGTGTCGGCATCGCCCAGCGCCAGCCGGTCAAAGGCCATCATGGCGGCCTTCATCCCCGATCCGCACATCTTGTTGACCGTGGTGGCGGGCACGTCCTGCGGCAGCCCGGCGGCAAAGCCCGCCTGGCGCGCGGGGGCCTGGCCCTGCCCGGCGGGCAACACGCAGCCCATCAGCAGCTCATCCACCGCGGGGCTGCCGGCCCCGTCCAATGCGGCGCGAATCGCGGTGCCGCCCAGTTCCGCGGCGGTGACGGCGGAAAACGCGCCCTGAAACCCGCCCATGGCGGTGCGTGCCGCCCCTGTGATGACCACGTCCTGCATCATGCCCTCCCTCTGAACCAAGGGTTCAATACCGAATGGAAAGGTTTGGCGTCTAGCCTCCGGCCATGTTCAGCAGGAGGGTGGCAGATGAACCTTACGTCACGGCGGGCCGGGCCCGCCCTTGTCATTACTGTCCAGGAGGCGCGGATCGACGCGGCCAACGCGATTCGCTTTCGCGATGCGTTCTGGAATGAAAGCGCCGGAAACGGTCCCCGGATCATCCTGGACATGAGCCAGGTGGATTTCGTCGATTCCAGCGGGCTGGGCGCCATCGTGGCCGCGATGCGGCGGCTGGACAGGTATCAATCCCTGGAACTGGCGGGGTTGACGGAGAATGTCGATCGCCTGTTCGACCTGACCCGCATGGACATGGTGTTCACCATTCACCGTGATGTCGAAACGGCGCTGGCCGTTCACGCGGACTGACCATGGCGCCGCCCGTTATGGATATGGCGCCCCCGCCCAGGGCCGCACAGGTGGTGCTGCACCGCACGATTGCCCCGCGCCCCATGGCCGTGCGTTCGGTGCTGGGCGACGCTGTCGATGCCTTGCGGCGGTTGCGCATGTCCCGTGACACGCTGGGCCGGGTGGAACTGGGGCTGGCCGAGGCGTTGAACAATGTCGTCGAACATGCCCTGGCGGGGTGCGAGGATGGCTGGATCGACCTGGAACTGCGCCTCAGCGGCGCCGGGATCGAGGCGCAGATCAAGGACAATGGCACCCCGCCAGATCGCCAGCCGCTGCCGCCTGCGCAGCCGCTGCCCCCCCCGCGCAGCGCCGAGGAATTGCGTGAGGGTGGCTATGGCTGGCTGATCATCACCCAGCTGTGTGATGGAATGAGTTTCCGGCGCGAGGGGCAGGACAACATCCTGAAGCTGCGATTCGCCGCTGAGCCTGTGGCGTAACGCGCCGGCTGGCGGGTGGCGGATGCCCTTGGGGCGCGGCGGGGGACCGCGGCACATGGGCCTGTGTGCCGGCAAGCCGGTTGAGGCCGCGCGGCCAGCCCGGCCGCGCAGGGGTCACAGCCAGGTGACATCGCCCACGAAGATATATCCCGCGCCATAGATCGTCTTGATCAGGCGGGGGTTCTTTGGGTCTTCGCCCAGTTTCGTCCGCAGGCGAGAGATACGCACATCCATCGCGCGGTCAAAGCTCTCTCCCGCGCCGCTGCCCAGGGCCTCCTGCATCTGGGTGCGGGTCAGCAGACGTTTGGGTGAGGTCAGGAACAGGCGCAGCACCGCGGCCTCGGCATTGGAAAAGCCGACCTCCGCCCCCGCGTCGCTGACCAGGGCGAAGCGGTCGAAATGCGCGGTCCAGCCGTCGAACCGGGCGGTCTGGCCTGTGGGGGCCGCGGGCTGCGCCCCGCGCAACCGGGCGCGGATGCGCGCCACAACCTCGGCAGGGTCAAAGGGTTTGATGATGTAGTCATCCGCGCCGAGTTCCAGCCCGGTGATCTTGTCCTGCACCTGCGCGCGGCCGGAAATGATGATGACGGTCGCGCCCTGTTCCAGCGCCAGCCGGTGCACCAGGCTCAGCCCGTCCCGGTCCGGCAGGCTGAGATCCACCAGGCAGACATCCGGGGTCATGCGGCGCAAGGCGGCCTCGAACTCCGTGGCGCGGGCAAAGCTGAGCGTGCGGAAGCCGGCCTCTTCCAGCGCATCGGTCAGGATGGCGCGGATCGCGGGCTCGTCATCAAGAATCGTGACCAGGGGCTGTGTCATGGGGCGGCTCCGGGATCGGCAGTCTCAGCCAGAAATCCTGCCAGCTGTGCGGGCGAAAACGGCTTGCCCAGCACGGGCGCCAAGGCGGCGGCCTCTTGCCGGGTGGGGTGATCGGCGGGCAGCGCCGTCATCAGCCGGACGCGGTGATCGGGCAGGCAGCGCGCCAGATCCACCCCGGTGCGCGGCCCTTCCAGCCCGATGTCAGACAGGATGAAACCGATGTCGGGCAGGGTGCGCGCAAGGCTTTCGGCCTCTTCCGCGCTTGCGGCCTCGATCACGCTATGGCCCAGCTGCGTCAGCATCGCCCGGATGGAGGCGCGCAAGGCCGGCTCATCCTCCACCAGTAGGACAAGGCCGGGTGCTGCGGCGGTGGGGGCGGGCCGCAGGGGCAGGCGCAGGGTCACGCGGGCGCCTTGCGGCCCGTTGGCCAGCCGCACTTCGCCACCGGCGAGCTTGGCCATGTCATAGACCATCGCCAGGCCCAGGCCGGTGCCCGCGCGCCCCTTGGTGGTAAAGAACGGGTCCAGCCCGCGGCGCAGGGCAGTGTCCGTGAAGCCGGGGCCGGTATCGCTGACCTCGAACAGCAGCCAGGTGTCACGCACGGGGCGCACATGCAGGTCGATCCGCCCGGCGCCGGCGCAGGCATCGCGCGCGTTCAGGATCAGGTTCAGCAGGCTGTCCTGCAACATGGCCGGGTCCAGCAGCACCGCGCCCCGGGTTTCATCCCGCAGGGTCAGGGTCAGGTCATCGGGCAGCGACGCGCTGGCCAGCAGGTGCAGATCATTCAGAAAGGGGGCAAGCCGCATCGGTTCGGGCCGGTAGTCCCGCGGGCCGGAAATGTCCGCAATGCGGTTCAGCAGCCCGCCGCCGCGTTCGGCGGCCTGCCGCGTGGCGCAGATCAGCTCTTCCGCCGCGGCGCCCAGATCCATCTGCGCCAGTTTGGATTGCATCCCCAGGATGATCGTCAGCAGGTTGGAAAAATCATGCGCCAGCCCGGAGGTCAGCTGCGCGGCCATTTCGCGCCGCCGGGTCTGTTGCAGCGCGGCGCGGGCCTGGGTTTCCTCTGTCACGTCGAGGGACAGGATATAGACGCCGCTGCCCTGCCCGTCGGGCGTGAACACCGCCCGAATGCGCCGAGAGCTGATGGTATCGGTGAATTCAAACGTGCTTTGCCGCCCATCGCGGGCCGCGGCCAGATGCGGCGCCACACGGGCGAAGCTGTCCGGCCCCAGCACGTCCGCAATGGGGCGGCCGATGATGTCCGATGGCCGCCCCGGCATGACAGAGGACAGCCGCCGGTTGGAATAGGTATAGCGCCCGTCCCCGTCCACATGGGCGATATGGGCGGGCATCATCTCCGCGGTCAGGCGGGTCCGGGCCTCTGTCTCGGTCAGCTGGCGCTTGGTTTCCTCAAGCGCGGCGACGGTGGCGGCCAGTTCGCGGTTGGTAGCGGCCAGAGTGGTGGCGTGGCGCAGCACTTCCTCGGACAGCACCTCTGACCGGCTGCGCAGCAGCGCCTCCTGCGTGCGGGTCTGGGTGATGTCGGTATAGACCGTGACCCAGCCGCCTTGGGGCAGGGGGGTGCCCTCAACGCTGATGGTGCGGCCATTGGCGCGGGTGCGTTCCATGTAATGGGGCTGAAAGGCCAGGGCGGTGCGCACCCGGTCCTGCACGAATCCTTCGGGGTCATCCAGCGCGCCATATTCCCCGCGCCGGGCCAGGTGGCGCACGGTATCCTCAAAGGCCGCGCCCGGTTCCGTCAGCGCCACGGGCAGATCGAACATCTCCTGGAACCGGCGGTTGCAGCGGGCCAGCCGCAGGTCACGGTCATAGATCGTCAGCGCCTGCTGGATCAGGTTCAGCCCGGCCTGTGTCAGCGCGTCTGTATGGATGGGGTCAGGGATGGGGGGGCGGATCGGGGGCATCTTGGCCTTGGCCTAGCATCCCCGCCCGCGTCGGCAAAGCGGCTTGGCGGGGCTGTTACAATTCGTTGGGTTTTGGAAAACATCACGAAAAAGTTGACCGCCAGTGTCAACCGCGTCCTAATACGGACAGAGCCGCGCCAACGCGGCCCGCCTGCAATGACGGGCATCTGGGAGGAGACATTTTGGCACCATCGACGCAGGGCGCGGCACAGCCGCAGTCCGTCCCCGGCCTTCTTTTGCGCAACACCGAGCAATTCGGCGACAAGCCTTCCTATCGGGAGAAGGAATACGGCATCTGGCAAAGCTGGACCTGGGCGGACACCGCCGCGGAGGTCGAGGCGCTGGCGCTGGGGCTGTTGAACCTGGGCGTGGCGCCGGGGGATTTCGTGGCGGTGATCGGGCGGAACCGGCCCTATCTGTATTGGTCCATCGTCGCGGCGCAATCTGTCGGGGCGATTCCCGTGCCGCTGTATCAGGACGCCGTGGCCGAGGAGATGGAATATGTGCTTAGCCATTGCGGGGCGCGGTTCATCATCGCCGCCGATCAGGAGCAGGTCGACAAGGTCATCGAGATCCAGGAGCACCTGCACCAGTTTGAACATCTGATCTACATCGACCCGCGCGGCCTGCGGAAATATGACCACAGCCAGCTGCACCAGTTCAGCCATGTGCAGGACCAGGGCCGCGCCGCGCGCGATGAGTTCACGCCAGAACTGCACCGCCGCCGCGATGCGCTGGGCTATGACGACACCTGCGTGATGCTCTATACCTCTGGCACCACGGGAAAGCCCAAGGGCGTGGTGCTGTCCAACCGCAACATCATCGAGACCGCCAAGGCCAGCGCGCAATTTGACGGTCTGCGCAGCAATGATGAGGTTCTGGCCTATCTGCCCATGGCCTGGGTGGGGGATTTCATCTTCTCCATCGGGCAGGCCTATTGGACGGGGTTCTGCGTGAACTGCCCCGAAAGCCCCGAGACCATGATGACCGATCTGCGCGAGATCGCGCCGAGCTATTACTTCGCGCCGCCGCGGGTGTTTGAAACCCAGCTGACCCAGATCATGATCCGCATGGAGGATGCCGGGCGGCTGAAGCGGCGGCTGTTTGCCTTTTTCATGGATCACGCGCGCAAGGTTGGCCCTGCGCTGCTGGATGGCGCCCGGGTGGGAACGCTGGACCGGCTGATCTATGCGCTGGGGGAATTCGTGATCTTTGGCCCGCTGAAGAACTCCATGGGGTTTTCGCGGGTGCGGGTGGGCTATACCGCGGGCGAGGCGATCGGGCCGGAGATATTCGATTTCTACCGCTCCCTGGGGATCAACCTGAAACAGCTCTATGGCCAGACGGAGGCCAGCGTGTTCATCACGCAGCAGCCCGACGGCGAAGTGCGGTCCGACACGGTGGGCGTGCCCAGCCCGGGTGTGGAGATCCGCATCGCCGAGAATGGCGAGGTGTTCTACCGCAGCCCCGGCACCTTCGTGGAATATTACAAGAACCCCGAAAGCACCGCCGACACCAAGGATGCAGAGGGCTGGGTGGCCACGGGCGATGCCGGCTTCATCGAGGAAAGCAGCGGCCATCTGCGCATCATCGACCGGGCCAAGGACGTGGGCCAGATGGCGGACGGCCGCCTGTTTGCGCCGAAATACGTTGAGAACAAGCTGAAATTCTACCCCAACATCCTGGAGGCCGTGGTGTTTGGTGCCGGGCAGGACCGCTGCTGCGCCTTCATCAACATTGACCTGACGGCGGTGGGCAACTGGGCGGAACGCAACAACATCGCCTATGCGTCCTACCAGGAACTGGCCGGCCACCCGCGTGTGCTGGAGATGATCCGGTCCCATGTGGAGGAGGTGAATGCCTCTGTCGCGCAGGACGAGATGCTGGCGGGGTGCCAGGTGCATCGCTTTCTGGTGCTGCACAAGGAACTGGACGCCGACGATGGCGAACTGACCCGCACCCGCAAGGTGCGCCGCAAGATCATTGGCGAGAAGTTCGCCGACCTGGTGGGCGCGCTGTATGACGGATCGGCCGAGATCTACACCGAAACCGAGGTGACCTATGAGGACGGGCGCAAGGGCAAGATCCGCGCCACGCTTCAGATTTGCGATGCCAAGGTGATGCCGATTTCCAGCCCGCAGGTGGCCGCGGAATGACGGGACGACGCTCCCGCTGCGCGGATCGCCCCGCCCGCCATCCCGTGACCCGGCGCCCGAGCCGCAAGGGGGACAAGACATGGATGCAGTGATGACACCCAAAGACGACCCGGACGCAGGCTATCTCACCGCCGATGGCCGCAAGATCGGCGGGGTTCTGATGGACCTGCGCAACATCACCTTGCGCTTTGGCGGGGTGGTGGCGATCAACGACATCTCCTTTGACATCCGCGAGGGCGAAATCCGCGCGATCATCGGCCCGAACGGGGCGGGCAAGTCCTCGATGCTCAATGTGATCTCTGGCTTTTATACGCCGTCGGAGGGTGAGCTTTGGTACAAGGGCGCGAAGCGTCCGCCGATGAAGCCCTATGAGGTCGCCCGCATGGGGGTGGCGCGCACCTTCCAGAACATTGCCCTGTTCGAGGGCATGACCGTGCTGGACAACGTGATGACCGGGCGGCTGACGCATATGAACGCCTCCATCCTGTCCCAGGCCATCTGGTGGGGCGCGGCCCAGGCCGAGGAACTGGCCAACCGCGAAAAGGTGGAGGAGGTCATTGATTTCCTTGAGATCCAGAACATCCGCAAGACCCCGGTGGGCCGTCTGCCCTATGGCCTGAAAAAGCGCGTGGAACTGGCCCGTGCGCTGGCCGCGGAGCCGTCCATCCTGCTGCTGGATGAGCCGATGGCGGGCATGAACGTTGAGGAGAAAGAGGACATGAGCCGCTTCATCCTGGATGTGAACGATGAATTCGGCACCACGATCTGCCTGATCGAACATGACATGGGCGTGGTCATGGACCTGTCCGACCGGGTCGTTGTGATGGATTACGGCAAGAAGATCGGCGACGGCACCCCCGACGAGGTGCGCAACAACCAGGACGTGATCGACGCCTATCTGGGCGTGCCGCATTGATCCGGCCCGCCTGACAGAAGGACACACAGAAATGTTCAACGACATCTTCATCGCCCCCTTTGCCGACATGATCGCGGCGCCGGACTTCCTGTTGCAGGTGCTGTGGGAAGGTCTGGTCTCGGGGATCCTTTATGCGCTGATCGCGCTGGGCTTCGTGCTGATCTTCCGGTCCAGCCGGATCTTCAACTTTGCCCAGGGCATCATGGTGGTCTTCGCAGCCCTGACGCTGGTGGGGCTGCACAGCATGGGCGTGCCGGCCTGGATCGCCGTGGTGCTGAGCCTTGGCGTCATGTTCATCCTGGCGGTCAGCATTGAACGGATCGTGCTGCGCCCGCTGGTGGGCCAGCCCGACATCATCCTGTTCATGGCCACCATCGGGATCACGCTGTTCCTGATCGGCTTTGGCGAGATCATCTTCGGCGGCGAAAACAAGGTGATGATCACCGAGGAACTGGGCATTCCCACGGGCAGCTTCGTGCTGGAACCCTGGGGCGGTCTGCTGATCCTGGAGCAGAAGGACATCACCGCCGTGGCCGTGGCCGGCGTGCTGGTGGTGGGGTTGATCCTGTTCCTGAACAAGACCCGCATGGGCCGCGCCGTGCGCGCGCTGGGCGATGACCATCAGGCCGCGCTGTCCGTGGGCATCAGCCTGCAGACCATCTGGGTGCTGGTGTGGTTCATCGCGGGCATCATTGCGCTGGTCACGGGCATTGCCTGGGGCGCGCGCGCCGGGGTCAGCTTTGCCCTTGAGGTGATCGCCTACAAGGCGCTGCCGGTGCTGATGCTGGGCGGGTTGGAGAGCATCTCTGGCGCCATCATCGGTGGCCTGATGATCGGCATGCTGGAAAAGCTGTTCGAGATCTACTGGGGCCAGCCCCTGCTGGGCGGCAATACAGAGACATGGTTTGCCTTCGTGCTGGCGCTGATCGTGCTGCTGTTCCGCCCGCAGGGCCTGTTCGGCGAAAAGATCATTGAACGTGTCTAGCGCAGGCAGGAGCATTCCCATGGCCAAACTGATTGCCACTCTGAACGTTGTCGCCTGGTCGGGGTTCTGGGCTTTCGGCTACCTGGCGCTGACGGCGGATCCGCAGGCGCCGGGGCGCATGGTCACCGCGATGGTCCTGGCCGCCCTGGGTGCGGGGCTTGGCATCTGGGCCTACACCTGGTGCGCCCGCCATTGCGAGGTGACGGGCTACGCCCGCCCCACCACCAGCCGCCCCCGCAACCACGCAGAAGACACGGCCGGCGGCTGATCCGCCGGACCCCGCGCCGCTGACGCGCGCCCAGGGCGGCGCATACAAGGAAAGACAGGCATGTTTTATAGAACCGCAGGACAATTCAAGACCAGCTATCAGGCCGATCAGGCGCTGTTCCCCGTCCGGCAGGATGCGGTGCTGCTGGCGGTGGTGATGGTGCTGGCCTGGGTGGTCTTTCCGCTGACAGCCAGCGAGTTCACCTTTCAGACGCTGCTGATCCCCATCATGATCTATTCGCTGGCCGCGCTCGGGCTGAACATCCTGACGGGCTATGCCGGACAGCTGAGCCTGGGCACCGCGGCCTTCATGGGGGTGGGGGCCTATGCGTGCTACAAGATGGTCACGCTGATGCCCTGGCTGAACCCGATCGTGGCGATCCTGCTGTCAGGCGTGTTTTCCGCAGGCATCGGCGTGATGTTCGGCATCCCCAGCCTGCGGATCAAGGGGTTCTACCTGGCCATCGCAACGCTGGCGGCGCAGTTCTTCCTGGTCTGGCTGTTCGAAAAATGGGCGTGGCTGTATAACTACAACGCCTCCGGCGCAATCCAGGTGCCCAATCTGGACATCTTCGGCCTGTTCGTCGCCGGGCCGCAGGCCTCATCCCTGACGCAATACTATGTGGTGCTGGGGGTGGTCACGCTGATGACCTGGCTGTGCATCAACCTTACCCGCGGGAACCTGGGCCGCACCTGGAAGGCCACGCGGGACATGGACATCGCGGCGGAGCTGATCGGCATCAACCTGATGAAATCCAAGCTGACCGCCTTTGCCGTGTCCTCCTATGTGGTGGGTGTGTCGGGGGCGCTGTTCGTCTTCATGTGGCGCGGCGCGGCAGAGCCGAACCTTTTTGACATCCCGCTGTCCTTCCGCATCCTGTTCATTGCCATCATCGGCGGGCTGGGATCGATCCTGGGGAATTACCTGGGCGCGATCCTGATCGTGGGCCTGCCCGTGGTGCTCAACATCGTGCCGGAGGCCCTGGGCATCCCGGTGTCCTCTGCCATGGTCGAACATCTCAACATCATGATCGTGGGCAGCCTGATCGTCTTTTTCCTGATCATTGAACCACATGGCCTGGCACGGCTGTGGGCGCTGATCCGCGAAAAGCTCATTATCTGGCCCTTCCCGCACTAGGTGCGGCGGGCCCAACACAAGCCGGGCAAACCGGACATATCCAACTGGGAGGAACTCCATGAAACAATTCGTCAAACTGGCCGCAGCCACGGTGATGGCCGCCGCCCTGGGCACGGCCGCCACTGCCGAAGGCCTCTATGCGCCCAACCTTGCCTATCGCACCGGCCCGTTCGCGGCCACGGGCATCCCGCTGATGAACGGCCAGCGGGATTACATGCTGATGCTGAACGCCCGGGATGGCGGCATCGGCGGGGTCGAGGTTGATTTCGAGGAATGCGAAACCGGCTATTCCACCGAAAAGGGCGTGGAATGCTATGAAAAGACCAAGGGCCGCGCCATCGTGACCCAGCCGTGGTCCACCGGCATCACGCTGCAGGTTCTGCCGAAGTCCAACATTGACCAGATCCCGATCCTGGCGCCGGGCTACGGCTTCTCGCCCATGGCGGATGGCAAGGTGTTCCAGTGGGCGTTCAACACGCCGTCGTCCTACTGGGATGGCGCGTCGATGATCCTGCAATATCTGCAGGGCCAGGGGGACCTCAGCGGCAAGAAGATCGCCTTCCTGCACCTGGACCACCCCTACGGCAAGGAACCACTGCCCTTCCTGGAGCAGAAGTCCGCCGAGCTGGGCTTTGAACTGCTGCCCATTCCCGTCGGCCTGAAGGAAATGCAGAACCAGTCCGCGCAGTGGTTGCAGATCCGCCGCCAGCGTCCGGATTACGTTGTGATGTGGGGCTGGGGCGCGATGAACGCCGGCGCCATCACCGAAGCGGTCAAGACCCGCTATCCCATGGAAAACATGCTGGGCGTGTGGTGGTCCGGCCATGATGCGGACCTGCGCCTGGTCGGTGAACAGGGCAAGGGCTACAAGTCCATCTCCTGGTCCTTCCCCAACATGGACGCGCCGGTGATGGCCGACATCCAGCAGCATGTGGTGGACGCGGGCCTGAGCATGTCCAACGAGGAAGAGATGCAGGGCGTATTCTATTCCCGCGGTCTGGTGATCTCCATGATCCTGGCCGAAGGCATCCGCACCGCGCAGGAACATTTCGGCAATGCGATGGTGACCCCGGCCGAACTGCGCTGGGGCCTGGAAAACCTCAACGTGACCGAAGAGCGCCTGGCAGAGCTGGGGATGACCGGCATGGTGCCGCCCTTCTCCACCTCTTGTGCGGATCACACCGGCCATTCCGGTGGCTGGATGCTGGAATGGGATGGCGCGAAATTCATCAAGGTGTCTGATCACCTGATGCCGGAATCCGATGCCATCCGCGCGCTGGAGCAGGAAAAGGCCGCCGAATACGCCACCGCCAACGCGCCCTGGCCCGTGAACGATGCCTGCGAGGGCTGATCCGCCCTCACGGCACTGAACGCGCCCCCGCCCGCGCCTTGCGGGTGGGCGGGGGCTGCCGCGCCAACCGGCCGGCCCGGCATGAACGGAGATCCAAAGATGCTTGATGCCCAAAACGCCCCGGAGACCCTTCTGGAGGTCAACAATATCGAGGTGATCTACAATCACGTCATCCTTGTGCTGAAGGGCGTCTCGCTCTCGGTGCCCAAGGGCGGGATCACGGCGCTGCTGGGCGGCAATGGCGCGGGCAAGACCACCACGCTGAAGGCCATTTCCAACCTGCTGCATTCCGAACGTGGCGAGGTCACCAAAGGCAGCATCATCTATCGCGGTGAAAGCGTGCAGGATCTGGACCCCGCCGCATTGGTGAAGAAAGGCGTGATCCAGGTGATGGAGGGGCGTCATTGCTTTGCCCACCTGACGGTGGAGGAAAACCTGCTGACGGGCGCCTATACCCGCGCCGACGGCAAGGGCGCCATCGAGGCGGACTTGCAGATGGTCTATGACTATTTCCCCCGGCTGAAGGAACGCCGCCGATCGCAGGCGGGCTATACCTCTGGCGGGGAACAGCAGATGACAGCCATTGGCCGCGCGCTGATGAGCCGGCCTGAAACCGTGCTGCTGGATGAACCCAGCATGGGCCTGGCGCCGCAGCTGGTGGAACAGATCTTCGAGATCGTGAAATCCGTCAATGAAAACGAAGGCGTCAGCTTTCTGCTGGCCGAACAGAACACCAACGTGGCCCTGCGCTACGCGCATCAGGGCTATATCCTGGAAAACGGCCGCGTTGTGATGGAAGGCCGCGCCGCCGACCTGCGCGAAAATGCCGACGTCAAGGAATTCTACCTCGGCATGTCCGACGAAGGCCGTAAGAGCTTTCGTGACGTGCGCAGCTATCGCCGCCGCAAGCGGTGGCTGGCCTGAGGCCCCGCGCGGAAAGGGTCAGCCTTGGGCTGCGTCCTGCATATCGCGGATGGCCGCCAGCGCCTCGTCACGGGTGTTGCGGATGTTGGGGCGGAACTCCTGGCTTTCGGCGCGCAGGCGGATGTCGGCCTCGGTTTCCGATCCGGGCGCATAGCGCAACGTGCCCAGCGAAGATGCGCGGTTCAGCCGCTTGCCGCGATCGGCAAAGCGCACCCAGGCGGCGGGCAGAATCCGGGTGCCTTCATAGTTGATCAGAAAGAACCAGCGCCGGCCAGTGTCCCCAATGCGCTGTTCGATATGGTCGTAGAACCCGTCCACATCGGCGCGGTGGTGAAAGGTGACATGGGAAAAATCGACCTCCATGATCCCGGTATCAGTGTGGAACTGCACGCGTCGGTGAAAATCCGCCTCCGTATAGGTGGGCTCATGCCGGACGGGGGCGGGGCCGCGGCGGTTGGGCAGCTGCGCGATGCGGGCCAGCGCGCTGTCTCGGCAGGCGTGCAGGTTGGGGTCAAAGGCTTCGGTTTCGGCGGCGCGTTCGATCTGCCACCGCGTTTCGTCAGAGGCGTCAAACCGCACCGATCCCATGGAATGCGCCTCGTTCAGGGCGCGGCCGCGGCGGGCATAGGCAAACCAGGCCGCGCTGTCGATCCGCGTGCCGCAGAGGTTGACCAGAAAGAACCACCACGTCTCGCCCGTCTCGGAGATGCGCTCCTCGATCCGGTCATAGAACCGGTTCACCGTGGCCGAGCTGTCAAAGACAAAATCGGAAAAATCGGCCTCCATGATCGCGCTGTCGGTATGGAGCCGGATGCGCGCATCCATGGCCTTGGTCTGGGCCTCGGTCTGGGCGTCGGTCCGGGTTTCGGGCGGGGCGGTTGGCGCGGTGTTGGGCATCATGGCGGGCAGGGGGCCATGCGCTGGCCAGACTGTCCTTGTTTTAGATCATTGCACCGCCCGCCGCGCCGGGTGGCCCCAAAACGGAGTGTGGCATGAGCACCTATTTCGATGAGCTTGAAACCCGCAGCGCGGATGCCCGTGCCACGGATCAACTGTCCCGCCTGCAGGGCCAGATCGCGCGGCTGCGCGCCGCCGATCCCGCGCTGGCGCCCGCCGATGTTGCCGCGCTGGAGGACCTGCGCCACCTGCCGGTGCTGCGCAAATCCGATCTGGGCGCGCGGCAGCAGGCCAACCCGCCCTTTGGCGGCATTCCGGTGCAGAACGTGGCGCATGTGTTCCAATCCCCCGGCCCGCTGTATGAACCCGGCGGCACCGGCCATGACTGGTGGCGCATGGGGCGGTTTCTGAATGCCTGCGGGAT
Organism: uncultured Paracoccaceae bacterium; assembly: GCA_965660085.1. Lineage (GTDB taxonomy): Bacteria > Pseudomonadota > Alphaproteobacteria > Rhodobacterales > Rhodobacteraceae > CBFHYV01. The sequence goes on from CBFHYV010000036.1 coordinate 13,440, forward strand.
CGGCCATGGCGATGTGGTGCAGAACTGCTTTGGCTATCACCTGACGCCCGCGGGCATGATCTTTGAAAACGGCGCGCAGGCCGTGGGGGCGCGCGTCATCCCCGCAGGCACCGGCCAGACAGAGCTTCAGGCCCGCGCGGCCCATGACGTTGGTGCCACGGCCTATGCCGGCACCCCGGATTACCTGAAGCTGATCCTGGAAAAGGCGGATGAGTTGGGCCTGACGCTGGGCCTGCGCCGCGCGGCCGTGGGCGGCGGGGCGCTGTTTCCGTCCCTGCGGCAGTATTATGCGGACCGCGGGATTGCCTGCCTGCAATGCTATGCCACTGCGGATCTGGGCAATATCGCCTATGAAAGCCCCGCGATGGAGGGGATGATCGTGGATGAGGGCGTGATCGTCGAAATCGTCACCCCCGGCACGGGCGATCCCGTGCCAGAAGGCGAGGTGGGCGAGGTCGTGGTCACCACGCTGAACCCGGACTATCCGTTGCTGCGTTTTGCCACCGGGGATCTCAGCGCCGTGCTGCCGGGGCAAAGCCCCTGTGGCCGCACCAATATGCGCATCAAGGGCTGGATGGGCCGCGCGGATCAGACTGCCAAGATCAAGGGCATGTTCGTCCGCCCTGAACAGGTGGCCGCCTTCGTCGCCCGCCACCCCGAGATTGCCCGCGCCCGCATCGTCATCACCCGCGCGCAGGAGCAGGACGTGATGACCGTTCAGGTCGAGGCGGAGCAGGGCGATGATGCGGCCTTCGCGGCCTCTGTCACCGAGGTTCTGAAGCTGCGCGGCACGGTTGAACGCCATGCCCCCGACAGCCTGCCGCGCGATGGCAAGGTGATCGACGACCAGCGCAGCTACGACTGACGCAACCTGCGCCGGGCATCGGGCGGGCCGTCAGCGCGAATCGTGCGGGCGGCGTGCCCCGCCTGCCGTCGCGCGCACGGCCTCGGCTGGGCTGGCCGGCGACACAGCCATCTTCACAGGGCCAGAAATGCAAAAAACCACCCCTCGGGGTGGTCATTGCAACGCAAAGGAACCTTCGCGAAGGGTCCGGGCAATCAGCCCTGACGCGCTTTGAACTTCCGCTGGGTCTTGTTGATCACATAGACGCGGCCACGACGGCGCACGACACGGCAATCGCGGTGGCGGTTCTTCAGCGAGCGCAGCGAGTTTTTGACCTTCATGGGTCTCTCCTGATATCGCGGCGCGTCTGCGCCAGTGTTGCGGGCGCCCCGGACGATGCCGGGGCAGGTGATGGTGGGCGGTACTGGGATCGAACCAGTGACCCCTTCGATGTCAACGAAGTGCTCTACCGCTGAGCTAACCGCCCGTCGCGCACGCAGCGCCCCGAAACAAACGGGGCGCGGAATGCCGCGCCTGATGCGGGGCTATACCCAGAGTCGAAGCGGGGATCAAGGGCTTTTGGCAAACAGAAAAATCGGGCTAAGATCACCTGCGGATCAGGAAAGAGCGGACATGAGCAGACGCGCCTACACCCTGCTGGAACCCGAACAGCTGTCGACAGCGGTCGTCTTTGCCTCGCCGCACAGCGGGCGGGCCTACCTGCCGGAATTCCTGGCCGCCTCCGTGCTGGATGCGCATGTCATCCGCTCGTCCGAGGATGCCTTCGTTGACCAGCTGTTTGACCATGCGCCGCGCGCGGGCGCGCCGCTGCTGCTGGCGGAGGTGCCGCGCGCCTATCTGGACCTCAACCGCAACGCGACAGAGCTGGACCCGGCGCTGATCGCCGGCGTGCCGCGCCACGGCCACAACCCGCGCATCGCCTCTGGCCTGGGCGTGGTGCCGCGCGTGGTGGCCAACGGCCGCCCCATCTATGCGGGCAAGCTGCCCCGCGCCGAGGCTGACCGCCGGATTGCCCAATACTGGGCGCCCTATCACGCGCGGCTGCAGGGGCTGATGGCGCGGGCGCGCAACCAGTTTGGCGAAGCGATCCTGGTCGATTGCCATTCGATGCCCCATGAGGCGGTCGAAACCTTGCCCGGCCGCTGTGCGCCGGAGGTGGTGATCGGGGATCGATTCGGCGCCTCCATCGCGGCGGATCTGGCGGATGCGGTGCAGGCCGCGTTTGAAGGCGCGGGCCTGCGCGTGGCGCGCAACAGCCCCTTTGCCGGCGCCTTCGTGACCCAGCAATATGGCCGCCCCCAGCGGGACCACCACGCCATCCAGATCGAGATCGACCGCAGCCTGTATATGGATGAGGCCAGCATTCGGCCCAACGCGGGCTTTGCCCCGTTCCGGGATCTGATGGCGCGGGTGATCGAGGATATCGCGGACCTTGGCCGCCGCCGCAAGGCGCTGGCCGCCGAATAGGCGCGGCCCTTCGGCGGGCATCAGGTGCCCACCGGCCTAGCCGGGAAACAGCCCGTCCAGTGCGCGGTCCAGCGGCGCGGGATCGTCAAAGCCCAGCCGCACCGGCACGGTCAGCACCTTGCGGCGAAAGGCGGGCGGCAGGCGCACGACGTCTTTTTCCGTGGTGACCATTTGCGCGCCGGTTTGCCGGGCTTCGGCCTCCAGCCGCGCCAGCAGCGCCGGGGTGAAGGGCTGGTGGTCATCCAGCGCCTCGGCCCGCCGCAGATCCGCGCCAAGGCCCCGCAGGGTGGCAAAGAACTTTGACGGATCGCCGATGCCCGCAAAGGCCAGCGCGGGCAGCCCGGCCCAGTCCATGCCGGTTTGCAGCGGGGCGAGCGCCGCGCGCAGGCGGGGCAGGGGGATCTGCGCGCCCCAGGTCGTGTCAAACTCCGCCT